>JAOAAA010000017.1:27321-42142 GCA_026419115.1 Gemmataceae bacterium
AGCATGGGGTCACCAAATTGATTTGCCCATATCCCTTGAGGTATCCGGTCACCACAGTCCCATGAATCACACCGTTGTTGAATCGAGTAATCGCTTCGGGGGCCAAAATACTCCCAAAAATCCCCACTCCCTCGATGGTCAGGTTCTTCGCTTGGGAGAAGTTGAGCAACACTTTGGAAGCATCGGTCCCTTGGAGGCTATAGCCAAGGTTCTTGATCGCAACATCGGTTCCCGAAACGTTAATCAACACCGTGGAACCATTAGCCACATTGATCGTGATGCTGTGGATTCCTTGAAGTTGTGCAGCGGTGAGGTTAAAGACGTTGACACCAGGGTTGTGACCCGTCAGAACTAAGTTCCCCCAGTTGTTGGCCACCGTACCATTCGAGGGAAGAGCAGCAAACGCGGCCGATTTGGCGAGCAAATCCGCTTTGGTGGCGGCGAAGTTGACGGCGTTGCTGTCTTGTCGAACGGTCCCGTGAGGAACACCGACAGAATTCAGGCCGATCGACTCGCCATAAGCGATGTTTCCGCCGTTGACTTGACCGTAGTTGAATCCCAACCACTTAGCAACAACCAAGCTATCGCTGGTGCCATGAGAATTGGGAAGTAACGCCCCCACCGAGTAGTTTTCGATCAGGGCGCTCCCGCCGATCGCCACTCGACCTTCAATATCACTATTGAAAAGGTACGCATCGTTCAAAATGAACGCATTGAATTGGGCCGCAACCCCAAGGTTCGCGGGGACTACACGGTTATCAAGCTCGAGTAACCCTAGCCGGCTCGAACCCCGTTTTGTGGTGAGGTTTTCACCCCAAAACTCATCTAAAAATCTCATAGTATCACCTAAAACAAGGAGAGGTCGTCGCACAAACTCAGCAACGAAACTCGATTGTTAGAATGGCTAATCAGACTTTCTTGCCTAATCAGCAAAGTCAACGCAATCCTTACAACCTATGCATCACTAAATTCAATAATCCTCAATTTGTCAAGTCGCAATTTCCAGATTCCTCAAAATAATAATCAAAAGATTCAATCGATTCAGGACAGAGCATAATCAAGGGCGGTTTTTATCGTTAAAATCGCTACAACCTGCCCATCTATGCATTCCTAAACATCAGAGGAAACCGTTATAGAAGGTATTATCGGACAAATCCTTTAATCAATAAAATGAATTTGATCAATACAGAAAATTGATCCGACAAAATTGACAGCAGAGAATAGTTTTATTTAGGACAAGAATGGATTAAGTTTGGCACTCACATTTGGAGAATGTTGTGGCGGGCGTATAGTCGGTTTCTGCTTTGAAGGGAATCAGTCCATACAAATCTTAAAGACGAGAGGTGTCATCGAGAGCGGAATCGACTTGGAGTGGGGATTGAGTGCTATCCCGAATAACCCGACAGGAATTTCTAGGGACGAGAAGAGGTCTTATCAACCTTGGGGAAATCCTCCGGCACCTTCTGAGTCACCTTACCTGTGGCCGCCCATTCGACTCCCCGAGAGAATGTCACCGCAAAGCCGACACATTTCATGGAATAGTCGGCATGTCCTAAAGTGGTGTGAAACACACGCCCCTTGCCATACTCAATGACCATAAGCATAGGTTCATGCTCGCCGCTCCCCCCCGTTTTGGGATCGGCAAAGGCAGTGGCTAGAACGTGAACATTTTTGGCAGGCCCTCGTAGACGATCATAAAGTTCATCCTTGGCATGCAACCATTTTTCGGGAAGCCCTTTGGTGATAGGATGTTCTTTATCGCGAATTTCAACAACAAACTCATGTTGCGCCCCGTGCGAGCCACCGTTGCCTTTGCTGGTATCTAAGGTGAATTTCCCATCGCGGAGCCGGATATACGGACCCGATTTCTCATTCCGGCCCCCCCAGCCTCCCACACCAATAATCAGGTTATACTCAGGCCATTGCGGGAACGCATTATTCGCGGCATGAACAACAACAAATCCCCCTCCTTGTTCAACGTATTTCACGAAATCGCGTTGGGTTTCTTCGCTCCAAAGTTCGCCGTTGTAGTTCGAGACCACGGCTTGGTAGTCGCTGAATTTGGGACGAAAGGCCGCCATGTCTTTTTTGTACTGGGCAGCGCTCAGTTTGAACTTCTCAAGGTCGGCTTCGTATTTCTGCATGGCGGCTTTATCGTCGGCATTTTTGGGAGGGGGCGGTGCTTTGCCAACAGGTGCAGGAGCCGTGGCCACATCGACTTTAAACAAACCGGTATCTTCTAGTGTTTTTTTGAGGATTGGGGTGGTTGCTTTCCAATTATGGTTGTTTTGCCCATCCACAATGAGTACGCGAATCGGCTCCGCTGCCGAGGAAGCGAGCGGAATTAGCAGTGCGGTGAGGAGAAATAGCAAACTGAGTCGGATCATCGAGAGATTCCTAAAACAGGTTGTGAGAAGGTTATGTTGATAAGGATAGACGTAGCTCGAACATGGGAAAGGACAAGGTTACACAGAAGTTTCAAAAAGAAGGTGTGTTATTTCATAAAAATTTTTTATGTCGAGCGGGTTGGATAATCGATGTGTTTTTTTATTCTAGATATTATTCTCGCAACCACGTTACATAGGATTAACTCAATTGATGCGCCCAATCACTTTCAAACAAAGATGGGTTCACATTATTGGCCTTAGCCTGTTAATAACGGGGTTGAACAGTGTTAAGCCCGTTCATATTGATGACACCCCTTTCCTTACCTATGCCAAAGAATTCTCTCAACACCCTCTTCGACCTTACGATTTTGACTATGGCTCACCTCATCTAAGCAAAGCCAACGAGCTTCTCAATCCACCAGTTCATCTATATTGGATGGCCCTAGGAATGGCGATCTTCTCGGATGATTTGCTTTTCATCAAATGGTGGCTGGTACCTTATTTGCTGATATTAACCTATTCTTTTGCCGAAATACTTAAACGCTTCGCACCTTCATATCAAATCCCATTTCTGTGGCTGGGGCTATTTTCTCCTGTTCTCCTACCGAGCTTTAATTTCATGCTCGAGATTCCCGTTTGGTCGTTGGGATTATTCGCATGGGTTTGTGCAATCCATGCCACAGAGAAGAATTCCTTCCGTTGGTCGATTCTGTCGGCCATAATGTTGAGCTTGGCTCTGCAAACAAAATATACGGCAATGGTAACTGGTTGTGCGATTGGGCTATGGTGTTTATTGCATAAGCAAGTAATTCGTGGGTTATTTATCGTCGGGATGGGGGTAGCTTTAGCGATTGGATGGGAATTGTATTTGTATTCCATTCAGGGAAGTTCGCACTTTATTACTCAATTCAATCAGCGGAAAGGAGGAGCAGCCTTGCGAGTGGACAGGTTAATCCTACCGCTCTTTAGCCAAGTCGCAGGAATGGTTCCCGCGATTGTCCTATTGGGTTTACACGCTTTTGGTTGGAGATCAAGTCGACTTATTCTAGTTACGGCCATTTACTTGTTAGGATTCACATCATTCGTATTTTGCTCATCACAGTCACCTTTAATCACGAAAGGAGACGGAAAATCAGCCTTATGCCTTTCTAATATCGTCTATGCTGTTTATTCTATTCTGAGTACATATCTATTAATTTTGCTGGTTAGGGATATTCATACTCGATGGCGCAGTTCACCGAAATATGATCAAATCTGTTGGCTATTCCTCGGTGGCTGGTTTTTGCTAGAAATCGCCGGTTATTTTGCTCTTTCACCGTTTCCTGCCGTGCGAAGAGTGATGGGAATTATCATTGTTTTCACGTTTGGGGTTATGCGATTTACAGAACTCAGACAGCCACCCCAATTTTGGATTCCTATTATCGTAGTGTTTCAAATCTCCTTTGCTCTGGTGATCTATATGACCGATCTTCTTGATACCTGTGCTTGTCGCGATCAAGCTCGACAAATCACTGCCCGTCTGAACGAAGAATATCCTAGAAATCGAACAATCTGGTACGCGAATTGGTACGGTTTTGGATATTATTTGAGAGAATCTGGCTGTCGCCCCCTTACAGTTAATCGAGATCGACCTCAGGTCAACGATTTGCTTGTAATGAGTCACGAACAGGAACTGGAAAAAATCATTCAAGAGAGTGGGATAGAACTCGAACAGATCGGTTCCGGATATCTCAATAGTGGTTACCCACTGAAGGTGTGTATGGGGTATTATGGGGGAAGAACTCCCCTCGAAAGCCAAGGAGATGGGCAATATCGCGTTGGGATTTATCGTATTGTTCGTGTGAGTGAGTAAAATATCAGTACGATCTTCAGAATATCAATGATTCTCTACTCTTTTGCACGAAGAAACATAAGATGAATCCCAAATAGCTTTGTTGGAGAATCGCGTGCAACCATCTTTTGCTGAACTTGCTAAAATGTTCGATCATTCGCTTTTGCAACCCGTTTTAACCGATACGGAACTTGAGGCGGGGTGTAAGTTAGCGTTAGAATATCGTGTGGCTTCGGTTTGTATCAAACCTTATGCCGTTCCCTTAGCAAAAGAAATTCTGCAAGGATCGGATGTGCTGGTAGGAACAGTGATTGGGTTCCCTCATGGTGGACATACGACAGAAATTAAAATTGCTGAATCCGAAAAGGCAATTCATGATGGTGCCGTCGAACTGGATATGGTGGTGAACATCGGCAAAGTTTTAAGCGGCGATTGGAAATATGTGGCCCAAGATATTGAGGGCGTGACCAAAACAGCCCACCAAGCTGGGGCCAAGGTCAAAGTAATTTTTGAGAATTGCTTCCTTAAGGACGAACACAAAATTGAACTGTGCAAAATTTGTGGTGATTTGCATGTCGATTGGGTCAAAACCTCAACGGGATATGGTGAGAGCGGTGCCACAGATCATGATTTAGCACTCATGAGAAAGTATTCCCCCCCCCACGTTCAAGTTAAGGCAGCCGGTGGAGTCCGGACCTATGAACGAGTCCTTGCCGTGCGAGCCTTGGGAGTAACGCGAGTCGGTGCCACGGCGACTAAAATTATTCTCGACGAATGTAGAGCAAAATTAGGTGCTTAATCAACCCGCTCTAATCTCCTTTTTCAAGAGAATCTTATGGATTACGCTAAGGCCTATCTCTTTTTTCTTCGTAAACCACAAACCGGTTTTAAAAACGTATTATTTGGTACCATAATCTCATTAATCCCTGCGATAGGGCCGATTATTTTTCTGGGATACATGGTGGTGATAGCAGAGTGGTTGCTTAAAGATGAAAAGCGGGAAAATTATCCGGATTTCTCATTTGATCGATTTCTGGATTATTTGAAATTAGGTCTTTGGCCTTTTGTTACGGTGTTAATTTTTTCATTACTAATTATTCTGCCAATTTATTTGATACTTGCAGCAATTGCTTTTGGGATCGGTATTGCACTCGATGAACCAATTCTGATTCCAATTATCTTAGCAATACTAGGTCTCTTTTTGGGTTTCATGATCTCGTATGTGATGGGTCCGTTGCTTCTTTATTCTCAGAAGTATCAAAAATTGGATATAAAAGGTGCATCTCGATTTGCCCTCAATTTTGTAAAAACACTCGGTTTCAAGCATGTGATCGTTGTTATTATTAACATGATGTTGAGTTTCTTAGTCACATTGATTGGTTTTCTATTCTGCCTAATCGGAATTTATCCTGCGAACACAGTAAGCCAAGTTGCTTATGAACATATTCTGATTCAGCTCTATGATGAATATCTCGCACTCGGAGGGGATAGACTCCCATCAGTTGATTTACCTCACGAGTTAGCATTTCAGCCGAGTGATCTAAACCAATCCAGAAGATTCTCACAGGAACAGAAGGATTACGATGATTCCGAGTTCTGATAAATTTCCAGTTTGAGGTTTCCAATGATCCGATTTGTCATGCTATTATTCTTAGGTTGCCCTATCACACTTTTGGCAATCACACCAGAACAGATTTGCATTGTCATCAATAAGAATGTACCAGAATCAAAGGATTTAGCGATTCACTATGCAAAGGTACGGAAAGTTCCTGAAGAAAACTTTGTCATCCTTGACTTGCCAAAAGAAGAAGACATCTCCAGAAAAGATTACGATGAAAAAATATTAACCCCCTTACGAAAAAATCTTCAAGGCCGAAAAGATAAAATCAAAGTGATTCTTTGCATGTATAGTGTTCCGCTCCGAGTGGGTGCAAGCACACCTTCCGATGAAGAAAAAAAGAAGAGAGAAAATCTGGAACAGGAACTTAAATCGTTGAAGCAGGAACTGAAACAAATTCGAGAGGAAATCAACTCAATTGAATCGATGAAAGATAAAATCGATGAGGATAAAAAAACACAGCTCGATAAACAAAAAGGCGAAGAAAAGAAATTACAAGCCAGAGAAAATCTCTTGTTGAATCAAATTCGTATTTTAAATCACAGTGAATCGCAAGCATCTGTCGATTCTGAATTAATGTTGCTGTGGTGGGAAAAATATCCTCTT
Organism: Gemmataceae bacterium; assembly: GCA_026419115.1. Lineage (GTDB taxonomy): Bacteria > Planctomycetota > Planctomycetia > Gemmatales > Gemmataceae > SKW135. The sequence goes on from JAOAAA010000017.1 coordinate 33,764, forward strand.
CAAAGATGGGTAATCAATGCGAATTATTGGAAATTTTCTGAAGAAGACAGAAAAGATAGTCCTCCTGTGATGATGACCTGTCGTCTGGATGGTCCCAGTGCCGAAATTGTTAAGAGAATGATTGATGATGCAGTAGCAACGGAATTGATCGGTTTGCAAGGAAAGGTCTATGTCGATGCCCGAGGAATTAAACTCGATTTGAAAACGGACCCGAGTGGAACGGGTTACAGTGGTTACGATGAATCGATGCGAGAGATGGCCCAGATATTCAAAGATGCCAAAATGGATGTTATTTTAGATGATAAACCTGAAGTTTTCGCTGCCGGTTCCTGTGCCGATTCTGCCCTTTATTGTGGTTGGTACTCTCATGCCAATTTTGTGGATAGTAACAAATTTGTGAAAGGGGCCGTTGCATGGCATTTGGCTAGTTCCGAGGCGGTTTCCTTACGACGACCCGATGCCAAGTATTGGTGCAAAAATTTATTAGAGAAGGGGGCCTGCGCTACCTTAGGACCGGTGGCGGAACCTTATACCGTCGGTTTTCCGAAACCGGCGGAGTTTTTTGCTCACTTGGCAACAGGTGAATATACCTTAGTTGAGTGTTATCACCGAACGGTTTATTTTGCAAGTTGGATGGGAACTTTGATTGGTGACCCCTTATATAAACCATTTGCGAAAAAACCATTGATTAAAAAAGAGGATTTATTTTTTAGCCCCAAACATGCGAAATCTCCATTCAATAAATCTTAAAATTTCTGCGAAGGAGTTCACTTGCTGGTTTTGATTAACGCTGTGGGTTTAACCCCTCAATTACTCCCTTATGCACCGAAACTGCAGGCTTTGGCGAATCGTCAATGGCAAGTAGCATTACACGATGTTGTCCCTGCAGTTACCATGTCTGCCCAAGCAACGATTCTCACGGGAAAGAGCATTTTTGGTCATGGTATTGTGGGGAACGGTTGGCTGTTCCGAGACACAAATGAGGTAAGATTTTGGCAACAATCGAATCGCCTGATGCAAGCAGAACCTTTGTATCAAACTGCGAAAGATCGGGCGAAACTTCGCAGGAAGGTTTTTCGAGTTGCCAAAATGTTTTGGTGGTTCAATCAAGGAGCCAATGTTGATTTTTCTGTAACACCGAAACCTCACTATGGAATTGATGGAAATAAGATATTTGGAATTCACGGTCATCCGCAACATCTGGTTCGTCATTTAGAAGAGAAATTCGGTCCGTTCCCCTTTCACACATTTTGGGGACCTAAGGCGGGATTACCCTGCACTCAATGGATTGCTCAGGCGAGTGCCGAGGTGATCCAAAAAGAATCGCCCGATTTGACATTGATTTATCTACCTCATTTAGATTATGATCCCCAACGTTATGGGCCGAGTGGTGCTGATATGCGCAAATTGGTTCAAGAACTTGATGATGCCTGTACACCAATCCTTGATATTGCTGAGAAGAAAGGGGCACAAGTTTGGGTTGTCTCGGAATATGGGCATTGTGATGTTGATACACCTGTTTATTTGAATCGTGAATTACGTCGAGAGGGCTGGCTTGAGGTTCGTAACGGGCCATTTGGTGAACAAATTGATTTATTCCAATCCCGTGCTTTTGCTGTTTGTGATCATCAATTAGCACATATTTATATCAATAATCCAGATGACATTAAACCTGTGGCTAGCTTAATAAAAAATATCACGGGTGTAAGCAAAATTCTTGTTGGCGAGGAACGATCAGCGTTTCATCTCAATCATTCCCGTTCGGGTGAAATCATTGCGCTTAGTCAACCTAAATCATGGTTTGCTTATCCATTTTGGTTGAACGATGAAGATGCTCCTGATTATGCACGGACCGTTGCCATTCACGCTAAGCCTGGGTATGATCCGTGTGAATTATTTTTTGATCCCAAAATTCTGTTTCCAAAACTGAAAGTGATTCGGAAGGTCATCCAGAAAAAATTGGGCTTCCGGATGAAACTGGATGTCATTCCACTCGATGCCTCAATAGTAAAAGGGAGTCATGGATTGCCGGCTACCAATCCCGAGAATGCCCCGATCCTGATCGGGACGGGACCTAAACCGAATACCAATTGGCTTCCGATGGAAAATGTTCATGATCTTATTTTAAATGCTTGTGGATTAGGATAAATCATGATAGATTCTCAGATCGATCGAAAATCATATCTTTACATTCTGATATTCACATTAATTCTAGCTGCTGGCTTACGTTTAGGGGGGTTAGCTTATTGGTCTTTCGCATCGGACGAACTCGGGACCTATAACGAAATTGAATTATTTCTTCATCCTAAGCAAAATAGTTATGGTGATGAGAATGTCCCTAAGATGATTCCAATCTCGATCGGATTTCATTACCTTGCTCGAGAATTATTCGGCATCGGAGAATTATCTGCTCGCTCGATTCCTGCTCTGATGGGATGGCTACAAATTTTAATTCTGGGGATATTACTTCCGTTTATTTTCAATCGAGAGATCAGTCTAGGGGTCGTGATATGCCTAACTCTTTCTCCTGAACATATTTTTTATTCTCAATATCACCGTTTTTATACCATCACAGCATTTTTTGCGACTTTGAGTATCTTGATGGGTTTGTTAGCATTTTCTAGGGAATCGATCTTTTATTTGATTCTTGCTCTTGCTACCTCGATCATTGTTCTTTTCTGTCATACTCTTTCTGCATGTATTGTTGGTATCATTTTTTTGATGACCTTAATAGATTATTATTTTCACAAACCCCAATCAGGAAAAAAATTTATTCTCATCGCAGGGCTGGGGCTATTTCTTTCCTGTTTGATTTTCTTTCTTTACCTTTATCCTTTGGGGAAATCTAAGGTGATTGACTATAATTGGCGGGGGTTATCTCCCTTTGATGCACTTGCTAGTTCGATTAGCCAATTATCTTGGCCCATTTTTTTATCATCCCTCTTGGGGGGGGGGATTCTTTATTATTTCAATCGCTGCCTTTTCATTAAGGTATTTGTAGTCTGTTTTGCTTGGATTTCCATGGTTCTTCTCCTTCCCCAAGTTTTGACCTTTCATTCGGCCTACGTTTTTCCAATGAATATCGGCTATTTTATTTTGAGCGGTATTACGATTGGAGTTGCTGCCCAACATCTTACGATTTTATTCAGATCAAGTTTCCGTATGGTCATTTTTCTTGCAATCATCACATTTCTCCCATTCATGAATCTCCCCGCATTAGTGAGTTATTATCAAAATGGTAATCGTCACGATTTTCGACGTGCAGCACAATGGCTTGTTGAGAATACCACTGAGAATGATTTTCTGGCTGTGCTTGAAGGTGATAAGTTAGAATATTATCAACCAAATCTGAAGGGGCGCTGGAAAAAATTACCGCGTAAAGATTACGAAGTTTGGTTCCACAATCATCGTAGTTTAGTTGGTCGGAATTACTTTGTTTTTCCAGCGGGTCGTTACGGGATCCCCTCCGAATGGAAATCGTGGGTTGAGAAAAATGGAAGTATCCAAACGACTATTGTCGCCCGCCGTTTTGATGACCATGATTATCCTATTATCATTGTTTTGTATCGGGGACCAGATTAAGGGATGGCTTCACAAACGTATTATTGATTTATCAAATTTCTGACCTTGCAAAATCATCTTTACGAGCGAAAATCATCAAAAACCGAGGAGAAAGTTTATGAACGCTCAAAAACGGATCGAAGAGTTACGCCAACTTATCAATTATCATAATCACAAATACTATGTTGAAGCCAAACCCGAAATCTCCGATCGGCAATTCGATCAACTCCTCGATGAACTTGAAGCGCTTGAGGCCAAGCATCCAGAACTAATCACACCCGATAGCCCGACCCAGCGGGTTGGAGGTTCGCCTATTTCGGAGTTTGTGACGATTCGGCATCGGGTGCCCATGCTTTCGATCGATAACACTTATAACGCGGGGGAACTCCGAGAATGGGATCGTTCCCTGCGAAAATTGCTGCCCAAACAGACCATTCATTATGTTGTCGAATTAAAGATTGACGGCGTGGCAATGAACCTTACCTATGAAAATGGCCTGCTCACTCTCGGGGCTACTCGTGGCAATGGCGAAGAAGGAGATGATGTCACTCATAATATTCGTACCATACCGGAAGTTCCGCTGCGATTGAATACAAAGTACCCTCCGAAATTATTTGAAGCCCGTGGCGAAGTGTATATGAATCGGGCCGATCTTGTGGAAGTGAATCGTAAACGAATTCAACAAGGTTTAGAACCCTACGCCAATCCAAGAAATTTAGCTGCTGGCTCGCTCAAACTGCTTGATCCGAAACAATCTGCAGAACGGAAATTACACTTTTTCGCCTATGCCTCCGGAGCGATGGAAGGGGTCTCTGTCAAAACGCACACCGAACTTTTAGAGTTGCTCAAGTCCTATGGTTTTGCCGTCAATAGCCATGTTACACGTTGTGAGAATATCGAGGAAGTGATTGAAGTTTGTCAATCGTGGAGCGAAAAACGACGTGATCTTCCGTATGAAACGGATGGAATGGTGATCAAAGTTGATGATTTAGAACAACGCAATCAGTTAGGGACCACGTCAAAATTTCCCCGATGGGCTAGGGCCTATAAATTTGAGGCTGAGCAAGCCTTGACGCGACTGGCACGGATCGAAGTGCAAGTAGGCCGGACCGGAAAACTCACTCCGGTTGCACATTTCGAGCCGCCCGTTTTGCTGGCAGGTACCACCGTCAGTAAGGCAAGCCTTCACAATGCCGATGAAATTGCCAGAAAAGATATTCGCGTGGGGGATATGGTTGTTGTTGAAAAAGCAGGCGAAATTATCCCTCAGGTGGTGCGGGTCGAAAAATCAGCAAGGACCGGTGCCGAAACGGTATTTGAATTTCCGAAACATTGCCCCGTTTGTGGTTCGCCGACCAAACAAGAAAAGGATAGCCCTTTCGTTATGTGTACCGCCCCTCGTGGAACCTGCGGCGCGCAAATTAAACGAAAAATTTTGCAATTCGTCCGCCGCGATGCCATGGACATCGAAGGTGTTGGCAAATCGTTAGTCGAACAATTAGTTGATAATGATTTAGTGAAAACCATCCCTGATCTTTATCGATTGGATGAAGCACAGTTGCTCACACTCGAACGAATGGGTAAAAAATCGGCCCAGAATATTCTCGAAGGGATTGCGGCAAGCAAAAATCGTGGACTCTCGAAACTTCTTGCAGGAATTAGTATCCCCAATGTGGCCGATAATATGGCCGATATTTTGGCACAGGAGTTTTTGACGATCGATGCTCTCATGAATGCAAGCGAGGAACGCCTCTCTCGGATAAATGGTTTTGGTCCCGAACGAGCAAAAGGGGTATACGAATTTTTTCGGTCCGAATCGACCATTGATATGATCGAAGATTTCAAAGAACTGGGATTGAAACTCGATGAAACCAAACGAGAGTTCCCTGCTGCAAGTAATGCAAAACAAAACCCTCAGGCACAAGGGGGGGGGCAATCGATCGTTGGAAAAACGATTGTGGTCACCGGTACCCTTTCCCGTTACGAACGAAGCGAAATTGAAGACCTCATTCGTCAACTTGGTGGAAAACCTTCGGGGAGTGTCTCGAAGAAAACGGATTATCTTGTAGTTGGAGAGAATGCAGGAAGTAAACTGGAAAAAGCTCAATCCCTAGGGGTGAAAATTCTCACAGAAGATGAATTTGATCAATTAATAGGAAAAAATTAGTGTAATCAAATGATATATTATTATGGGACCAATTCATTCAATTTAATTTTGAGAGGAAGCCGAAGGTTCACTTTCGATTGGTTTAGTGGCATCAATCAAAAGCCATAATCCTACTCCGCAAAAATAGACGATGGCATATAGTGTAAAGCAAGTGATATAACCGGTTGTTGCAATCACTTCTTTGCCATCCACAAAGGAAGAATTCGCCCGTAAAATCATCCCCGTGACAAAAATTCCCGTGACGGCCCCACCAAGGTTTCCGACCATGTTCATGGCCCCTGAAACGGTTGCAGCATAATCACGGCCAATATCTTGGCAGACGGCCCAAGCGGGCGCCATAATCAGATCGTTGAAGAATCCCATGAGCATCAAGGGAATGGCCAACGCCCAAACATTGTCAGGGGCAACGACCTTGGCTGCGATCGCAATGAGATAACAGACTCCTGCCGCCCCATAACCGAGCATTCCATAAATGCGCCGCCCCCATTTGCGGTCGCCTGTGCGGCGGATATATCGATCGGAGAGGACCCCGCCCAAGAAGCATCCCAACATCCCCACGAGCAGGGGAGCACCGCTGAGGATAGCTAGCAGGATTCGTCCTTCGGGTGTGTTATTCCAGTCCGGAAATTGGGATTTCATGGCGCCCGGATGATTGTACATCAAGAAATACCAACAGAAGTTCGTCACCATGTACATCCCGCACAACGCCCAAAGATTTCGGGAGCGGAGGAGTTTCCCCCAAGGAATCCGAACGGGGCCTGATTTTTCGTTTCGCCCTGCATTGATAAGGGCTAGTTCCGCCTCGTTCACCCAAGTGCTTTCTTTCGGTTTATTCTTAAAAAACAGGTAGAAAATGGCCGACCATAAAGCGGCAATGAGGGCAAAAAGCCACATAGCACCCCGCCAAGTTAATCCGCCCGATTGATGCATTCCGCCGACATCCCACGAAGTGAGAGAGACCCAAAGCAAAGGGGTTAATCCCCCCATCAGTCGGGCGCTCATCCAAATACACGATTTAGCAAAGCCGCGAGAATCCGCCGGAAACCAATTATAAAGGGCTTTGGAGATGTTTGGGAAAGCCCCCGCTTCCCCCATGCCGAAGAGAAATTGAATGACGATCAAGGCCCCAAAGCCAATGTAGATGCCTCCCACCACCGCATCCGAAAGAATGCGCATTCCGGTGAACCCCGTTAAAAAGACAAACAGCGACCACCATGTTACCACCCGCAACAAGGCAGCCCTTGGGCCGTGGGTATCGCCCAACCAACCTGAAGGGACTTCGAACAAAGCGTAAGCCAATTGGAAAGCCATTAACACCAGAAAAAAATCTTCCGTGCTATATTTATCATCCTCGGCCCGATTCGCGTTGAGGTCCGCCATAATGGCCGATTTGGCACTACCGTTGGCCGCTCGGTCCATGTAAGTGATCATCGCTAACAGGCAGAGCAAAAATAATACTGCGTATCGGACCCGTGATGGAGAGGTTGCCATGCGGAAATTTCCTGTATTTCGTGGTTAGGAAAGTTTAGGATTCTCAAGAATTCTGTGTAGGGGAATTGTTCGACTTCAAACAATACGAAATCGTTCCGAAAGCAGAATCATTCCGTTTGGGAAGCGGTTGAGAGAAAAAACGGCGATTAGCCAGAAGGCGGCATCGTTCCGAATAGAAATCGTTCCGAATGAAAATCGTTCGGTTTGTGGGTAGCTGAATTGAGAAGACGGGTTTGAAATCCCACAAGAGAAGCGATTCGGAGAGATGGCTGGGATTGGTTAGGCAGGAACAGAATAGAATTATCGCCCTGAAAAATGAACGCATCTCAGAAAGTTATCGCCCTGAAAATTGGACACCACCAACCCCAAGTAACATTTCTAAATCGGCAACGGGAAAGGAAGTGGGGTCCACCGAGAATTCTTGGCCGAGCTTGAATTGTGCGCGTCGCCCCGCAGGGTCCGAAACATGGAGAAAGACCGGACAGGGGCCTGGTTTTCGCTTCAGCAAAGTATGAAGCGATTCGATAATGTTGGGTTCGTGCCGACCTAAATCGAGATTGAGAATAATACTTTTTGTCAATTCTTTTTTGGCTTGATCGAGTGTGATGAGTTTTTTGAGAACGACCGTTTTTCCATGTCGTTCACTATCTTCAATCACAGCATCGAAAAGATAAACATAATCGTTGACAAAAAAATCATTGTAACGTCCCAAATCATCCGACCACATCACACATTCGACCTGACCAGTAAAATCTTCGACTTTACAACTGACAAATCGCCCCCCCCTTTTGGTCGTTAAAAATCGAACCCCTGCTAACATCCCTCCAAAGCGAATTTCGGTGCCTGCCTTGGCTTGCATAATTTGGGCAACGGTAGTACTAGCATAGCGTTTCAAGGTGCTATCGTGTTCTGCAAGGGGATGGCTGGAAAAATAGAAATCGAGGGCTTCTTTTTCGTATTTGAGAAGCTCGGTATTCGACCAACGAGGGACATTCGGGAGCGGGATTTCCTCGGCCTTATTCTCAGAGGTTCCCGAAGAATCCTCATCCATAAGATCGAAAATACTGCGTTGCCCCCGTTTTCGATCTTCTTGGGTACCCGCCGCCGAGGCCAAGGCACCGCTCAGGGCTGCCATCAACTGCGCGCGATGGGCAAAGGGT
>JAOAAA010000180.1 GCA_026419115.1 Gemmataceae bacterium
GATTTTACGAGAAAACCCAATCGATATTCAACAATCAGTGCGTTTGCTTCTGAATCACGATGATCCGATTACCCGTGCGCGAGCCCTCGATATTTTGGCAGAATTCACTTGGCTGAAAGCCGAAGATATTCGTAAAGCAGCCATTGATCCCGTGGCCGGTGTGCGAATTGTGGCCGCTCGCTATGCCCCTCGCGTGATTAAAAACGAGGCACTAGTTCCCACCCTAATTCATCTTGCGGATGACCCCTCACCACTAGTGCGTTTCCAGCTCACTTTAAGCACCTTAGAAATGGAAGGCGATGTGAATGAATTTTTGACAAGAGTGTTAGCGAATAGTGCCAATGAAACCTTTCAAAATGCTGCAATTCAGTTAGCTATGAAGGGAGATATTTCGGTTCTGTTATTCGATCAACTCAAAAAACTCAAGGATAAAAAAACGGCACCAAGTTATTCGGAAATTCAACTAGTGAAATTGTTTGGAACCCAATTAGTTAACCAGAGAAAATTCCCCAATCTCAAGAGTATTCTGGAACTCATTTTAGAATACCCCCCATTGGCAGAGAGTTTATTAGAGGGATTAATCGAAGGTTCGAGTAAATCGGCAGTGCCCGTAAACTCGTGGTGGAAAAAACCAACCCCCGATCAAAACCTCATTTTAGGATCGATCGATTCCCTATTGCGCGCCCAAGAAAAAATTTATTCTTCGCCCACTACCCCCCCCCTACAAAAAATCGCTGCCGTGCGACGATTTTCTTTAGCATCATTCGAGACGGTGAAAGCTCATTTGAATGATGCGCTCGATTTACGTCATCCCCCTGAATTGACCCTAGTCGGTTTACGCACCCTCGGGAGTTTTGCCGAACCCGAAGCGACCGAGATGATTTTGAATTCCTTATCGCAGTTCGGCCCCAATCTCAAACGGGAAGCATTGGAAATTCTCACCGATCGTCCGGCCCGAATTCACCAATTATTGAAAGCGATTGAATCGAAGCAGTTGTCACCAACGCAACTCGATTCCGTGAAAGTGAAATTTTTGATCGCACATCCCAATAACGAAGTTCGACAAAAGGCCATGAAAATTCTCGGGGATATTAAATCCGGCGATCGACAAAAAATTGTCCAAGATTACAACGAATCGTTGAAGCTCAAAGGGGATGCCCTCAAAGGGAAAAAAATCTTTGCCACCCATTGTGCGACCTGTCATCGTTATGAGAACGTGGGACACACCGTAGGACCAGAATTCGCAGCCGTTCTTAAAACAAAGACCCGTCCAGCGATCCTTCATGACATTTTCGATCCCAATAAAGAAGTGGATAGCCGATATGTGGTCTATCAGGTTGTTACGCATTCTGGTAAAACGATCACAGGAATTTTGACCATTGATGCCGCAACGAGTATCACACTCCGAAGGGGCGATGCCGCAGAAGATACAATTCCCCGTGAGCAAATTGAATCACTCCGAGCCACCAATGTTTCCCTCATGCCCGAGGGGCTAGAAAAACAAATCTCGAAGCAAGATTTGGCGGATTTATTGGAATATCTCTTACCGGAAAAATCACCCTGACACGATTGAAAAAAGATTGAATCAGTCAAGCCAAGAACGATACTGTGAAAATCACCAAAAGAATAGAACCTATTTTTTTTCAAGGTTCGATAGGGACTCGACGATTTGTTTGATTGATTTTTCGTTCAATTCACCAGAACGAAAAGCGAAATTATTCACGACCTTTTTCTGATTGAAAATCAGGACCGTGATTTCGGCATCCTGAGAGATTTTGTAAGAGGGGGGGCCATCCTCATCATCAAAAATTCCCACAGGGATCGATTTCAAACCTTGGGCCTTGGACCATTGCCCCAGATTATCGATCGAGATGGTCTTTTCGCCCAAAATTGTCATCCAAGTTTTAATAGGGCTTTTTTCACGGCTCACAACGGGTTCGATCTTCAACAATAATTGCCCAAGGGAATCGCTGACCTTGCGGGCAAAGATCACGCATCCCGGATTGTCCCCTGTTTCGCAGACATAGCAGGTTTGTTGTCCCCGTTGTGGTCCGGTGGCAACCAGAAAACTATAAGGTCCGGGTCTTTGACCGACGGGAATCCCACTGATACAGGGTTCCGCGCTATACGAAATCCCGCTGCAACAAAGTGCTACAAGTAGACTGAAACGAATCATAGTTGGTTACTCAATTATTTTTCGATGTTTCCGGAAAGTGTTTCGAGTTTGATGTGACTCGATTTATTGACCATTTCCAGCCGTAAGCGCTCGAATTCCTTGGGATCGGCTTTAGCGCCTAATCGTCGAGCGACTTTGAGAAAGGCTTCGGCCTCTTTGGATCGTCCGACCCGATCACACAGAGCATACATGCCAAGGGCGGCCCGAGCGCTTCCGGCATCGTGAGCCAGCGCTTCGAGAAAGGCCTCTTCGGCCGTGGCAGCATCGCCCGCTTCCAAAGCACCGATACCCCAAGCCTCCATATAATACCCCCCCCCTCCCCAAGCATGGGCATTATAATCATCTTTCACTTTTTCGATGTTTCGTTCCAACAGTTTTAGGCCGGCCTCGCCCTGACCGGTTTGACAGAGAAAACGCCCTTGCACTTCATTGAATCGTAGGTTCAATCGTTTGTCGTTTTTCTTGGATTGTTGGGCCAAGCGAAGCGATTCAATTTCCGATTGAGCCTTGGTTGGTTCACCTCGGTCGAGATACATCAAGGCAGCAAAATAGGAGGCCAAAACTTTATCCCGTTTCCGTTGCTCGGCGATAATTTTATCACACTCGGTCCAGTTCTGTTGGGCAAGGGCCACACGGAACCATAATGCAGGGAAACTATATTTGTTCTTTTCGCATTCCTCGCGAATTTTCAGGGCTTCGGTGTAGCGGCCATCGTGAATGAGGCTTTGGGCTAACGTCTCTAGGTGATGGGCATATTGATGATCTTCCGAAGGTTTGACGTTCTGTTCTTTGTGATATTTTTGCTGAAGTTCAATCGCTTTCGCAGATCGATCCGTAGTTTTTTCCCATTTGCCAATACGCATGGCTAAATGGGCTTGCATGTGCCAAGCGTGGGGAATACCCGGAGAGGATTCAATATAGGCCTCGGCATATTTAAACCCTAATGCGGGCCTTTTGGTGTTTTCGTAAAAGTGAACCAGCTCATGATTGGCGCCGGGATGCAACGGATTAATTTTCAACAATGCCTTGTAGTAGGGGACCCCTTCGTTCCCGCCGCCGAAGGTCCCACCATGTAAAGCGCCGCGGGCAAACCATGCTTCTTCGTCGTCATCATAGATGATTAGCATTTCATCCAAAGCAGCGGCGGCTTTCTTTTTCCGATCGTCGTTGGCGGTTCCGAGTAGGCCCTTCTCCCAGAGTTTTGCCGTAATTAACATTTGCTCTCGGTGCGAGGCCTTGGGCAAAAGTTCTTGGGCTTTCTTGAGCGGGGCCATGGCATCACCTTTGCCATATTTTTCAATTCCCCTATGAAGCATCATCCAAGCAAAAGCACATTCGGGATCGTACTTCAATGCCGTCTCAGCAGAGCGGGCCGCTTCGATCCAGACATACGAATAAAAATAGCCCAAGGCTTGATCGACGAATTTTTGACATTCGTCTGAGGTGGTACTCACCCGATAATGATACCGGCACAAATCGGGGAAGTGTTTCGCAGGCGCCAGTTTCGTTAGGGGCAATTGGTTCGCGTTGCTCTCTTTCGTTCCACTGGGGTTCGGAGTCAAACCTTCAAAAATTCCCGCAATCGCCGGTATCACGGGGAACAAAAGCCCTAATAAGGTGAAACGAAACATATCCCATCTGCCCCCTGTTCGATACATAATACCCAAGGTAAGGTATATTGTGCCGAATTTTCATCTGGGAGTCTAGAAAAATCGGGCCTCATTCAGAATCTTCTCATAAAATCATAAACTCTAACGAGACAACATTTAGTCCAATATCTCACCCCGATTCGCCGTCGTGGCACCCCAAAAAACTTTAGCATCGGTTTGCTTACTCAGGGAACGCACACTGCCATCAACGTAACCAACAAGCAATACCGAATAGGGAGATTGAGGTATCGTCGGATCACAATCCTTTAATTTTGGTTTGATTTGAAATGTTTTATTTGGAACAGAACCAATCGAATACGAAAAACCTTGTTCGTAGTATGTTACGGGATAAACATCATCAATTGTATTATAATAACCTCCGGGAAACATACCTTCTAACTCACGATACCCTTCATATCTCGGCTCGTTATCTGCATAGGTAGGCCTTCTAGGACTCACTTGCGAACCTGTTGAGAACAGAAATGTCCAACACCAATCATAATAAATATCTTGACATGAAATATAATGTTGCGTTAACATAATTATGTTTGATGTTCCATCTGGAAAATCTGTCTCAATTTTTGGTTTACACAATTTGGCAGCATAATAATTTACCGCATAACTCGTGATACGATTTTTCTTATTTGCCATCATTTTTGAATAACTCGGATCATTACGATCCAAATAAAGTTTAGGCGTAAATCCTTTGAATGGACTATATTGATTGATGTCTCCGTAACCTAGATCATCTAAAATGGCTACGAATAAAAATGTATCAGCTGTACAACCTTCCACAGCAGAAGGCATTTCTCCCCCCCGATTGGTTGACCAATTGTGAACAGCTAAGCTGATTTGTTTGATATTGTTTTGACTCTCGAACCGATAGGCTGTCTCACGGACCTTCTGAATTGCTGGTAACAGCAAGCCCAACAGCGTAGCAATCACTCCAATAACAACCAACAATTCTAATAGGGTAAACCCATTTGGTCGAGGTTGTGCATCCATGCGGTACATACTCCTTCTCCTTTCTCAAATAGTTCAGTCCAAGAAAATTGTTTGAATTTTATTTTGGGGGAGGATCCATTATGAAATCAATTGTCTCAGACACCTGTTTTGTTTTTCCATCTTTTATTGTTTGTAAAATGATTCGAAATTCATGTTTGCCAGGTTCGATATTCTTATCAGTCTGCCATTTGTCTGGAAGCAATGGAGGACCGAATAGTATTTTTGCTTCTTTTAATTTTTCATAATCATATTTTCCGGTTTTAGGATCAAATGGAGCTATTCCTGCAACTAATTTATCAAAGACCTCATCGGGTGCAATGAAATAGTCTCCACTTGCGTGATAGTTTCCTGTTTTTGGATCGGGTAGACTCTTCTTAATCAAAATTTTTGTTACTACTGGAGGAGCTTGTGTAAATGACAAACTTGTCATGATGAATAACAGTGAGAAAGCTCCGAGTAATTTGAGCCGCATCTGAGGCACCTCCTTTATCTGAGGCACCTCCTTTATCTGAGGCACCTCCTTTATCTGAGGCACCTCCTTTATCTGAGGCACCTCCTTTACTTAAATTGAAGTTTAAGAGATAGAATTTTTCATGTCAATCCCTATTCCCAAAAAATTTGGGATGCGAATCGATAGCACATCCTCATGACTTGGCTGACCGTCGAAGTGAAGGGGCTTGTTGTTATTTTGGGAATTCTCGACTTGGTGAGGGCTATCGTCTTATCTTTATTGCACTCAAGAAATGGCTGTAGTGTCGTCACACCAAAAATTCACTCGGCTAATTAACCGATGGCATTCTGCTTCATAATCGTCTCGAAGTAGCTCGGCTTGCTGTTCCGTGACTAACTCAAACGTGACCGGATCGTTCGGGCGAAGTTGTCCCAGACGATCCCAATCGGACGAGATGACGTGCAACGGTTTATGATACCCCCCAATCGTCTGTCCTTCGACGCCGAGAATCACTAATTGGCCATCCGCCGTGATTTGTACCGCTCCGGTGTGAACGGGTTCCGAAACCAACTGCTCTTCGGGCACAGGAATTTCAGGCCCTTTCAATCGAATCCCCATCCGGTTTCCCAAAGGGGATACGGTGTAAGTTTGAGTGATGATTTTCGGAATATCAAAGTGGTGTGCCTGTGGTCCTCGGATCACACGAAGGGATTGAGCGTGTGCAGGAAATATCGATGGCGATAACCAACGGGTGGGGCAATGCGATTCTTCGCACTCAAGCCCCCCCCCTGCAACGATCGGTGCGAAGGCACTTTGACTATTAAGAATGCTCGGGCTACCAAAGCCCTGCGCCACGGCCAAGTAACATCGGGCGCCGCTGGTCGTTCCGCGAATATCGAGAATCTCCCCTTTTCTCAGGGTCCCTGCCGATTGATAGGGAAGAGGGCGTTCGTCAATGAATAGGGAAAATGATCCGCCCACGCAAGCAAAGCCTGTATCGTGTAATGCTAACAATCGCGGACCAGAAAGAGAAATTTCTAAACATGCTAAGGGGCGCGGGTTCCCAACAAGGGCATTGGCCAAGCGAAAGGAAAGCCGGTCGGCCGGACCACTTTCGGGCAAGCCCCAGCGACGATGATGAGGCCGACCTTCATCGACCAAGAGGGAATAGGTTCCGGCACTTTTCACCAACAGGCTCATAAAAAGGCTCGAATCGTTATTCCTTGATTTTGCAATTCCCGTCGGAGTTGGCTGGCAAAGGTCACTGCCTCGGGATGATCCCCATGAATGCAAATTGTTTGCACCCCTTGTGCGATGAGTTTCCGCACTTGTTCCAGAGATTCTGTCAACGAATGAATGAGGGCATGCGGTTGATCCCGTGGGACGAGTTGACCATCATCGGTATAGGCCCGATCGGCGTATCCTTCTGCGATGAAGCGAACCCGATTTTCGCACTGGCTTTGAAGCAAACTGTTGGGTAACCCGACAAGTGCTAAATGATATTTCTGGGCCACCTCAACAAGAACTTGTGTCGTGGGAGCATCCTGATGGGCCAAATGAAAAAGCCCCCCATGGGGTTTGAGATACCGCACACGCAGCCCGTAGGATTGGGCTTCCT
>JAOAAA010000181.1 GCA_026419115.1 Gemmataceae bacterium
CAAAATGGAAAAGGCTCTCGGTGGGGGACCCAATCAACTCCCCGAGGTTTATGCTTCACGCAACTTTATTCCTGCGGCTGGGAATGTGCAAGGTATTTTTCATTTCTTCTGGGATGAAGAAGAAACACAATGTCCCCCCAAAATGATTGAAGATTTCATTCAGGTTTATCAAAAGGCGGGGGGAAAAAATGCCGTGATCCATCGCAGTAAAAAGACAGATGAACATCGTTGGATTCACGGCTATCGCGGTACGGTTCCTTCTTTGAATCGGGCCGACGAGATTTTTTTGAAGGATGTCTTTGCTGAAAAATTCACCAATCCCGAGCTGCCTCCGAAGGGAACTTTGGTTGTTTGTGGGTATTTGGTCACGAGACATTTTCAGGTGTGGATCGAAGAGGGGCAAGTGGGGCGAGTGGTCATCAAGTATGATCTCACGGGTGAAAAGCCACAAATCGAGGCGATTGACAACCCCAGCAAACACAAGGTGCGAATCGATCTTCGTTCCCCTTGGGCCGAGTTACCGAAGTAAGAGCGTTACCGAGTTAAGGAAATTACCGAGGACACGACGGTAACGAAGTCAAGGCGTTAACGCTTTAGGGGAATGAACGAGGTGAAGGCGTTACCAAAGTCCGGACATTCACGAAGTCCGGCAGTTCATGACGGGGTTATTTCTTCTCGAATTCGCGAATTTTTCGCTCCAGTTCTGCTTCGAGCTTCTTCAATTCTTCGAGTCTTTTCTTTTCGTCGGATGGTTTTTGTTCGGTACCTTTTTCACCCGATTTCTTTTTGTCTAATTCTTCTTGCGCTTTCTTTTGCTTTTCCGCATCGGCAATGATTCGTTTCAGAAAGGGCAATTCCATGATCTCTTTGGCTTTTTTTTCGGCTTCCAGAGCTTTTTGCTGTGCTTCGAGGGCGAATTTCATTTTATCGCCCAGCGCCTCTTGAATTGCCTTCATCAGTTCTCGCTTGGTTTTCTCATTGAGGTTCAGGTCCCCTTCGATCTTTTTGAGCAAGTCGTCGATTTGTTCTAGCCCTAGTCCGGCAGCGGGTTTTTCGGGCTTCGCAGGAGGAGCCGGCGGAGTGGGCTTCTCGGGTTTCTCGGGCTTCTCAGGAGGAGTGGGCTTCTCGGGTTTCTCGGGCTTCTCAGGTTTGACCGCAGGTTTGGGGTCGTTCCCTTCCGGTTTCTTGGGGGACTCTTTCGGATCGATAATCATTTTGATCGAGCCGGTAGGAGCGGGTGTGAGCAGTTTCACGATACCCGCGACCGTAGCTTGAATTTCCGGCGTGGTTGTTACGGTTACGGTATCGTTATTGGAGGTGATTTCTAAAACCGAGGTTTTGAACTTATTCAAAATCGTTGTTAATTCTGGAACCTTGTTCGCAGGGAGTTTGTAGGTCGTCCGCGAAAGAATGATCGTATTTTCGACCGGTAGGAATTTATTCATGTTGGCAATCACCCGAACGGTTCCTTCCTTCGGATTAATTTGAGCCATATCACCCGTTACTATTTTCATTGGTGTTTCGCCGGTTTTCGGAAGGGGCACCGGTTCGTAGGTCACAATAATTTTGCCATCGGGGCCTTTCTTTTCGACCTTGCGGTACAGGGTCTCCAACGGTGCTACGACTGGTTTTTCGATGAGAACATCCTTCACGGCGGGTTTCTTGGCCGCTTCCTCTTTGAGTTTGGCGAGTCGGTTGTTCAATTCTTTGATCTTGGCCTCGAGTTCTTCGATTTCCTTGTTCGCGGTGGGAGCATTTTTATCCACAACGAAGAACAGCACATCCTTTTTCTCGCCTTTGACCTCGTTGGTCAAGGGAGCTGGTTCCAAAATGATCTGGAAGGGAACCCCTTCTCCTAAAGACCAAGTGGGAAGGGCCGCACAAGCGACCAAGGCAAACAAGAACTTCGTTCGGAAACGAAGTCGGCCAGAAGGCGATCCTTTGAGAATCATAGTCAATCTCTCCTCTAAATCGCGCCGCGATTCCGATACAGCAGCCACGGCCGGCGCGGGCCGTCGCTGAGGGTTAAAGGCACAAACAGATAACAACGCTTCGGCAAAAACACGCTTGTCGGTGTTTTGGGTGGCCCACGCATCGCAAGCGAACTCGGCGTTGGTTCGCAATTTACGTCGAGTAATCCAGAAGACCGGATTCCACCAATGCAACATACCTGCCAGCGATTCCAGCCGACGGACCCAGTGATCTTTTCTGCGAATATGGGCGAGTTCGTGAAATACCACCGCCCGCCGAGCTTCCGGCGAAAGCTCGGTCAATTCCGAAGGCCAAAGTAAATGGGGGCGATTCCAACACCAAACCATCGGAGAAGTCAGGCCCCGCACCATTTCCACGCGAGGGGGGGGGATACGCAATTCCCCTGCCACCTGCCGAACCTCACTGACCAACCAAGTAGGGGCTTCTTTGCGATTCCGCCTCCAATAGCTTTGGAAACGGTGAACGCCCAAGAAGAATCGCAAGCTGAAAATAATCGTGCCGATCAGCCACAGCACACCTGCGAGTTTGAGTAAATCCCACCACGAAACTCGTGTGGGTTCGTCGGGCATGGGTTGGCCTTCGGTAACCAGTTCCCGTTCGGGTTCGACTCTCGTTTCAATGGTAGAGGTTTCTGCAACCGTGGGTGACGGGTTCACGATCGCTTCGTTTACCTCGGTTTCAAAATACAGATCGCGCAGAGCCAGTACGACCCTTTCTTCAGAATGCACACGGTCGAAGGGCATCGCTTCGTTGAGTGTCAATCCAATCGTTTGTGGCAACTCAATCGTTCCTGACTCTGAAGTCGTTTGTGGCCCCGAAATTGTTTCTGCCACGATCGCTTGAGGTTGAACCAAGAAGTTGGCAAGGCCGATCGATAGTTGAGGCACCGGCGGTAACACCAAGCGAAGCAACACCAGCAACCAAAAGGCATGCCGCACGGCCGGATGGGGCTTAGTGAGAGAAATTCCCGCAGCCACCACCAAGGCCAAAAGGCCCGCATAAACAGCATTTTCGAGAAGCCAGTGGGTCATGATTTCCTCCGTTTTTTCGGTTCTGGTTTCTCGTTTTGCAATCGTTCAACCAAGGCCCGCAGATGGGCCAAGTCTTCCGACGAAAGTTTCCCGCCCTCGACCAAAGCCAACATCAGTGGGGAAACCGAGCCATCACAATAATCGGTTGCTAGATCGTTCAATCGCCCCCGCAGAAATTCATCTCGTGTCAGGGTCGGCTTGTAAATGTGAGCCGTGGCAGATCGATCACTTTCGACTAGCCCCTTACTTTGTAGGCGAGTCAATAAGGTCTGGACGGTTGTGTAAGCCCAAGTGTTCCCTTGTTCTCGAAGCACATCGAGAACTTCCCGCACGGTCAATTCCCCCCGTTCCCACAGGACCTTGAGAACGGTTTGCTCGGTATCGCTGATATCGGGAATCGGGGGCATGTCACGCTCCTTGATTTCTTACAGAGGGGCTTCTCCGACATTTTGTAGGAGATATGGTACTACAGCTTGTAGGAGATTGTCAAGAGGGAATTGACCCGCCCATTGTAACAACCAGAACGAGTTCACTTGGTGGCTTTCAGCACACTCAACGTACATAGGCACCAGCAATAATTAACCTGAACGAAATAACTTCGATGAGTCTTGTCTAACTGAACGAGTGAACACAATGGGAATGATAGTTTGGCCGAGTAGAGAACGAATTCTCGATGAGAGCAGGAATCACGGTTTGGGGCTCCGGATTTTGTTTTTGGGTACTGCCAATGTTGTTAAATCATCCCAGACCTTGTAGACTTCCCCCAATCACAAGGAGAGAACCATGCGAAACTTTTTCGGGGTCCTATTAGTTCTGAGCACCCCCTATTATTTGTGGGCAGGGCAATTCGATTATTACACGGCACCGATCCTAGCCAAGGCCGTTGCCGATAACACCTTGAAGGAACTCAAAGAGATCGATTCTGAAGCAATCGCCGATGCTGCGGGTGTTCTGAACGATTCGCAGGGAACTTTTCTGGTCGTCTACACCAACGATGCTCGCTACTGCAAGCTACTGGTGCAGTCGGCCCGTCACAAAATCGACAAGGAAACGACCGTACCGATGTTACTGATCGATCAATATGTGACCTTCAAAGAAGGAACCGAAACGACTCGTCGGGCCGAAGGAAAGAACGTCTTTTTGTTCCCCAGCGTTCGCTTGCAACTCGATATTGGTCAAATTGTGCCGGAAAAATTAGGAGGGGACATTACCATCGAACAAACCACCGAAGGGTTTGTCCTCAAACCGTTGGGCAAAGCAAAGCTGTATCTGCTGACCAAACCCATCGCGGGGGTCGTCCCGAAAAAAGCCCCGAAGCTGGTAGTAGGCGAATCGTTTGAACCCCGATACTTTATCGGCACTTATAAATTGCATGATGATGGGCGTCGCTCGGGGATCATCAAGTTACAGGTGAACGAATCGGGCGAAATTTCGGGAACTTTCACTTCCGATAAGGACGGAGCCGCCTACGACATCAAAGGGAAAGTCGGCAATCCCAAACATTCCTTCAGCTTTGTCATCAAGTTCCCTGCCACCGAGCAACTCTTCACGGGGTACCTCTTCACCGGAAACGCCAAGGCCATGGCCGGTACCAGCAAGTTAGCCGAACGGGAAGCGGCTTTCTACGCGGAACGACTCGACGAAGAATAGCATGACAAGCCGTTCGTTTAACGAAGCAGATGTTTACTCAGAGAGCGGAACCACTCGACGAATGAATCACTCCCATCACAAGAAAACATTTCCTTACAAACAATCTTTCTAGGTCGGCATCGGCCTTGGTGAAGAATCGATTCTCTGCACGATGGATGTGAGAAAATCATTTCCAAACCGAGGAAGCCCCAGAGTCTTGGTCGATCTTTTACCGGCCGAAGAATTCGGCTTGTTTTCTGATCCGTTTGAAGAGGAAGCCCCAGAGTCTTGGTCGATCTTTTACCGAGAGGGAACCATCGGTGGCAAACTGGGCACGTTGACCGACACGCTGGGGACAGCGGGGCGTTCGGGTTGTTTGCTGGGGAGCTTGCTCAGGGCATCCGAAAGTTCATGAGCATGCTGAATCATAAAGCGAATGAGGTGGCAAACACGTTCAATTTCATCGGGTCCAACAGCCGTGCCGGTGGGCAAAGAAAGCACTAAGCCCGACATCCGTTCGGTTTCCGGAAGCAACAAGCCCGCATGTGGGAAGTAGGATTTGTATGGCTCCATGCGATGACAACCGGGGTAGAAATAGCGGCGAGCAAGAACCCCTTCGGCATGGAGAGCATGGAAAATTTGATCGCGGGTGATCCATGTCGTCAGATCGTCGATCTCCAGAACGACATATTGATAATTGCACCGCTCCGATTCATCGAAACTCATAATCCGAACGCCAGCGATACCCCGTAAATGATGTTCGTAGAGTTTGTAGTTGCGGTAGTTGGTTTTAATGAATTCGTCCATACTCTCTAAAGAAGTGATGCCCATCGCAGCAGAGACTTCATTCATTTTGGCATTGGTCCCAACGTGGGTGACCTTATCGTACTGGACGAAGCCAAAATTCTTCATCAAGCGGAGCTTGGCAGCAAGTTCGTCGTTATTGGTGACGACAGCCCCCCCTTCGAGGGTGTTCAAAAATTTGGTGGCATGAAAGCTAAAAACCTCGGCATCGCCAAAGCTCCCAATCGGTTGCCCCAAATGGGTGCAGCCAAAAGCGTGGCTGGCATCGTAGAGCAATTTGAGGTTTCGTCGTTGAGCGATCTCGGCTAACTTGGTCGTATCACAGGGGCGCCCCCAGAGATGAACCCCGATAATGCCCGTCGTTTTCGGAGTGATCATCGCTTCGATGCGTTCGGGGTCGATGTTGCAGCTGACCGGATCAATATCGCAAAAAACAGGGGTAATCTCCTGCCATTGCAGGGCATGGGCCGTGGCCACAAAGGTAAAAGCGGGAACAATCACCTCACCGGTCAACCCCAAGCCGCGAATGGCAATTTCCAAGGCCAAAGTGCCATTACAAGTGGCGATGGCATGCTTCGTGCCTGCAATTTCGGCAACTCGTTTCTCGAACTCTTTCTCGAAAGGTCCCCCGTTAGAAAGCCAACGACGATCCAGAATATCCGAGACTCGTTCCAGAAAGGCCGCCTTGTTCCCAATGTTGGGGGCACCCACATGCAAAGGTTTAGTGAACTCGGGCGTGCCTCCTAATATGGCCAAATCGGAAAGGTTGAGCTTCGGCATACGACACCTTTGAGAAGAGAATCCAAAAGGATCATCGATCTTCTCGAAGGTGATTTGCTCGGCACGTTTATTCTGTAGAAGAATTCGTCGTCAGAATTTGATACTCGGCAGGAAAATAATGCTCCTCGTTTAACCACCAAATACGCCAAACCGGAACCCGCTGAGGAAAGCCGATAATCAAACAGGCCACCGCTGGAGAAAGACTTTGCCGCAAATCCTCCGCAGAGGGGATCGGTTCGGAATGAGGATGAGAATGATATACCACTAACAAAGATTCTTGCCGGCGCCGAATTTCTTTGTGCGCCTGAAACATCTCCTTGGGGTCTGAAAGGAAACGGGTCGGGCTTTGCAAAGTATTGGTCAGGGGGAAGCAATGGCGAACCAGCGCAAAACCCGAGGAAATTAGGCCCGAAAGCAAACCACAACATTCGTTTGGATGTTCAGAAATCGCCTGTTGTTGAATCTGGGTAAGAATTCCTTGCGGGATTTGCACAATCGGTCGGACAGGATTAACATTATTGGTATATCTGCTTAGAAACTGTTCAGGAAGATGGATCGGATCAAAAGTATATAATAT
>JAOAAA010000182.1 GCA_026419115.1 Gemmataceae bacterium
AGATGTGTATAAGAGACAGGTCCGGCACCTGCTGTTTCCCCATCCGTTGGGGAAGTCTCATCGCCCTCGCTGGTAGCAACAAGCCCCACCGCTTCTGCTGTTTCCGCTGCTTCTCCCGCTCCGGAAGCCACTCCGTCCGCTTCGGCTTCAGTATCCTCATCGGCATCGGCTACGGCTTCAAGTTCCGCGACAACAACCACACCAACCACAACCTCAGCCACGCCGCGATCCACAGCCATCCGACCGATTGTTGATTTGCATCGTCGCCCTGTGAATCTCAATCGGCCCATGCCTTCTACTAAACCCGCAGCACCTGCTCAAGCGGCGACTCAGAAACCCGCTGCTGGCGACAAAGGAACCTCAACACCAGAGGAGGCTCCTACTACCAAGACAACGGCTCCCTCTTCTCCCTCTGGAACGAAAGCTCCCTCGGCCGCTCCGGCTCCTTCCGCTGAGAAATCCACCACGAATCCGCCACCTGCGGCGACCTCACGCTCTGCGGCTTCTCCTTCTCCCATCCGAACCATTCCTCCCACTCGGTCAACCCAACCCCCTGCAAGTGGGAGCCGACCATCACAACAAGGAGGAACGGGCGGAACCAGCGGTACAGGAAGCGTCACAGGAACAGGGGGAACTCGTGCGGCTCAGCCCTCTCAGGGGACTCGTTCTGCTCAACCGACTGGCGGAGCGCCCCGACCGGCTCAACCGACTGGGTCCGCTTCAACAACCCGAGCCGATCAACGGGGGAGCGGTAGCAGTTCTCCCAGCGGTACGGGGCGAGATCGTTCCGGCTCTCCTTCCGGCCGCCCCAGCGGAGCAGGTTCCGCAACCGGTGCTACCTCTCAAGGGGTAACGGGGGAACGTCATCGTCGCTCTCAGGAACAACGCCTTCGCCAATCGATTCAAGGTGGTGGTCGTGCGGGCAACCAACAAAAGGGAGGAGCCACTCCGCCTCCTCCTCAGCCGGTGGCTCCGATTAAATTCACTCCCGAGCAACTCAAAAAACTTCGCGATGGGGTCAACCTTCACAAAGTTCGTGAAGAAGTCCAACAACAAGTGGCTCCGCCGATCCTTCCTTTGCCTCACGATGATGATGTAGAAGATCGTCGTCGCTCGGGTCATGGCTCGAAGGATCGCGACAAGGAACAAAATCGTGAACGGACCCGCTTGGCCGATCGGGCTCGCCGATCTGAACAACGCAAGGTCAAAACGAGCAACATCATCATTTCCGGTGGTGAGGTTGACATTATCGAAGAAAGTGCTGGTTCTCGGCGGGGACGTCGCGCTGCTTTGCTCAAAAAGGCCAAACGCCAACCCGGCACGGTCGAACGGAAAGGGAAAGTTCCCATTTCCTTGCCCATCACGGTTCGTTCTCTCTCCGAAGCGACGGGTCTTAAAGCGGTTCAATTGCTTCTCAAACTCAAAGACCTGACCAACTCGCTGTTCACCATCAACAGTAATGTGGATGTGGAAGTCGCTGAGTTGATTGCCTCGGATGTGGGCGTCGAACTCGATATTCAGAAACCCAAATCGGCCGAAGACGAGATGCTCGACTTCCATGATGAAGAGGCCGGCGACGAATCGAAGCTCGAACCGCGAGCCCCCGTTGTAACGATTATGGGGCACGTTGACCACGGCAAAACCACCTTGCTGGATTCGATCCGCAAACGCTATGGCATGGAATCCGATGTGGTCTCCACCGAAGCGGGGGGCATCACCCAAGTCATCCGTGCGTGGCGGGTTGAGAAAGATGGCAAACCGGTGACCTTCTTGGATACCCCTGGTCACGAAGCCTTTACCAAGATGCGGGCTCGGGGAGCCAATGTCACTGATATTGCTGTGATTGTCGTTGCTGCTGACTCGGGCGTTCAACCGCAAACCGAAGAGGCCATCAGCCACGCCAAGGCAGCCGGTGTTTCCATTGTGATTGCCATCAACAAAATCGATATGCCCGGTGCCGATCCCACTCGGGTCGAACGTCAACTCTACAGTCTCGGTGTTCTCCCCGATACTATGGGTGGCGATGCCCAATTTGTTCGCGTCTCTGCCATCAAAGGCACCGGTATTGACGAGTTGTTAGAAACTCTCTCTTTGGTAGCAGAAATCAAAGAACTCAAGGCCAACCCCCATAAGATGGCCCAAGGGGTCTGCCTCGAAGCCTATCTCTCGGATAGCGAAGGGGTCATGGCTACCTTATTGGTGCAACAAGGAACCCTGCACAGGGGCGACACGATCGTTTGCGGAGCGGCTTTTGGTCGCGTTCGGGCCATGTACGATGATTTGGGCCGACCCATCGACGAAGCCAAACCTTCTGTCCCCGTTCGCGTTACTGGGCTCGACGAAGTCCCCAACGCCGACGACCACTTCCATGCCTTGGCCGAGTATGCTAAAGCTCGCGAAATTGCTGAGAAACGCAAACTCCGGCAACAAGAACAGCACTACAGCGTTCGTTCTGCGGTCAAACTCGAAACCCTCAACGAAGCCAAAGGCCGCAAAATTACCGAACTCAAGATCATCCTCAAGGCCGAAGCTCGAGGTTCCGTCGAAGCGATTCGCAAAGAGTTGGAAAAACTCGTGCATGATGAAGTTCGGGTTCGCGTCCTTCATGCAGGCATCGGGGCCATTACCGAAAGCGATGTGGAACTGGCTCTCACCAGCCCCGAAGATTCGATGGTCATCGGCTTCAACGTCACCCCCGACGATGCTGCTCTTCGCTTGGCCGAAGAGAAGAATGTTCCTCTTCGTGAGTACAACATCATCTACAAACTGACCGAAGATATTAAGGCTGCCCTTGAAGGCAAACTCAAACCCGAAGAACGAGTCATCCATCTCGGTCGGGCTGTCGTTCGGCAAACCTTCAAAATTTCCAAGGTCGGTACGATTGCCGGTTGCTACGTCACTCAAGGCACCATCGAGCGAAACTCCAAGGTGCGACTCATCCGCGAAGGGGTCGTGGTCTATCCTCCTCCGGAACGGACCGCCAGTTTGGAATCGCTCAAACGCTTCAAGGACGATGTGCGTGAAGTCAAAGAAGGCTACGATTGCGGTATGAAGATTGCCGGCTTTGATGATCTTAAAGTCGGCGACGTGATCGAAGCCTATCGGATTGAGCAGGTGCAACGAACCTTGTAAACCTATTGCTCCTCTTTCCGATTGGTTTTCGCTCTACCCCTTGTGTTATCCATGAGGGGTATTTTTTTCATCCCGTTGCAGGCGTGCGTGGATCGAGGCAACTCGCCCCTACTCTGCCTGTTCCGGACGATTCCCACTCAGTGGGTTTCACAAGGAGTTCGGTTTGAACGATTTGGTTTTTCAACAATGTATCAATCCCGACTGTCGGCAAACTTATGAGGTGTCCCAGACCACCTTTCTTTGTCAGCGATGTGGCTCCTTATTGGACATCCAGTACGATTGGGATCGTTTAACCGTTCCCAAATCTCTTTCCCATTTCGAGCTTAAGTGGCAGGCTCGCAGAAATCCTCTCGATTTTTCGGGGGTGTGGCGATTCCGTGCTTTGTTTCCTTTTGCTCCCGACGACAAAATCATCACCGTCGGCGAAGGCCAAACCTTGTGTCTGCCCAGTGATTCAGTCGCTCAGTTTACCGGCATGAACTCGGGCACCGTTTATTTGCAATACGAGGGGCTTAATCCTTCGGGCAGTTTCAAGGATAACGGTATGACCGCTGCCTTCACCCATGCCCATATGATCGGGGCCTCACGGGCTGCCTGTGCTAGTACCGGCAACACCTCGGCTTCTTTGGCCTTGTATTGTGCCGTCACCAAGAAGATGAGCGGCATCGTCTTTATTGGTTCAGGAAAGATCGCTCATGGCAAACTCGCACAGGCTCTCGATCATGGCGTTCTTACCTTGCAGATTCTGGGCGATTTTGATGATGCCATTGCTCGCGTTCAGCAGGTCAGCCGCGATCTGGGCATTTATCTGGTCAACAGCATCAATCCTTTCCGTCTCGAAGGACAAAAATCGATCATGTATCGGGTCTTGGAATCTTTGGCTTGGGTTCCTCCTGATTGGATCCTTGTTCCGGGCGGCAATTTGGGCAATTGTTCTGCCTTTGCTAAAGCCTTCCACGAACTTTACACGCTCGGTCTGATCCCCAGAATTCCCCGCTTGGCCGTCATTAATGCTGCGGGGGCCAACACCTTCTTTCAATTGGTGGAAGTTCAAAAATTATCGTGGAATCAGGGGCGATACGACCAACAGAAGATCACCTCATACTATGCTCACCTCGATCAAACACAGCTTCGTGCCCACACGTTAGCCAGTGCCATCGAGATTAACCGTCCCGTGAATCTGCCCAAGGCTTTGCGAGCTTTGGAGATTTGTCAGGGGGTGGTACGGGCGGTTGACGATACTGCGATTCTCGATGCCAAGGCTCAAGTCGCTGCAGGGGGCTTTGGTTGCGAGCCGGCCTCGGCTGCGAGCGTCGCGGGTCTGAAGCTCCTTCGTGAGCAAGGAGTGATTGCTCCGAGTGATCGGGTGGTGTGCATCCTGACGGCCCATCCTTTGAAAGACCCTTCGGCCACGATTCATTACCATCTAGGTGACACCGACCATTATGGCCGATATGCAAATCGTCCCCAAACGGTTGCCAACGACCTTTCGGAAATTATCCGCACAATCCAACAAAAGTAAGAGGGATGAGAGGGGAGAATGGAGAATGAGGGAATGAGGTAGGCGAGCCGAGGAGGTGAGTCCTAGGATTCCCACGTCAACATGTTGACATGTCAACATGTCAACATGAGAATCGCTGATTGTTGTTGAGCCACTCCCCAATGATGAGCCACGACCGCAAGGGAGTGGCCCCCCATTACATCCTGCCGCTCCCTAGCGGTCGCGGCTCTTCTCATAATACTGAATCTTGCCGCTCCCTAGCGGTCGCGGCTCTTCTAACAATCATGAGTCACGACCGCAAGGAAGTGGCCACACTGTTCCAAGCCTTCCTCCCCCAACAAGGAAGCGGCCAACCCCATTGTTAGTTCTTATTAGAGCATTTTAGAAATCACCCTTGCGATTTGAGAAAGACGGTGAATACTAAATCGAGGATGCAAAGATTCTAACCGAGGGCTTTCTCAACTGATCTTCGAGAACGGTTTTTGGCGGACTTCAAAGAAGGACTCTATTTTGCCCAGTTGAGTCGATAATATCTTGTCATTGCTGAATGGGTCCGCACCTTTATTCGTCGCTACCAAGAAATGGGTTCTGAACCCGATCGAAAATCTCTTTTCCAAATTCAAATTTGAAATGCGAAATAGAAAACCCTTCACCCAATCAGAGTCCGACCGATTATGCGGCGAATGTACAGAATGGTTCTCCTCTTCTGAAGGCCGAAATTATATTCAGCCCGCCGGTTATCAATCACAGGGAGGTTCTTAAAAAAGCTCTCGGGTACTAGGGTGATGGAAATAGGCCTTGTCAAAATGCTGTTGGGTTGGTTACCCTCTACATTGAATTTGGCAGGTTATTCCAGCGGGTAAAAAATTTGCTCGCAAGGCTGCCATACTTATTAACTTCTTGGATTTTGTCGGACTGCTCATCGAGCTGAATTGGTCCAGCACGATGAACGCTTGGAACTCGGCCATCTGAGATGCAACATTGAACGGAAAATCACCCGACCTTATTGAACAACGCAAGCAACAGGCCATGGAGCAGGTTCTGCAAGAATTGACGGCTTTGCGTGCCGAGATGATTATCGATGCGGAGAAAGCCCAACGCTATTTACATCGGGTTCATCCGAATTATGTTGAAAGCGCCCATAACCTATTGCATTACCTTACGCTTCGGCGACGGGATTTACGCCCTTTGCAGAATCGCTTAACGGCTTTGGGTCTATCGTCGTTGGGACGGGCCGAAGCCCATGTTTTGGCAACGGTCGATGCGGTTCTTGATGTGCTGCATCGTCTGACGGCGCATCCTCGGCAGCCTGTTTCTGTGAGGGGAATTGATTTTCAGCACGGGAAAAGATTGTTGGCCGAACACACACAGGCGCTGTTGGGTCCGCAAACTGCCGGTCGTGGTGTTGGCATTATGGTCACTATGCCCAGCGAAGCGTCCGACGATTATGCTCTGGTTTTCGATTTGCTCAAGCAGGGAATGAACTGCATGCGAATCAATTGCGCTCACGATGAGCCGGCGAAATGGTCTCGCATGATTGAGCATCTTCGCCGAGCGGAAAAAGCATTAGGGCAAAGCTGTCGCGTGGTGATGGACTTGGCGGGTCCGAAATTACGCACCGGACCGCTAGAACCGGGCCCTGCGATTGTGCGAGCCAAACCCCGTCGGGATGTTTTTGGGCGAGTGACGGCCCCCGCGCGAATTTGGCTGACCTCCGAATCGGCTCCGCAACATCCCCCGACTCCCGCCGATGCCTGTTTGCCCGTACCTACCAGTTGGCTTGCAAGCCTTCAAGTGGGAGAACGGATCAAACTCAAAGATGCCCGTGACTCGCGACGAACCCTACACATTGT
>JAOAAA010000183.1 GCA_026419115.1 Gemmataceae bacterium
CCCCTCACTGCGAATGCTCCCTTATTTAAGGAATTGTCTGAACTTCGAGATCAAGTCGTCAGCGAACTTAAACTTCCGCCTTCGAGCCGTATTGTTCAGGTCTATTTGTTTGAGAATTCAGAACGATATGAACGATTCATGAAGTCGAACTATCCGAAACTTCCTCGACGCCGAGCGTTTTTTATCGAACAAGAACGGGCCGGTGGCGGACCCAGTGATTTATTAGTCTTCACCATCTGGGGACGCGAAATTCGACAAGACCTTCGCCATGAACTAACCCATGCGATTTTGCATGCTTCGCTAAAGAATGTTCCGTTATGGTTGGATGAGGGGATCGCTGAATTTTATGAACAACTTCCAGAGAAAGATGGTTTGAATATAGCGCATTTGGAAGCCGTGAGAAAAGGGATCAAACCCGAATTGGCGAGCTTAGAGAAAATCACTAAGGTCGATGATATGGGGCGCCCGCAGTATCAAGAGGCTTGGGCTTGGGTGCATTTGATGCTTCGCAGCAATGCCGAGACAAAAAATGTATTGGTCGAATATCTGCGGGCCATCCAAGGTTTGCGAGAAGATCAAACCCCGACCCTACATGTCAAATTGAAGGAACTTTATCAGGCCCGTCCGGAAACCATTCTGGAAAAACATTTACAAGCGTTAGAAAATAGTGCCAAAATCAGGCTGGAAGATTGAGATTTGTTCAATGCTAGGAATGAGAGGAATTTGAGGCTCAACATCTTACTCGGCTCTCCCTTCCCTGACGTTTATTCCAACGGTTCTAACCTAAAATCATCGAGCGGCAATTCTATTCCAACGGTTCTACCTTAAAATCATCGAGCAACACTTCCCCGATACCAGTCAGCGCAAAGCGAATCCGAATTTCTCCACTAGCAGGAATCTGGCGATAATAGCGGATTTGCTTCCAGCCCATACTCTCGAAGAATCGTAACGATGTCCCTTCGCCGCCGGCGGTATCATACAACAAAAACCCATCGGCGGTGGCTCGAAGGGCCGTTGGGATTTTGACCCACCCACTCACACGCACCCAAGTTCCGGGGGTCATTCGCACGGGTGGGGAATTCACAGCCAAAAAGGTTCGCTCTAGTGCCTGTGGTTCCGGCGGGGGTTTCTTCCCTTCAGGGAGCACCACCGGTTTCGGTTTCACTTGGAGCAACAGAATCGAATCTCCTAGTTTGGGTCGTGGTTTCGGTACTTCGATCACTCGTCGATTTTCACTGGTCGGTTGATAGTTTCCCTTCGGAATTTCTGGGGGCGCGGGTTCAGGGTCTTGATAGGGGCTAGCTGGAACGATCGCAGCATTCAGGTTCATGTTATCCAAGGTCACATCCTGAACCGTCCAGCCACGAAGTTCCGTCACGGAAGCACTTTTGGCAGTGCTTGGACGAACATTCTCAAAATCTCCCCCCGATAAGTTATCGGCACCCCATTTCCCTTTGTAAATCCGGCGGGCAAGCTCCCAATGTTTAGGCAGAGTATGATAGCTCACAGCATAGGGACTTGAGGTCGGGGCATCCAACGATTTCACGGCTCGTTCCCAATGTAATCGCATGAGAACACGCAAAGGACGTAAAGCCCGTTGGGCCTCAAAGTAAGCGGCCTCATCATTGGCACCATTACGATACCGCTTGGCCGTGTTGATTCGTCGGAGTGAATCCATAAGCAGGTCTCCAAAAACCTGATCATCCTCCGGACGACTGGGGGCAACATTCATGATTTTTTCGTGGGTCAATTTCACTTGTCGATATTGTTCCTCGGCCAAATCGCAAGCCCATTGAGCAGCAAAGCGACCGATCCGCGCGACATGCTTTTGCCAACGACCGACCAACTTAATGTCGCTGGTAAAAACGATGGCATTGGCAATATCAAACTCGGGAAGCGTGATTTCCATCCCACCGCTGACCCGCTTGGAAGCCGGTTGCAACGATTGGACGCGAACCGGAGTAATCTCCCAAGGCTCGGCAGAATCAGGAGGAAGAGGGACTTTGATCGTAAGGCCCCCGACGGCCGCTTGAGGCGGGACAAATTGCGCTCCTCCTCCCAGCCAGACCGGAAAAACGAGAAGCCCCCCCCCCTCGGTCTTGATGATCGCCGCCCGAACATTCGGATTCGAGGTTTCCACCCAGTTCGGGGCGGAACTTGTCTTCAGCAGCAACGGTTCGAGCATCTCCATTTCCTGATTGAGCAGAGCCAATTCAAAAAGGCGAGATCGACCGGTTGTTGCATCGGCCAAGAACCGATCGGACCAAAAGCCCAGACCATTGCAACCATTGGCCAAGGCAATGTAGGTGAGCATGCGAATTTGTTCCGGCTGCGGTCCGACAGGTTCAGTGAATCGATCGTTAGCGGTTTTATCGTATAGCAATCGTAATTGCCAATCGGGCATGTGAGTTTGAATCCATGTCCAATGAAACTGACTTAACGAGGCTAAATTTCGACGTTGGCGCAACCATTCTGAATAACGGGTTGGTTCCATCGAGGTAAACAAGGGATCACGATGGGCACCGATCAATTTAATCGGGCTAGATAACGCTCGGAAGCCATCCCACACATCAGCACCGATCGGGCGGTTCACATCACGACTTTGAATGATCTCAACCGTACGGGTCACACGATCCAAATCTTCTGCGGTCACCGGTCCAAGGTCCCAGAAAAGGACGGCATCGGCCGCTTGATATTTCCGCACTTGCTCTGCCACCACATCGACATCTCGGGCTTCCTGAGGGTTTAACCCTTTACCCTTCCCAGCCGAGATCGGAGGCAAATGGGGAATGATCCAAAATTGGTAATTATCAATGGCATCGTTGATGGTCTCAATGGGAATATCGGTACCCATCCATAACGAGTTCAAACCCACTTCTTTCAGGACCTGTAAGGGAGTTCCTGAATATCGAATAAAGCGAGGAAAAATTTCTGTCCCTGCAATCCGCAATCGGGAACCGGTGATCGATACGGGTAATCCCCTCTCACCACGGACGTTACCCACTTCTTTGGCGGGAGGTCTCGGATCGACTGGGATCGGTGCCTTGGCTCCCAGTTTCACCGGACCAATTTTGAGGTTATCGATATACACTTCCAACTCACCCGGCGCAGCGTAAAGGTTCAAAACAAGTCGATCGACATAGGCATCTGTAATGTCAATATCCTTCCGGTACTTCAGACGTAACTCTTGCTGATGAGCTTTCAGCAGTTCCATAGATCGCCGTAGGGTCAACTTTTGCCATCCACCTGCAGGGGGTTTGGAACTATCTAAGGGAATGAGAGTGGTGAGAGGTTCGTCGATTTGTTTGGGGTCCCTTTCTTTCGGAAACACCACCCGCGCCAACAAATTAATCCCCGAACGGGTTCCATGCACCCAGACTTCGGCAGTGAGTTCTTCCGTAACGGGAGCGGGCGGCGTGGGATAGTAATAGTAGATGTAGTTGTTATCGTTGCGTCCGGGAGGAATACTCAACTTGATATATTCGGATGTGGGAAGACTCCTTGCCCGTTCATTCGAGATGGTATGCGCTTTCACCTCAGCTTTGACGTTTTCTTCGCCTTTGATGAAGACGGGTAGCTTAGAGGAGAATGTGTTTTCATGGATGGTAGGCGTTTCTTGACCAACCATGAAGACGGCTCCAGAACACATCGCCACGATAAACACAGGGCCAATCCACCAACGACGCATAAGATGCTCCGGAAACTCACCCGAATTCGCAACCCGAGCAGATACCAAAAGCGAGTGATCCTGAAAAGATGAGTTTTCTAGGGCAAGTATCAGGTAGATATAGCGGCGACCAATTCCCATTTGGTCTTGGTGCGAATAACACCGTTGTGATCAAATACTAAAGATCATCATCTTTGATAGATTAAATCACACTTAGGCAAGGTCGAAGAGCAGAATTTCTCCTCCCGTATTATGGGCCTCTATCAAAAGGGAAGGTACGCTCTCAATCGCGATCGCATCGCCTTGTGATAAAATTTCACCACTTACTTTGACGGAACCGGTTGCCACTTGAATCCAAACTCCGCGATTATTCCCCAAGGAAAAATCGATTTTATCTTCGGGGCGTACCGTGCTGGCATAGAGGTTCACATCTTGTTTCAAAGAGATCGAGCCGTTCTTACCCTCACGAGAAGCGATTAGATGGAGCTTACCGAGGCGATCGTGGGGGTTGAACGATTTTTGTTCGTAACTTGGGGTTAACCCCCGTGCCTCCGGTAAAATCCATATTTGCAAAAGCCGGACCGTTTCCGTTGGGGAATGATTAAATTCACTGTGGCGAATTCCCGTACCTGCCGTCATCCTTTGAAGTTCATTAGGACGAATAATCGAGCCATTTCCAAGGCTATCTTTATGTTCTAATGAGCCTTCTAGTACCCAAGTGAGGATTTCCATATCTCGATGAGGATGCATCGGGAAGCCCCCCCCACCGGCAATAGAGTCATCGTTAATCACACGAAGCGAACGGTAACCCATCATTTCGGGGTCATAGTATTCCCCAAAGGAAAAACTATGACGACTGTTTAACCATCCAAAGTTTGTTATTCCCCTCTGATCGGCTCTATGAATGTATTTCATAACAATTCTCCTTGATGCAAGATCAGATGCTGAGACGAGAATAGGGATTCAGATTTGGCAATCAGCAAATTCAATTGAGTTCTAGGGATACAACAACCTGAGACGGATTTATCGAGAGGGATTCATCAATTTGAGAGACTTGATTCGGAAAGGGGGATAGGGAGTATTGCTATCGGGTTTCCAATTCAAGGGAACAAGAAGTTCCCCTTCGACAAAAATAATGTCTCCATCTTTGAACTGATTCAATCGAGCATCATCACTCAAACGAACCTTTCCTCCCCAAGGATCGTCGCTGCTAAAATCCGCATAGCGCAGGGTCCAATATCCCTTGTGATGTTTGTCGAGCGAGCCGACTAACCAATTAAATTTGGGATCGCGACCCAGTTTCATATCTGGAGGAATTGGGAGAAAATCCAGCGGTTCGGTGCCCACTCTCGGAGTGTTCACAATCTCCGTAGGGGTCTTGATTTCCGGAATTTTAGAAGCCGGTGTGAACCCATCATTCAGCGGCTGGCTCGGCTCTTGAGCGGGGGGAATCTTTGTAGGAATCGTTTCTGGAATCGTCGGTCCTAGCGGAGGTAATTTCAACCCACTCCCGAGCGCCCCTTCAGTTGGTTTTGTTTCCGTTTTTGGGGTAGAGGCCAATTGACCTGTAATGGTAGGGATCACCAATTCCGGCGGAGGGGTTTTCATGGGATCGAGAATCACCGTGGGAATCTTTTCATCGATCTTTCCTTCTTTTTTCCCCTCTTTCTCATCCTTATCCTTTTCTTTCTCTTTTATATCTCCTTTGGGAAGTGGAAGGGTGTCAATCGGCTTGTTTGGCTCTGGAGTTGGTCCTGAGCTGGGATTTGCCGGGTAGATTATGGTTCCGGAAGGAACACCTAATTGATTGGGATCGCTAATTACAATCGGGTTCATGGGAGCAGAAGGGAGAGGACCAGCAGAATAAACAGGAGGGGAAACTGGAACAGGAGAATCCCCCCGACCCGAAAAAATGGCACAACCACTATTGAGGAACATCCCCCCACAAAGGAACACTGCCCCGAACCGTAGACCCTTTCCCATGATGCGACTCCCGCATAGACGTAGAACATCCTGCTTTTCTGCATTCGACGAATTGCTAAGGAATCTTGAACGAAAGTCAAAGAATTATTCTAAAAGCCCGACACTCGATTCGCGAAGGACTTCAATGGCCTCCCAAGCAGCACTGACAATATGCGGATCGTCCGATTCAGTCAACGCATCGAGTTCAGGCCAAAGCCAGAACAACCCTTCTTCGCCGCAGACGCGAATCGCTTCGATCGCAGCAATCGGATTGGGACGATGCAGAGCATCGGTTAAAGCGGCAATGGCAGCACATTCCCCCAAGCGAGCACAAGCGGCATGAGCGGCCCTGCGGATTTCGGCACGGGAATCGAACTTATTTTGACGTAAAAGTTCTCGAACATCGTTGCGAAGCAAAGGTTCCCACCAACCGAGGCTCCGAATGGCAGCGAGCTTATCGGCAGGATCATTCGATTCTGCGGTAAGAACAATGGCGCGTTCCGTCTCTTCACAAGGATGTCCACGAAGAGCTTCGAGTGCGGCCAACCGGTCCCGAGAACCCGCGGGGGACGATTGAAGTACATCCAGCAAAGTGGGAAGAGCCTCATCCGAGGAACTCCAGCGGAGTAGGTGGATAACCAAGGGGCGTTCCTTTTCGGAACAGTAACCCAACAGGGCCACTGGCAACTCGCCGGCATCGACCTTCATTTCGTTTAAGAGGGTGAGGCAATCGACCAGAGTTTGACCATGAAGTTCAGTCAAAAGCCCGAGTAATTCACTCGACAAGTCATGCAGATACTCCCGCATCAGAGGTTCGGCATCCTTGAGG
>JAOAAA010000184.1 GCA_026419115.1 Gemmataceae bacterium
GGGCTTGGTCGCTTACGAATTGGCTTGTGCATTGATTCAACGGGGTTATTCGGTACCGCGTATCATTTTGTTCGATACCCTCGCGCCGGGCTATCCCCCGCATCCGAGCTTACCCAAGAAAGTCTGGCTGCACACCAAAGCCTTTTGGAACAAACCCAACAAATGGGCCTACCTGAAAGAGCGTTACCGCAACTGGCGCAAGCGCAAGGCCATCCTCGCCGGTATCGGAAAAGATTACGTTGAAGGGTTGCAAGGCGTGGATGTTCTTTCCGATGAGATTTATCGCAAGGTCTGGGCCGGACTCGAGCGAGCACGAATGAACTACATGCCCACACAACGTTTGGCGAATAAGATCGTCATGGTCCGATCGGAAACGCCCATGGATTGGGGCATTCTGAAATTGGACGACCCCGCCAACGGTTGGAATCGCTGGACGACGAAACCGGTTGATGTTCTTTCGGTGCCGGTCGGGCATATGGAAATTTTTGAGGATAAGAACCTGAACCTCTTGCTACGGCAAGTGCGCGAGGTGATTATCGAAGCAACCGAAGAACTCGCCCCCGCACCCACCAGTAACCTGAAAGAGCAACTCGCCAAGAAAATCCAAAACGGATGAGCGAAACGAGTGGCCCACAGCAATCGGAGGACTCCCTCCCTATCAGATCGATCGGCCAAATCAATGGGGAAAATCGCAAAGCCAATCTTTTCTTGTTCCATTGGCTTTGCGATTTTCTTGAAAATTCTCAGAAAAAAGGGCATTCAAAAAGGGTTGTTGTGCCAATTCACCAGTAACATTCATAAAATAGTATCAGCCGCTTTGGAGGCTATTGGAACCTTGTTCGTTTTGTGATACAAATGTATACTTCTTCAAGTGTACATGAGTTGAACATCACCCAAATGAACAAATGCCCTCTCGAATTCGTCCCCACCGAATTCGAGATTTTTTTGTTTTTTCCCCTTCTTGAAAATTCTTGAAAATATCCGATTCCCTCCAACGAATCCCCATAAAGAAAGCTGTTTCGATTCTCTCATTTAACTCCGAGGCACAAGCTGAAAGACATGCTGTCCAACGATCCTTCAATAATTTTCCGAAAATTAGGGAATTATTTGCTTGAAATTTCGTCTCTTATGGGTAGGATGGAGTTGGTTTGGCAATTGGGTGTTATCTCAAAGATGGGAGAACCCTTTGCAAACCCCACAAAAACAAGTGGTTTGTGATTGTGGGAAGTATTGATTTACATCACCTAACGTCAAGGCCTCGACAGGACTACCTGCTCCGAGGTTCTGATTAACCAAGGAGGCACGGTTTATGTCTAGCCGAGTGCTTGATCGTGTGGTTTTCGTCCAACACGACTTATTTGGTGGAACGGTTCGATTCCACTGCAACGATCTTAAACATTTCTTCACAAAACATTGCGAATATCAAAACGCAAGTCAGGAACAGTATCGAGAGAATCTCATCGCGATCTTTGGGGAATCGGTACTGGAATCGCTCCGGAGCTTGTGGTCGCAGAATGGCTCACAGCAAACAGATCCATTTTTCAAAAAGTTAGTGGATATGCTTCAGATCGCCTATGAAAAGGAACGGTACATTACCTACGATCAGTACCTCCCCCAATCGAAACAAAAAGAACAGATTCTCTTGGCGGTGACGGACTCCGGTTTGGTGGTGATTTTCGTCAGAGATGCCAAGGGATACCACTTCAAGACGGCCTATTTCACACACCATAATGATCTCGAAGCCCCAACTCTTCGAGGCACGATTCGATCCTTGGTTTGTCGCTACGCAAATAAATCAGGGAAATCGGTTCACCGGCTTCCACTACGGGAATCTATTGCGAAAGGAAAGAAAGGTGAGCTGCGCAACAACATAAAATTTGCGAACCCCAAATCCTTTGGGTTTGTCCATGGGGTATTTAATCCCGAATCGTTTCGCTAAAGGCTTTCCCCTGCAATAAAGAAGGAAAGCGGTAGACCGAAAGAAAGAAGGAACGAAAAAACGAGACAACAACCCATTTACTCTACGGGGCGCTGGATGAGAATTTGACGCCCTTTTATCTGATTGTGAAACAAAAACCTGTGATGGTTCAACGAATCAATGTTCTATGAAGCCACCCCCAAAAGAAGTGGCAAGGAATCATTTATGGAAATTCCTGAAAAAAACTGTCATTACCCTAACCCACAAGGTGTAAACCAGATGACAGAACCTGAGTGTTTCGCGAAAACTCAAAATCTAGAGAGAGGATCGCTCTTGCAACCAATGTTAACTCCTCGCCCTGAAGAGATCGCTGAGAGGGTAGAAAGAATTGCCTTCAATGTCTCAAAAGGGGGCCAACCTTGGCTTCGAGAAGAATTTGCTCAAGAAGCTCTGGGCAAACTGTATGAAAATCGCCCCAAGGCACAGGTCCCCATTATTGAGACATACGATCCCAGCAAACCGTTGGAACCTTGGTTATCAAAAGTTCTCAAATGGATGTGGAACAACAAACTTCGGCAAACCAAACAAAGATCGAGAAAGCATTCGGGACTTTGCCCCGAAAATGAACCCGTAACTCGATCTGTTGTAGAGTGGCCCGAAATGTTAAGCGAAGCGGATTGCACTTGGATTTCGTTGTGGAAGAAACCCCGATACCGAGTGGAATTGTTGTTGATCTCGGAACTATACCTGAAAATTTCAGACGAATTCTGGATCACCTGCCGAGATCAAGCCTTAAAAACTTACCCAAAGCTAGCAGGGGTAACTTTGGCTGATCTCAGAGAATTCTTGCGAGAATTCGATTGTGACAATGGGGGATTCGCACTTGTGGCGAACCTGCTTGGCATTCGACCCAACACTCTTTCACAGATTTGGCAACGACGGGTGCGGTTACTTGCGGAACTGGACTATTTCAAGAATATGTTAGACAATTAAATTGGCCCAAAAATGATAACCATGTGGACTGAGATGATTACGAATCCCGACCCTTACGGATACCGGCTCGACTTGCAGGATGCTTTGGCAACTAGTAAAGCCGCGAAAATTGTGTACGCTTATGCCCGTTGTTTGATTCATGGGAGTTCGCTCGATTCGGATCTCAAAGCCCAAGCCGAAGGGCACATCCCTAACGCTTTGCCTCAAATCAAAGCCGAACTCAAAAAATGGATCGAAGCCGCTCGATTATTAGGAGAACGTTGGGATGACGCAGATGAGATAGAAGAGGCCGATCATCTTCTCGAAGGGATGATCGAACTGCGTACCGATGCCGAAGGTCTGGAAAAAGCGATCGGGGAACCGATTCGGGAATTGGTAAATCAGTTCGATCGTGAACTGTTGGTCCACAAAGAACTATTGGAAACACTCGTGGGAACGAACTGGTACACGAATTATTGTGAGTCGATCCCCGTAGAAATTTCGCAACCGCTCTGGTGGCTAAACCTCACCGATGAACCGAAACCGGTTGGGGAATTGTTCGACGCGGAATTTAAGGATATGGTGGCACGGGTTCAATATGCCCGAAAAATGTTCCCCTCGGTCGTCGGGATGTTAGCAGCCGACGTTTCGGACGAGGCGGATTTTCAGGTAAGGAAGCTCGTGTGGCGTTCGCCGGATCAATTAGGAGAAGCCCGCTTCAATCTCCCGCCCAAAACCACCGCAGAGGAAGAAAAAGCATTACGCCCCGTGCAGATTTTCTTCGATAAAAAACCCAAGGCCCATGTGCTGGTGCAACTCGGGCCATACCAAGAACAGACCGATGAACGAGGTCGCATTTGGGTGACCTTGGAAAAACTTCGCCCCACATGGAACGGACGATTGTACGTTGGTACCCCTCAAGTCGAATGGATATTAGAACGGGACTCATGACAAAAAACTCGCTCACATTCCAGCAACTCGAAAAACTCGCTTCTGCCGATCTCGACGATTATTCCGTTCAAAATCTGGCAGAACATTTGCAAGGTCTAGCCGGCTGGTGGCTGAATGAATCTGCTCTGCAACACCTTCGCGAATTAGAAGACCCCTCGCTGCTGCGATTGATCCAAAATGGACACCCAAAACTTTCCAACCAACTTGGTTCGTGCTGGTTGAATTTGGTTGTGAAAGGACAATACCCGCTGTTGAACCCAGCCGTGGTTCTGCCGTTACAATGGAAAAAGGGAATCTCCGATTCGATTCGTTTGCCGACGGCTCTGCGTCAATTGGCCACAAAAATTCGCCAGCAAATCACCGCATCGAAAGAAATACCGAATTACCAACTAGCCAAAGAATATGGTCTCGATTGGGCCAGTGCTTCTTTCCCCGACCTTGCGGATGATTTGTTTACCACCTTTGATTCGGGTTGGGGTTCGCTCATGGTCGGATTAATTACGACCCTGCAAGGATTGAAGCCCCAGATCACGGTTTGGGGTTCACTGGCTTGGCTCGACGATCAGGGGGTTTCCCGCGTGGAAGGGCTTTCGGAGAAAATGCAAGTGGCCAAGAAATGGGGGGCCCAGAAATTTGCGGTTGCCTTGTCTCAGTATCAAGAAGCCAAAAAATTCGCTGAAATATCTGACCTCGAACTCATTCGGTGTGCTTCAGCGGTTCCCTTACGCATCTTCCCTGCGGTGCAACCTTATTTGACGGAATATAGTCAGCGCCCCGAACCCGCTCAGCAAGGGGATGAAGAATCGTTCCAGAGATGCCGTAACTATTTCTTCAACCTACCTGCCTTCAGTGATCAATTAGACTCGTTTCGGGATTCCCATCTGAAAACAGAGATTGTTCGCCGCTGCCGACAACAATTGCAGACGAACTATCCTCATCAGAAATGGACCCATTTGATTTCGTTGGTCTCACATAGTCCGAGCTTGCAAGAATTGATTGTCAAAGTGCTGCAACCCGAAAAATGTTTGTTCTTCTACTCGCCCGATCCAAAACAAACGAAAATTCTCGATAACGTGGAGAAACTCAAGGCCATTTGCCCACAGGCCGAGTTTGTCCCATTCGAGAATCAGATCGAAGATATGAAGAAAACCTTTCGGGCATCCATTCAAAAATTCGTTTCCGGAATCGACGCCTCGAAAGTGGTGATCGAAATCAAATCGGGAACGGCATCGATGAAGTATTGGCTCGGACAAATGGCCCAACCGAGAAACTGGATTTTTAACCTCGAATCGCGGATGTTAGAGAATCGAGAGAACGATCCGGGCACCGAAAAGGTCGAGCTATGGCAAGTGGAATAAAAGAGACCCTGAATAAATAAAAAGAATCACCAATCCTGCATAGCAATCCCGAAACAACCCAACCCAAGGCCAAGGCATCACATGTCGTTCTCGCCTGCCGTTTAAGGCAGATAGAGCGTCATCAAGATAGAGCGTCATCAAAATCGGGCCTTGCCGTGTCGAGCGAGCAAGCACTCCTTCCACCAAGAGCAGATATACTCACTATATCCTTTTTTGGAGAGATTTATGTTTTCGGTCACTCGCCGACAGTTTCTCGCTCATTCGGGGTTAGCCCTTTCGGGACTGGGGTTCGCCAAAGAGGTTCCCCTGCCTATCGTGGATACCCACACCCATTTCTACGATCCCACTCGACCGGAAGGAGTCCCTTGGCCCGATAAGGATTCTAAGTTTCTCTATCGCAAAGTGGAACCGGCAGAATTCATCAAACTGAGTCGTCCCCTTGGGATTGTCGGTACGGTAGTGGTCGAGGCATCTCCTTGGGTCAACGACAATCAGTATCTATTAGACTTGGCAGAGAAAGACCCCTTTTTGCTCGCCATCGTGGGGCGTTTGATTCTTGGGAGCAAAGATTTTGCCAAGAACCTGCAACGATTTGCCAAGAATCCCAAGTGGGTAGGAATGAGAATCAACGAATCGGAATTGGTTGATGCGATCAAAAATGATTCGCTTTTGGATGATCTCAAACGATTAGCAGATGCGGGCCGGACCTTGGATATTAACGGTGGCCCCAGCTTGCTTCCGCATGTGAGCAAACTCACAGAAAAAATTCCCCAGTTACGCATCGTCATCAATCACTTGGCCAACGTCAAAATCGATGGCAAAGCCCCACCGAAAGAGTGGTTGGTGAATTTGAAAACCGCCTGCGAAAGCAAAAAGGTTTGGTGTAAACTTTCCGCCTTGGTAGAAGGGACGGGCAAAAACGATGGCAAAGCCCCCAAGGAATTGGCGTATTATCAACCGATTTTAGATGCGGTGTGGAAGGAAGTGGGGCCTGAAAAATTGATATTCGGAAGTAATTGGCCCGTCAGTGCTTTGTATGCCGATTTGCCAACCGTCGTGGGGATCGTGCAGGAATACCTCGCGAACAAGCCGCGTGAGCAGGCCGAGGCCGTTTTGAGTCGTAATGCTCACACGGCTTATCAATGGCCTATTGATAAGAAATAACTCGATGAATCCGAAGTTCCGAACCTGTGGTCCGTGTGTCACCCCCAACAGTTTTT
>JAOAAA010000185.1 GCA_026419115.1 Gemmataceae bacterium
GGTATAATCTTCCCCCGGAAAACCGAGCATGGCTCCTCCCATTTCAAACTTGGCTTGGAGAGCGAACTTGGGCATTTCTTCTCCCTCGACCCACGAGGCATGATGCGGATCGCCACAGGCAATCTGAACCAACGAGATGCCCAACTTCTGAACAAAACTTTCTAGCTCAGGTATGGAGGTGACCTGAAGGGACCAACTACATACACCAATTTGAAGAGGAGCCATAACATATTCCCCAAAGTTGAGGTTTTCTTATCTGATTTTCTGTAATAAGGCTATTCCGATGGTCGGTTCTAATCTAGTCCTTTGTCTTTCTCGAATTAGACGGCTGGTTCGAGTCTGGCCTTTAAGGGGCCTAAGTCTGCTCCTGTGAGGTAGTGTTTTTCGCGGTGGGTCAGCAATTGTTCGAGTTTGAGTTCACCGATCTCTTTGGCACCAGTCCACACTACCGCTTGCCCCGTAGTATGAGCAATCGCCATGAGTTCAATGGCTACCATCTCGGGATGAGCAAAGGTTTTCTGCAACACCTCGACGACAAAGCCCATCGTGTGGTAGTCATCATTCTCGATTATGATATGGAACGGTGGCAGAATTTTCTGCTCGTTACGCAGTTCTGGTTCCATGACAGGAGTAGACAGATGCGACACGCCGGTATCCTCCTGATTGATTATCAGCAGTATTATAGCTCAACCTCGGCCGGCATGAGAACAAACTCATCGCTTCCTTCGGGGGGCTTCGGGATATTCAGAGATTTCACACGCCATCCCCCATGAGCTAAATTCCCAGTAAAGGGGGGGTTACCCGTCACATTACCCACCACTCGAATCACCGAGGGATCAAACCCGACGGGTACCGTGACCTTCGACCCTTCCGGCTGATCTAAAACCGGTACGATCGTCAAGTGTTTTTTCAGGACCCCTTGGGCTTTTGTGTGAATGTCTCGCACCGAAGCTCCTACATCGGCATCCGAATAGGCCGCAATATTCTCCATCAGAAAATCGACCAATCGGGCTTCTTGTTGCAGGATCGCTAAAAGACGAATGGGTTCTCCCGAAACTTTCGGGGGGGGGGGAGGAAGAAAGAGTTTCTCGACTTCGGTAGCAAAAGAAGGTTCTGCAGAAATTTTTTGCGAAACTTTTAGGGCTAACTCGCGGGCTTTACCGGTTCCCAATGCCCCTTGTGCTTTAGCAGTGGCCACAAACCAACTGATGATTCCACCTAGGACAAGCCCAATTACCGCCCCAATCACATATTCCATCTTCACTCCTTATGAACGGTCTCGTTTGACTCGCGAAAGTTTGGTATTCAAACGGATATGTTTTGAGTTTATGAATTTTCGGTAGCCGAGGAATGAGTTCAAAACCAGAGATTTTCTTTGATTTTGGAGAGCAACCCGTTCAATTGAAATGATCCTCATTCCTCTCGGTCAGATTGAGCGAAAGTGCCCTTTGAGAAACGAGTATTCATTTCAGGTAGATCGATTAGCTTTCTTCAGATGAGTTCGAGGAGGTTGGGGGGGACGGCTCTCCTCGTGGATGAAATTTTCGATGCAAAGCCTTCAAGCGATTTCGATCCACATGGGTATAGATTTGGGTGGTACCAATACTCGCATGACCTAGCATTTCTTGGACAGCACGAATATCGGCTCCGTTTTCTAACATATGTGTGGCAAAACTATGCCGTAGCGTATGGGGGCTAACCGTACTAATGAGGCCAGCCCGTTTCACATATTTTTTCACTAACGCCCAGAGAATTTGTCGATCCAATCGTTTTCCTGCTCGACTGAGAAAAACATATTCACTGCCGACGGCACTATTTCCAACGAAAGGTCTTCCATCGGCAAAATAAGCCCGCAACCAAGCAACCGCTTGGGAGCCTAGGGGAACCACACGTTGTTTGCTCCCTTTGCCAAAACAACGACAAAATCCTGCATCTAAATAGACATCCGCATATTTGAGATTACAAACTTCCGAGGCTCGGCAACCGGTCGCATACAGTGTT
This sequence comes from Gemmataceae bacterium, assembly GCA_026419115.1. GTDB lineage: Bacteria > Planctomycetota > Planctomycetia > Gemmatales > Gemmataceae > SKW135. The sequence goes on from JAOAAA010000185.1 coordinate 2,002, forward strand.
TCCAATATCGCCCGATCGCGAAGGAAAAACCTTTCACCTTCCATCGGAGCATTGAGGAGTTTCTCCACGGCAGCCGGCGAGAGAACCTGAGGAATTCTTTCCCATAAGGTAGGGGAGCTGAGCAGTTCTACAGTGTGGGCTTGGGCACGTTCCTCTAGCTTGAGGAAGCGGTAAAACATTTTTAACGAAACCAAGGCACGCGCAATGCTGGGGGGTGCCAATTTTTCATCATCCCGAAGATAGCTGATGAAGGATGCCAATTCCGACAGCGAGGGTTTATGGTAACTCGCTACCAGACCCATGCTCACGAAGGAAAGAAATTTATCTAAATCGAAACCGTAGGAAATTACGGTATTTTCAGAGAGGCCCCGCTCGGCTCTCATGTAGTTCCGAAAGGCAACAATATCGTCCGATAACTCTATAACCAGCATGTTATCTTCCCGTATGATGTGGATATGTTACTCATTCGTTCAGAAAAAATAGTGATTTTTCGCGGTTTCTGGCCCTGTTTTCGATGTGTTACAACATAAATATCTCATATAATAGTTAAATTCTTGATATTCGGAGGTTTGTTTGCGGTTCCTTGTTGAACCATTATTGCGTCAATTTATTGCCAAGTGTCCTCATCAACTGGAGGAAAATCGCCAGAGCGTTCAATCGGCTCGAGCCACTTGGTTGAATACCTCATTTTTGCATTCTGCCAACGATTCGGAACTATTGAGCCAACTTCAAGAGTTTACCGACGATTTAGACTCACCGAATTTTATTCGTCCTGTTTTGGTTCGTAAGGTACGATCGATTCGCCATGCCCTAAACCACCTGATTCTAGGCCGCGACCCGTTTCCCCTGCGAATGAGCCGTTGCTTGGACCCGTTGGGAATGTACCATATCGCAGGGTTGGGGCTTTCTTTTTGGTCGGCGATTTTTGAAGCCTTGGACCCCGAAAATTTCCCAAGCTGGACCGAGGGAGCCTTGGCCGGTTTAGCTCGGCTGGAACTTTTTGTTCCTAATCCACTGGAATCCCCGAGTCATAATTACACCCGTTTCCAAAAGGCCATCCTCAAGCTAAAACAATACCGCCCCGATATGGGACTTCCCTTGTGGAACTATTTCCTCAATCGGATCGGTCAAATGAGATCGCGGGAATTCCCCTGCTCGAAATCTGACGAGACGAATCACTATTGCAAAACCGATCGAATCCACGATGCCATCCGGAGAGTGCGGTCGGCAATTCCTTTGAAAGATCGATTAAAGGGGTACTCTCGGACTTTGCTCTCCGCCCGAGCAGAACTTTTCACTGCGGTCAAGAATGAAGATGCCCTGTCCGCACGTCGGGCGATCTCACAAATTTACCCGAACTTAGGGGATATCGAGCAAATTCACGAAGAGACGTTCTTCAAATGGACGCAACGCCTTTTGTTCGATGCCGAGCCAAATCAGGTTTTGGCGGAGTTATGGCGTGCGGGGCAATTGGTCGGCTTTGGGCTAGGTTTACCCGTTGCCATCTTACATATTCGCGACCCACGAACTTACCACTTGTGGAATGAATCGACTCGGAAGGCTTTGGCCTATCTCCACGATGGTTTTTTTCTGCAAAATCCGGTCTTTGAGAATTATCTGATCTATCAAGAATCCTTTGATCGATTACGGGAAGACTTTCGTGTTCACCCGTTAGAAATTCCCGATGTGTTAGCTTCCGTGATGGGGAATGATCATCGGCAACATTCCGAGGCGTCTTTCCAAGGGTTTTGTCAGGATAGTTTTGAGTTTCTGGAAGAATTAAACGAAAACAATTCCGTCGAATGGATGGATTCCGAAAGGAGCCGATACCATTTTGCTGTACGTGACCCCCTCTGGGAATTGGGAGATGCGCTTGCCTCTCGTTACTTGAATCCCATCCTGAATGGAAAATTGGGTTGGGATATCGAGACGGATATTCGTTCGGGTAAAACCCTTTCCCGTATCACCCGCAACGATCATGGCCGAAGTTACCCCTATGAAACGGTCATGTGGATTGCCTTTTACCGGCGATCCCAAGGTTCCAAAAGAGAGGATGTTCAACTCTTTGTTCGTTTGGACCCCAAGGGTTTAGGTTTCGGGATGATGCTCGGACGAGCAGCCCGAGAGGCGGGCCGTTGTTTTCGAAAAAATATCCAGAAATACGCCGAGTCTCTGTATCGAATTCTGCTCAACTCGGGGGCCATCAACTCTTGTGATTTCAAAAGAGAGGGGCAATCGGTCCCTATCCAGTCTGCCGCCGATTTACGGCATTGGGCCAGCGGAAAACAAATCTCGGCAGAACGATTTATCCCCAAGGAATCTTCGTTACTCAGGCGAGAAGACTTGGTGGGCGAAATCATTTTGATTTTCGATCGTTTGAAAGTAGCCTATGCGTGTGCCATCTCCGAGGAGCCACTGCCCTTTTTAGAAGCCCCCGACACGTCGGTAGACACTCAAACATTTTTGAAAACAACGTATCTTTCTGAAGCATGGCTTCAGCAAACCCTTGACTTGTTGAGCTTGAAGAAACAGTTACTGTTTTTTGGATTATCTGGGACTGGGAAAACCTTCACGGCACGGCAACTCGCTCGGCTTCTCACTGCGGATGATCCGGAACGAATTCGCATTGTCCCGTTCCATCCGGGCATTAACTACGAAGAGTTTATCGAAAGGATCCACCAACAAACTACACAGGATGGCATCTTACTTCAGTTAGCGAAAAAGGCTCAAGCCAACCCCAGCCAAGCCTATTTCCTTCTGATCGATGGAATCGAACGGAGCGATCTGGGGCGGATTTTTGGAGAGGCCTCTTATTTGCTCGAATATCGAGATCAAGAAGTGATCCTTCCTTTGTCGCGTCAACCCTTTCGCATTCCGGAGAATTTATATCTTTTGGCAACGATGGGAATTTCATCCCATAAAAATCTTTCGCAAATCGATTCGAGTCATCGGAGACGATTTGCTTTCGTGGAGATGCATCCCAACCCCGATATGCTTCGAGCATGGTTTGCAGATCATCCTCCCCACGAGCCAGAACTCGCTGAAATTGTTCCCAACTTACTCGAACTAATCAATCAGAAGATCAAGGAGGACATGGGTATCCATCACTCCTCGTATGCGATTGGTCACACCTATTTCATGGTGGAAGATTTAGATCGAAACCGTTTGGAAACCATTTGGAACTATCACATTATTCCTCAACTGGAAGAGATGTTCCCAGAACGAAGTCAACTGATCGGCCAATATCAACTCAATCGATTACTCAAAGGTGTCGGGATTGGTTAAAAACTTATTGGATGAGATGGTTTATTGCTTCGGTGGATTGGCTGGTTCTTTCGGGAGTTTTTCGAGACGTTCTTGAGCGACTTTGGCCCAAGGGGTCGTGGGATAATCTTTGATGACCTTTTTCAAAAGTTTTTCCGCCTGTTCGATCTTTTTATCTTCCACAGATGCTCGAGCCGCCTCGGTGAGAGCGGTGGCACTGAGTTCTGGAAAATCGAAAGTCGTTGGGACAATCAAGAAATTCGAGATGGCATCGCCGTGGCGTTTCTGGGCAAGATGACAAAGCCCGATTTGCAGATGAGCTTTCGCGGCCAATTCATTGGAAGTATTGTTGCAGACGGCCTGATAAAATTGAATGGCTTCATCGAATCGACCGGCTTTTTGGGAGGCCCAGCCCATGGCATATCGGGCATCGTGAACCCAAGGGCTATTCCCATACCTTTGTAAGAGAATTTCGCAGGCTTGGCGAGACTCGGTCCATTTTTCCAAAGCGGCATAAGCATGCCCCAAGCGAAGCATCGCCCGATCACTCACTGCCGGCATGTTTTGTAATTCCCCTCTATCTCGAATCAACACCAGATACGTCACCGCACCGGCCGCATCATTCTTTGCGAGTAACGCCTCGGCGGCTCGGTAAAGGGCCTGCCCGCGATGAGGGGATTTTTCATTCTCGGCAACGGGTTTGAGTTGGGCTAATGCCGAATCGTAATCCTTCTTGGCATAGTAACAGGCCCCTAACCGAACGCGAATTCGATCAAGAAGTTCCGCCGAGGGGAGTTTATCACCTCGGGGTTCCAAGTCGTTTGCATCTTTCAAAATTTTGATGGCTTCGTCGTACTTTTCTCGATCCATCAGCAATTCGGACCATTCAAAACGGGCATCGACCGAAAGAAGCGTATCGTTAAAGGCTCGAACTTGCTTTTCGTAAACCTCCAGCATTTTCTTTTCGGACGGGGTGACAG
>JAOAAA010000186.1:0-5856 GCA_026419115.1 Gemmataceae bacterium
GGTTTGACCCCCTCGCGAAGTCGATTCGGTTTCGAGTAGTGGGTTAAAGTCTTTAAAGAGCAAGGCCCGTTGTAGTACCTGTGGGAAAATCAACACACCTGCAGAGAGCCAATCCTCGATGACCAGAGAATCTTTATTAAGTGCAGGAACAGCCAAGCCAAGCTCTAACCATTTTGTGATGATCTGACTATCAGCAATTTGGGTGAAAATTTGTTGGAGAGTGAGAAGATCGCTGGTTCGCCAAACTCCGACCCTTGTGCGTGCCAACAACGATAACAGCATACGAGTCGGAGTATCGAAACTGCGTAAATGACGATCGATGAGCGTGGCATTGGTCAGAGACTCGGCACAGAGATGCGTCAATGATTCGTGAGATTGCCCAGAAACACTGCGCCCAGTTAAAAGACGTTCTGCCACCCCCGCTAATACCTCTGGGGTATACCGAGAGAACAACGTAGTGGGATCGTCCTTTTCAAAAGCACGATATTCAAATTGAGTTAAGTCCATCCAGAACAAGATATTGATTGCCCAGCGAGAGAAAAAGGGCCAGCCTCGGTAGATGAAGAATAAGGGAGGAGGAAATCAGTGTATCAACGTATTTCGATTCGTTAGCCTAAATTCGTCTGGATCGTTCTGCGTAAGTCGCGTGACTTCAACCCCGATTTTCGTCGTCGGAAACGATCTTGTTATCCCCTCCCTGATTGACCTTGCCACGGTTAGACAAGTCGATTCTCTCTAATTCGGTTCCTTTTTGGTTCCATTTAATCAAAGGGGTTGTAATGAAAGTGGTCGTCAAAGCCATGATGACGAGCATGGCAAAGACACTCTCGGGGATAACTCCTAAATCACGTCCCAGATTAATGACCACCAGTTCGATTAATCCTCTTGCGTTCATCATTGAACCGATCACGAAAGATTCTTTCCGATTAAACCCCGTTAGGTAGGCGGCCACGCCACAACCAATGAGTTTACTTCCAATGGCTGCCGCTAAAATGAGACCACACATCAGCCAAAGATCGAGGTTTTCCAATGCTTGAATACTCGTTCTCAACCCTGTGTAGACAAAGAAAATCGGTAAAAAAAAGACGGTCACCATATCTTGGAGCTTGGCTTGGATAGCCTCGCGAATGGTGGTTTGATCGCTGAGGATGGCACCAAGAATAAACGGGCCAAAGATCGCAAAAATGCCAATACGATTGGTGATCATCGCACACAGGAACATGAGTACAATAATCACCGTCAGAGCGGCCCCTGAAAGTTGACCCTGATCAGAGCGAAACGATCGACTCAACCAGCGTACCAATAAAGGGCGAACCAACAAGATCATCACCAAGACAAAGGTGATTGTGTAGGCCAACATTTTCAACATCAAAAGGAAGGAAAAGGTTGCTTCCGGATGGGACGGGTCTCGGGATCGTTCCAGAGAAGTGACCGTGGCCAAGATGATCCAGCCCAAGGCATCTTCTACCGCAGCTGCTGCGATTGTCACTGTGGCAAGCCGAGTTTTGGTAATCCCCAATTCCATCATGATCCGCCCTAAAACGGGAACGGCCGTAATCGAAAGGGCCGTCCCCATAAACAAGGTGAAACCCAATCTTTTTTCGGGAGCTAACCCAAGCGGATCGAAAATCAGAGAGGCCACGAGCATCCCACTGGCAAAAGGCAAAACGATCCCCGAAATGGATATGGCAGTCGCGGCTCGGCTGCGGTCTCGTAAGTGGTGGAATTCAAATTCCAACCCAATCAGGAACAGCAGAAAGATCAAGCCGAGTTGGCTGAGTACAGCAAAGATACGCGGCAAAAAGGAATCGGCCAACTCTTGAGGAATCGGGCCGTTCTCTCCTATCAAACTCGGGCGAAACAGCCATTGCCACCATTCGGGAAAGAGCCAACCGAACAAAGAGGGACCCAGAACGATCCCCGCAAAAATTTCACCCACCACAGCGGGTTGACCAATTTGACGAAACAACAAGCCAAAAAATCGGGCCACCACCAAAATGATGCCCAGCTGAATTAACACCGGAAAGATCAACGTTTCGACATCTAAGGATTGAAATAGCCGAATCGCTTCGAGAAAAGAAATCGTGGAAGAATCACCAATAACCAGTTCTTGCATAGAGATATAACGACCCCCTGGGGTGTTTTTGATACTCCCAATCCATAGTCGATCTTACGGAGTTTCTGCAATCGATTTTGAGATTCCCGTAAAAGACCCGATGGAGCGAGTTTCGGTTTTCACGCACTCAGCGGAATGGATGTGATGAGGAGGGGCGATTTTGAGATGCACTCTGAACAGAGAGGTGCGAGTGTTTCTCACGCATGCATCACACCATACCCCAAGCGCGGCGCAAACCCCATTCCAAACCGAGCAGTAACACAAATACGACCAGCACAATCGGAAGGAATAAGCGTGATTTATCTCGCCGCCAATCGGGATAAGGAGTCGATTTTGGTGTGGCCAATTGCAAGGGGTTATCGATCAACTCTTTCAAGAAACTCGGGAATCGATCGGCACGGCGGACGGTATCGAGTGAGGTTCCGTTGGCGGTATTTTCTAATGCCAATAAGAAATCGGGGTTGGCGGCCGTGCGGAGCATTTCATCGGTAATTTCCGGTGTGACCAAATAGCTGGCGGTGGCATCGCCCGTAACCACGGAACCATCGACAGGGTCTTTCCCTTCTGCCCACAAAACCACCCGATATTCCCCCGCGTTTTTCGTTTCGTAACTCACGCGGCCGATCCCTTTCTCATCACGGGTGGGACGTTGCGCTTTATTCTTGTCGGCCATTTCACCTGGCGCAAGAACCTGATAGCGAAGGTCCGCATCGGGAATTTCTGTGCCTCGTTTATCTTTCAAGCCCATGGTTAAGCGCTGAACCGAACCGGAGACCATTCGTCGAAACTCGGGTCGAACATAGGCGGCCCCTTCGGTCTCATCTTGCTTGGCAAGCCAAAGGATCATCTGACGCCAAAAACGAGAATGTAAGTTGTAGGTTTTTAATCGGTCGGAAGGATCGGGATAAGGTCGTGTCCAAAAATAGGTTTCCGAGGCGGCAAAGGCCAAGACTCGCCCCGAGCCGATCTCGTGACCCACTAACATTGGGGCACCCGTTTGAGCATTATCCGCACGAGCAAACACAGTCACACCCGGCCGAGGTTCCCCCATGACCGTTCGACCGGGCAAGCGGGTCGGCCCCCCGAGGGGTTTTTCCGGATCGACCCCATTGAGCAAATCCCAGTTGAGTTTGTTCTTGGTTCGATCGGCATCGAGTCGCATCAAAAAATGTTGTAAGCCTTCCTCAGTCGGCACCATGCTGACTCGTTCGTTCACGGGGTCCACAGGGTTAGGGGGCAACAGAACGGGCAGCAATTCCTCGATGGGGGTTCCTTTGTAACCTTTGCTTCCCGCAATGCCTGCCGTGCCACCAAACGTATACGCCCCGCCCGTCATCACAAGCCCCACCCCTTGTTTTTTCACCAAGTCGCGAATTTCTTCCAACATCGTGGGTCGAACCGCTGTCAACGATGCCGCCGAGACATCTCCAAGAATAATCACATCGTAGCGTTGCTCACGCAGATCAAAGGCCTTGGCTTCTTCCGGTGAACTGAGCGATTCTGTAACGCGGATGGCTTCGACCACATCGAATCGTTTATCACGGGCAATCGCTCGCCGTAGAGCTTGTAACTCGAAACCGTCCTTATGAAGCACAAGAACGCGAACCCCCTCTTTGGTCACGTTCAAATACGTTTCGATCGCATCATTGAGAGTGGTCGATTGATTATCGGGCGGATCAACCAACTCAAGGCGAACTTTGATTTCGCCCGGTTGATCGGGTGCTTTAGTTTCGATCTCAATCTCATTATCGTTCTCTTTCGTCAGCCGAAAGGTTTCCACTCGAATAACCTGATCGTTGAATTTCAGGCGAACCTTGGCAGGGTAATTGACAAATCCGGGCGCGTTGATCTTCGCATAAATTTTGAGCGGAGCCTTGATCGCTACGGGGGAAGGGTTGGGGGTAATGCTGGTGAAGCCAATATCTTTTTGTGTTCCCCCCGTGGCGACGGAACCGACGGCAAACGTGTAGATCGGGCAACCGATACTTCGGAATTTGGCCGCCTCGACCAAAGGTAATTTCGAGGACGTTTGCTTGTTATCCCGCCCATCTGAAAAAATCACCAGACCCCGTAAGCGTTTCTCAGTTTGATGGGCCGCATAGATTCCAGAAAGCATACTGCCAAAATCGGTCGCTTTGCCATCGGGTTTGACTTCGGGGGTTAGAACGTCGCGATTGGCATCGAAATCGCGGTTGAAATGATACTGATAAATGGTAACTTGCTGATCCTCTTTCAATTGTTGCAATAATGGTTGCGATTGGGACAGCACCTTTTGAACCACTTCCCAACGGGTGTAATTGGCCTCATCCTTGACCGACATACTCTCGGAAGAATCAATAACCAAGATCAAAGTGGAAGGCTCGCGAGGATTTTCAAACACCGCCGCCGAGGGGCGTAAGGTCGTTAAAATAGCAATCAGTAATGCCAACAAACGCAGAACAATCAGAATGATTAATCGCCGCGGGGTCGTATTCGCCGAGCCAACGTAGGTCCAAATGGTGAGAATCACCAACAGCGCCGCGGCCACGAGCAAAAAGAGATAGCCAAATTGATCGGTATCGGTAAAGGCACGCCAAGCCGGATTTGTGGTCAAATTCCAAGTCCGCTCCGGCTGCATGGGTGTTCGTTTCCTTGAGAAGTTTCATCCAAAACAATCAACAGGGTTATCTTAGCAAGCCATTCCATCGAAGGGTAGGGAAACCCAACGGGTTTAAGAAGTGGTCGTTATCTTGAAGGCGTATGACTCTCGATGGTTGATGCAGAATCCCTATCCAATCCCCATTTAGGAAGTGGCCGAAGCGTTGGGGTCGTTTTGCTGATTCAACACCGTTTCTGGATCGGGCCATTCCGGCCAAGGATCGGGCAATTCCAGCCATCCTGCGGGTCCTTTTTCAAATTCCGAGTCGCTCAATAAACATCGATCCAAATCGGCACGGATCGAACCTAGGTCCTCTTTGTAACCAATAAACACCATCTCTTGCCGACAATCGCCGTAGGGACCTTCAAACGTATCCAAAATCGCCTGCTTTTCCTTGGGGTCTTCGGGGAATTCTTCCGGCTCTAACGAGTTCCACCAAACCGCAGTCGGCGAAAGTTCCAACAACCTTCCCGCTTGCGACCACAAACCCACCCAATCGGGCCGTGTCGCAATCCAAACGTAGCCTTTAGAACGCACCAAACTCCCCAAGGTCGATTGCCCACGCCAAAACTCGTACAATCGCATCGGGTGGAATGGCCTTCTGGCTCGATAGACAAAACTCGAAATCCCGTATTCTTCTGTTTCAGGAATGTGTTCGCCCCGCAGTTCTTTCAACCAACTGGGTGCTTGGGATGCTTTCTCGAAGTTGAACAATCCGGTGTTCAGAATTTCCTTCAACGGGATTTGGCTACGGGTGGCGGTGAGGATTTTGGCTTCCCCGTTCAACGATCGAATGATCCCTTTCACTTGGTTCAATTGTTCGGGGGTGACTTGATCGATCTTGTTGATGATAATCACGTTCGCAAATTCCACCTGATCGACCAATAATTGAGCAATCGAGCGATCGTCCTCTTCCCCAAGGGCGATATTTCGATCCCGCAGATCATCAATTGCCCGATAGTCTGTCAGGAAATTGAAGGCATCGATCACGGTGACCATCGTATCTAATTGGGCGACATCCGATAGGCTTTTACCGTTCTCATCGGCAAAGGTAAAAGTTTCGGCAACGGGTAACGGTTCGGAAATTCCCGTCGATTCAATC
>JAOAAA010000186.1:5866-6240 GCA_026419115.1 Gemmataceae bacterium
TCCTTCAAAAGGTCTTCGCGAAGCGTGCAGCAAATGCAGCCATTTTGCATTTCAACGAGCTTTTCTTCGGTTCGGCTTAAACTGGTTCCCTCTTTGATTAATTGGGCATCGATGTTGATCTCGGACATATCGTTCACAATCACCGCCACACGGAGATTTTCCCGATTGTTCAGGACGTGATTCAAAAGGGTCGTTTTTCCTGCTCCTAAAAAACCAGAGAGAACCGTGACAGGAAGTCGAGAGGTCATTGGCGTATTTCCTAAGTTGATGCTCTTGGATAATCTTTGGTATAACGTATAGTTATAAATAGTTATACCAACTGGGTCCCCCCAGACAAGGGGGTTCTTGTGGAGAATCGGCGAGAAGAAAAATGC
>JAOAAA010000187.1 GCA_026419115.1 Gemmataceae bacterium
ACCTGAATGAGAATGTCGTTGTCTGTGGTGAGTGTGGTTGTCTCCGAGAGTTTATTATCAACCACCAAAATTTTCCCTGCTTGGGTACATCGCTCGGCCCAATAGGTTTCCAGTGCAGTGAATATCGAAGACACTTTTACGGTGCTAACTTGCAAAGAAGGTTTCGTTTTTTCCAAACGGGCAAAATCCAGTACGTTGTTGACCAAGCGTTGTAAACGGTCGGCCTCACCATCAAGGGTGTGCAGATATTCTTGTTGCTTTTGGGGATCGCGAATCAAACCCGAATTGAGTAAGTCCACCGTAAGGCGGAAACTCGTCAACGGTGTTCGCAATTCATGCGAGACAGCCGAGACAAAACGCATGCGCCGTTCCGAAAGGTCCAAAAGGAACCAGCCGCCCAGACCGACCGCTAAAAGAGCAATCAGGGCCGAGGCCCAAGCGAGGGCAAAACCAATTCGTAAGGGGGACCAGCCGATCTGCGGTGGTTCGGTGACCGGTTCTAATGTCGGGTCCGCTTCACCCGGATAAAATTCCAAGGGAAGCGTTGACATGGTTCGATCGGGCCGAAGTGGGGCCGAGGCACTTAATGGAATCAGTTGGCAATGAGGAAATAGGTCAGCGCATTCCTCGGTCAAAATCGATTGCACTTTCTTCCAATCGATCAGATACCCTTGATAAACAAGGCGATTGGCAATCCGAGCTGCACGAACCATAACAAGATGTTTGGGATTTTCTCGATTGGGAAGCCACACGGGTTTCATGCTTCCCGTTTGGACCTCGACGGTTACCGTCCGATCGAGAAGAAGTTTTCCCGTCTCATCTTTCGAGATGACATTCGCTCTCGATTCATCTGCCGAGTAACCCCCACGCCCCTCTTTGCGAGCCGCAGAGAGACGCCCCTGTCGTTCGAGATATTGGTCGAAATTAATCATCCTGCCATTTTGAATTAGGACAAGGGAATTTTTGGAATTACCCGGATTCATAATCCAATTCCCAGCTCCGCGAGAATCACCATGGCCCTGATTTTTTTCTTGGTTTTTAACCGCTTCACTGCGATTATCTGGTTTCGAGCTACCAAAATCGGCACTATTCGCCACATTTTGGTAGCTTTTGCGATCTTCTTGAGGAAGTTGAACTTCACTAAAGCTCTCGAAGGGGCCTTCATCGGTATCCGAGGGAGTAATCCCTAGCGTTATGAAAAACTGCCCTGTTTTCAGGTGGGGGTACTTCTGACGTAATTCATTGAGTAACAAAGTTCGTTCCGGTGTGCAATTATGCAGGGCAATTTCTAGGGGTTGCTGTCGCAGGGCTTTTTGAAGTTCCTCGGGGATCAATTGTGGCGAGGACCAACCCGAGTAAGGATCGATTTGAAAATGCAGGGGCATCCAATCCGGTAATTCCGCAGTCAGCAAAGGAGAGGGGAGCAACACTTTACCCGGTTCCGTCGGGGTCAGGTTCGGGTTCAATGCGGGAAAAGGACTGTGAAGGGCCACATAATGGGTCGAGGGACGGCTTTCTTCACGAGCAATAGCAGGTGCTAATCGGGCATCGGCCCGCCATAAAGCGAGCCGCAAACGGTCATCAAACTCTTTTTGTTTCTGCAGAAAGGTTTCGTTTTGCTTCGCCTCGCAAGCTGCTAAGGTTTGATGCTGTTCAACTCGGAGAGCCACAAGGGTGGCCCAGCCTAATCCCCCGAGAAGCAAAATAGAAAGGAGTAAAAACAAAAGCGTTACACGGCGTGGGGGTAGGATCATAGAGTCACTTCATGCAATCACTTCATAGAGGTTCTCAAGTCGAAAGCGGGGCCGTCCCGCCACCGCTCAAACGGGTAAACTAATGGCAGGGCCTGCCATGTAGCCTCGTGCTCGGACCGTTACAATGGCCTCGGGAGTTTCTTCGCCGGAAGGATCGCGGAGCTTGGCACGCAGCCGCGCGACATGCATATCCACGGTTCGGGTTTCTAACCCCTCGGGACTAATCCCCCAAACATGTTGGAGCAATTCTTCCCGACTCACGGCCCGATCCTGATTTTCGATAATATATCGAAGCAAACCCGCTTCCGTTTCGCTCAGTTCGATCCGTTGCCCGTTCGGCCAACGCAATTCTCGCCGAGCCAGATCGATCGTTCCGGTTCCACATTTCATAGAAATCGTTGCTACGGACTTCGATTGGTTGGGGGTCGTGCGACGAAGGACCGCTTCGACACGGGCCAAGAGTTCTCGCACTGAGAAGGGTTTCACAACATAATCGTCGGCCCCCATAGTGAGACCTTTGACCCGATCTTCCTCCGAACCACGGGCGGTGAGCAGAACCACGGGCCGATGGGGATGATTCCGTCGCACTTCTTGCAGAACTTCTAGCCCATTTTTTCGAGGGAGCATCAGGTCCAACAAAACCAAATGGACACCAGCACTATTAGCCAGCGTAGCTCCGGTGACTCCATCCATCGCCTCGGTTACTTCATAGCCCGCTAGGCGAAGGGCATCTGCAACGCCCCGCCGAATTCCTGGTTCGTCTTCAACAACAACGATTTTACCCTTGCTCATGTGATTCACTCGCAGAGTTTGCCTTAATTATCATGACGATTCAGAAATCCAAAAAATTTCCCGATCTCAAAAAATCTTCCAGTTTCTGGGAAACTTTTTACGGCAAAAATTAAGGAGTTTCTGATCTAAGCCCGTTGAGAGATCGTCAGGTGATGGGCGATATTTTTTGTGCGAAAAGGGGACAAGATTTTTGTTCCACCCGTTGAGCGACGAAGTCTCCTCAGGGGTTGCGACCTAACGTATTATGACAAACCGCAGGGGTTTCTCAATAGAACTCTTGAGAAATCTTTCTCGTTGGCGCTGTAATCAAAAATTTTGAGGAGCGGTAAAACCTAAAACCTTTTCGTGATACTTGATCCCTTTCCCCCCAATCGAGGTTTATTTGGATTCTTTCTCTTGATATTGTTGTTTCAAAATACCCCTGAGTGCATCATCTAGGGCTTTTTCTTGTGGAGGAAGTGGTTTTTTCTTTTTTTCTTCTTCGATGAATTGCTCACGTTTTTTGTTGAGTTCCAAGATTTGCTTCCGGAGGGAAGTTCGTTCTTCTATCATCTTTTTGAGTATCGTTTCTCGATCTTCGGGTTTTGCCTTCTTGAGTTCCTCGGGGAGTTCCTCTTCTTTGAGTTTTTTCCAATCGAAGGTTTTGTCCGTCTCAATCCGATCAATCAGATCCCAATGAGCATTCTTGTATAAACCGGTGGCTTTCGAGGCAGCACGATCTAACTCGGCGGCTTTACCGAGTGATTGTGCATTTTGATCTTGAAGAGCTTGATTCTGGCGTCGTTCAAGATTTTCCTTTCCACCATAAGCCAAATAGGTCTGGTTTAATTTTCCACCAAGTTCGCTCAATTCTTTATCAAATGGGGTCGCAATCGCTACCTCAGTCGCGGCCCGATTCATGTCGATGTTAGCGTAGCTTCCGCCGGCATCGAGCGCGAATTTCTCCCATCCTTTGGCTTCGGGGGCCTGACTGGCACCACAATAGATCGTGTTGATAAACACCTTTTGTTTTTTCGCCAAAGTCGCCACGCTTTCTAAACTCACTTCTCGATCCTGATCCACCGGTTCGTTCCCACAAACAAAAATGATCTTGACGGCTTTGGCATCGTCGGACCATTTTAATTCTTTCAGTGCCGCTTGACTGACTCGGGCGACATATTCCTCACCACCACTGATTTTGGCCTCGAAGAGCTTTTTGTAAACTTCATCAAGGTCGGTTGTCAGGTCCAGCTTTTTGGTCACATAGCCCGAGTCCTTGCCATATTCGGGACTTCCATAAAAATACAGCCCTACGCGCAGGTCCGGAGTGGGTTCGGTCTTGGCGAGATCGTTCACCACCATCCATAATTTTCTCTTGGCCGAGTCGATCAATCCATTCATGCTGCCGGAAGTGTCCAAGCAGATCACGAGATCGACCGGCCGACTTTTGGGGATCGGTTTGACAGGATCGGCCGCCAAGAGAAAGCTGGGTATTAGAGCTAAACTCATAGCTCCTAAGATTGACCGGAACATAGGTTGCCCCTAGTGAAAAACATCTTGTGTGTTGGATACTAATAATTAAACGATTCACCTTCGCAAAATTCAGGTAACGCTTCCGTAACAGTTCTTTGCAAGACAATGACGACTCGCAGAACTCAACACCAATTTGGGGATTTGAGAACGTGGGAACCGTGTGGGAAAGAACGATGGCGGTTTGTGGTTCAGACGAATTCGCCTGTATTTCACAACATCCTTGCCGATCGATTCTCCTCTTGCGATTGGTTCGGGCCACATCAACGAACCTGCGGAATCTTGAAGTGGGGGCAGAAGGTTTCGCAGGGGCTTTCTAATATGAATGAAAACGGTTCGGAAGGGCTTGGCCGAATCGATTCAGCAAAGGCAAAAGATCATGGGACGAAAAATTTTAATGTTTTTATGTATATTTGCTATCTCATTGGGTGTGGCGTTTTTCTCGACCAAATACGCACGACGGTTATGGCAGGGAACCCCCGAAAATGCAGATGGGACTCAAAAATTATCGCAGGCCCTCGTTTCTTTACCGAATATCCCCTTTCTGAATCTCACTCAACAAAGTGGCTTGCAATTCCAATTGGCCAATCGCTTACATCCGCATCGGACGCTGCCAGAATTGCTTGCGGGCGGGGTTTGTGCCTTCGATTTTGATAATGATGGTTTATGTGACCTTTATTTCCCAAATTTGGCTTGGCCTAATCAGCCGGCCGTTCCGGCTCACATGGGGAAATTATATCGCAATGTGGGGGGGGGGAAATTCGAGGATGTTACCGAGGCCTATGGCTTGGCCATTCCCTTTGTGGGGATCGGGGTTTGTGCAGGAGATTATGATAACGATGGTTACCTCGATCTATTCGTTTCGGGGGTCGGAGTGCATCGATTATTTCGGAACGTTGAAGGAAAAAAATTCGTTGAAGTGACGCAAACGGTTCTCCCGAAACAAATCGATTTACCAAATGTTGCCCCCGAGGCATTTTGGAATTGGGACGGGGAGCTTCCCTTGGGGGCCTCATGCACCTTTGTTGATTACGATCTCGATGGGAAATTGGACCTATTCATCTGTCACTATGTTCTTTGGAACCCGAAGAGTGATTCTGCCCAAGAGAATCGCCCCCGCGATTTTTCACCCAAGCAATTTGCTGCCACACATTGTTTGCTCTATCGCAATATCGACGGGAAGAAATTTGTCGATGTTTCACAAGAAGCAGGGGTTCAAGTCTCCTCCACATTGAGTGGGCATGCGGTACCAGTCGCTTCGGCCTTGGGAGTGATCGCCTGCGATGCCAATGAGGATGGTTTCCCCGATTTGATTGTCACGAACGATGGGAATCCTCACTTTTTCTTTCGCAACATCGGGGGGGGGGAAGGCAAGCGAAGTTTCGTCGAAGAGGGCCAACGGGTCAACATTGCCACAATCGAAAACCAAATGGCCGTGAATGCTCGAGGAATTGATTTTGCAGAGATTCGACCACAACAATTTGCTGCCGTGGTTACTTCCAGCTTTGGTCAAAATACCCTTTTGTATCGGATCGAAGCAATCCGCGAACGGCTCCCGCAATTCGTTGATATCGGGCAACGAGCTGGAGTCGCCGACACGGGCCGTTATTTGCCAAAGTATTCTCCTTTGTTTGTCGATTTCGATTTGGATGGTCGGCTTGATTTGATGCTGACAACGTCAAACGCTCCGCAAATCTATTGGAATCGGGGGGATCAGCCTTTATTTCATCTCTTGGGGCAAGACCAACTCGGCTTGCAACTCTCGGAGGTCTCCTCTGGAAGAGGGTGTGCCCTTTTCGATTACGATGGGGATGGCGATCTCGATTTTGTTGTTGTTTCTAACAACCGCGAGGCACGCTTGTTTCGTAATGATCAAAACCTGAATCATCATTGGCTCCGATTGAACCTCATTGGGGATGGACTCACCACCAATCGAAGTGCGCTCGGGGCGAAAGTGACCATCGAAGCAAATGGGCAAACCTTGACACGATATGTGACCGGTTCTAGGGGGTTTCTCAGTCAAAGTGAACTCACGATCACGGTGGGGCTGGGCAAACTCGATAAAATCGATCGGGTG
>JAOAAA010000188.1 GCA_026419115.1 Gemmataceae bacterium
GGCACAACGAGAATATGGTTTCGATAATCGGAAATCGTCGGGCCAACCCTACCTGAAGCCTGAAGAAACGGTGGCTAAGATGAAGGCCACCGAAGGCTTTGAGGTGAAGCTCTTCGCGGGAGAACGTCAATTGGTTAACCCGATCGCCATGACCGTTGATGAAAAAGGTCGCGTTTGGGTCGTCGAATGTTTCGAGTATCCGAAACGAACCGAGAAGGGGAAAATGCCTCGCGACCGTATCCGCATTCTGGAGGACACGGACGGCGACGGCGTTTGCGATAAATCCACCATCTTCATTGAAGGGAAGGATTTTCCCAAATCGTTCGATTTGGCAAGCGGAATCGAAGTGGGCCACGGGGGGGTTTATCTCGGAGCACCCCCCTACCTATTTTTCATCGAGAATAAAAACGACAAACCGGGCAAAATTGAAATTCTGCTCCGAGGCTTCGGCAGTCAGGATACTCACGAAACCTTGAATACGTTCCAATGGGGACCCGATGGCCGACTTTATGGCCTCCATGGGGTCTTCACCTACTCAACAGTTAAAACCCAAGCCGATGGTCCCGAAACACGAATGAACGCGGCCGTTTGGCGCTATGACCCGAAGCGAAAACACTTCGAGATTTTCTCGGAAGGAACCAGTAACCCTTGGGGCATGGATTGGCGAAATACCGATGGCGAATTTATCCTGTGTTGTTGTGTGATTCCTCACCTTTATCACATGGTGCCCGGAGGAAATTACAAACGTCAAGCAGGTCAAAGTTTCAATCCCTACACTTATGGTGAAATTAAGGAAATTTGCGACCACACATTCCATAAAGAAAGTGGTTGGGCGCATGCCGGCTTGATCTCGCTCGATACTCCCATCATCCCAGAAAAATACCGCAATTCAGTCATCTTTGGCAGTATTCATGGTTGTTCGATCAAGCAGAACATCCTTTCTAAAAATGGGTCCACTTACCTTGCCAAACGAGGGGATGATTTTGTGGTTTCGGGAGATAAAAACTTCCGACCGATCAACCTCCGATGGGGACCCAACGGCGAAATATTCTGTATCGATTGGCACGATCAAAATCCCTGTCACCAAGCGGCCCCCGATTCGTGGGACTATGAACGAGGCCGAGTTTATCGGATTCAACCCCAAGGACTCAAAACCCAAAAACCTCAGGACCTTGGGAAACTTATGCTCCCCGAGTTGTTCAAGCTACTCAATGATCCCAACCCCTACAAAGCCCGAACGGCCCTGCGACTGATTCATGAACGACGCAACGAAGAACAAGCGTATCGTGAACCGCGACCTGTTCTCGAACCCTCTTGGGCCAAGGCTTATGCTTACACGAATGTTCAAATGGCCGACAAACCAACGGAAGCCCAACGGGTGCAAAACATTCGTCGCTGGACCGACTTAATCGAGGGGCCTAAATCTAGGGCTTTCACGAATATCTTGAACGAACTCAAAGATTCATCGGTCACGATTCGCCGAGAGATTGCCTCAACTGCGATTTTGGCGGCTCGCCGTTCGATCGATACTCGGGGCATGGTTCGGGAATTGTTGAAATTCTCCGACGATAATAAAGACCCCGTTATTCCCCAATTAGTTTGGTTGGCCTTTGAAGGAAACCTGCAAACCAATTTGAAGGAAGAACTCGATTGGCTCAAAACTCACACCGCAGGGAATGCTCTGGTGGCCGAAACGATTGTGCCTCGGATGATTCGTCGAGTCGTGGCGGAAGGAAAGCCCGAATCATTAGGGCTTTGTCTTGATTTTCTGAACGGTGTGAAGGATGCCCAAGTTCAAAAAATCGCTTTAGAAGCCCTTTTGATTGCCATTGGCCCTCGGTTGCTCGATGCTCCTGCCAATTGGAAAACGGTTCAAAAATCGTTAGAGGATAATGCCACCCCCGAAGTGAAACGCTTATTAGGCAGTTTGGCCATCAAATTCCGAGATGTCGAAGCGGCCAAACTTGCGATCACCTTAGCGACGGATGCAAAACAACCTCTAAATGTACGACTGAACGCCATTCGAGATATTGGTATCTCTCAAATTCCTGTGGGTCAAACAACCCTTCTGAAATTAGCTTTGGAGGATGCTTCGCAGGGCGTGCAAGTGGAAGCAGTGCGTGCCTTGGCCAATTACGATTCTCCAGAAATTCCGAATCGAATCCTCAATTCATGGAAGGAGCTTTCACCGGCACTGCGAGCCGAAGCGGTCAACTTATTGGCTAGCCGAAAGACCTCGGCCAAGCAATTGCTCGAAGCGGTTGGGAAGCAGACGATTTCGCGAACCGATCTGACCGATAACACAGTCCTGAAAATTCAGGCCTTTAAGGATAAAGAACTCGATGGTCTGATTGAAAAAGTCTGGGGCCGTGCCCGACCTTCGCCCGCAGAATTGACCAATCTCATCAATAAAATGCGGGTGGAACTCGCACAAGCGCCCGGTTCATTCGAGCGCGGACGAAAGGTCTTTGAAGCGAATTGTGCCGAGTGCCATAAATTCGACGGCATCGGCTCCGAGGTCGGTCCCAATATCGAGGGGGCCGGTCGCGATATTGAATACATCCTTGTCAATGTGCTTGATCCCAATCGGGTCATCGGTGCCCCTTATTTCATTCGTGTTGTCAGCTTGTTGAACGGCAAGGTCGAAACGGGCCTGCTCGTTGAAGAGGATAAACAATCGATCACCCTGAAAGTCGAAAACGCCGTTCTGAGGAAAATTCAGAAAGAGGAAATCGATACGATCCGCGTTCAGGAAAAATCGATGATGCCCGAAGGTCTGGATAAAAACATGAGTGTCCAAGATTTTCGTGATCTGGTTCGATATGTCATGGCCGACCCATTCTGGACGAACGTCACCGTCACGGTGGGTAAAGAACAATTAACGCAAAAAGTGGGAGTAAGTGGCCGAATTTCTTTGCCAGAAACCAAGGAAGCCACACCGGTTACCATTAGTGGGTTTGTCGAAGCACCTGCCGACATGGAAGTTCGTTTCCGCGTGGGGATCAAGGAACCTTTCACATTGATTGTGGGAGAGCAGGGGACGCAGGTTGTGAAAGACCCCGGAAGCGGCTCCAATGTTTTCCCCGATCAACGCGAAGTAAAACTCAAACTCGCCAAAGGAAAGAATCTCATCCGAATTGAGACAAAAACTCAAGGGAAAGATCAAGCGATCTACGCACGCTTCCATGATCCCGAACGAAAACTCCGCTACGGTGATTGACCCTTCGAGCGTTTCGTTGTAGAGATTAACCCTTCGAGTGTTACTCACGATTTTTTGTTCAAGAAGTGTTGATGCGTTGATTCAAGAAGTGTTGATGCGTTGATTCAAGAACCACCTCGTTCTTATATGGATAGAGCTAGCCTGATGAGGAAAGGAACCTTGATGATTCAAGAAAGGAACCCTGACGATTCGCTAGAGTGTCCTTATTGGATCGATAGGCCGGCCTACCACTCCGATGATGACCACTGGATCATTCTGATTCATCAGCTTACCGCTTCGGTGCTTCGACCGGTTTGACCAGCATTGGCTCTTTTCCTTTCGGGGCGGACCGCTTATCGCGGGTTTGTGTGATGCTCAGGGCATTCCCTTTATCATCCTGAATGACGGTGGCACCGTCTTGTTTGAGGTCTTTCCAAGTGATTTCCTTTCGAGTGGTCTTGGTAATTTCGTTCCCTTTATCGTCTTTTTTACCGGTGGATTCGATCTCTTCGAGGTAGTATTTGGTATCCTTTGTTAAGGGGATATGCATCCCGTAACTGATACCAATTTTTCCATCCCCCATTGAAACCCACAACACAATTTCCTTCTCGCTGATCTCGGTGATGCGACCCATGACCTTGGGGCGTTCGGCCTCTTTTTTCACGGGGGGTTTCTCTTCCGAGTAAGACGTCATCGAGACCACAGTCAACGATAAACAACAGAGCAACAGATACTTCAACATTGGTTCCCTCGAATGAACTAGAGTCTATTCCACTCAACGATTTATCTTAAAAAGAGATTGACCTTTGACAGAAATTTCTCACAGAGAAATTCAGGTCAAAGGCCAATTTTATGGGAAGGTAGTTAGTGGAATGAAACGATTAGAACTGGTCTAACCAGAAGTGATTGCCCCGATAGTACTTTTGGTTTTGCCACAGTTCGTAGCGCCAGTTTGGCTCTTTGAAGGGAGGGTAAGCCATGTATGCCGGAGGACGCTGATAGGGCTGACCCAACGGCTCGGGATACTGGGGGCTGTAAGTCGGCCAGTAATTGTGAGGGAAGTACGAGTAGGGATAGTAATACCAACGGGGAAGGGGGGGTTCCTTGGCTTGGCTAGTGCTGGGAGCCGCCAAGAACAAACCTGTGAGAATCGCCAAAGCGATTACATATCGACGCATCATGGTGAAATCGTCCTCCTGTAACGAGTGCCAGTTTTTTTCTGGCGTGTCCTAACCTCCCTATCGTCACCTCTCGCAATAAGAATTTTCTCTTCCCCGATAAATGAGGAATTATGAAACGACCCGCGCTCGATTTACGCCGAAAATACGGGTTGTAACGACCCGATCTCTGAATGGGGATACCGTCTATATCCTCTCAGAGTCGATTTGTTGTCGGCAAATGCCCCTTCCTCTACAGGGGTTTGCCTTCTGATTTTTCTTTCTGCAATCGTTTTGATCCCTACCAAACGTGTTGGTATTCAACCGGAACATGTTGGTTTTGATCGACGAAGGCCCAATCCTTTTTCCTGTTGTTCATGCGTCGCCTTCCCTACACATGAATCGGGGCCTAGACTTCTTCACGAATTCGTAACGTCTCGAAAATTCCAACGGAATCGCGTATCATAATTCTAAACGTATGTGAGGAATTACGATGCCGATTAGCTTGGCACCACCAAAACCCAATTTCAGTCCGCTTTCGGGTTATCTGAATCGGGCTATGGGAAAGTATCGTCGTGTGGTTCTGTTTCGGAACGGCTCACTCATTTTTTTAACAGCAACCTTCGCTTGGCTGATCGTCTCGATTCTGGATTCGTTCGTTGATTTCCCAAGTTACTTGCGTGCCTTATGGACACTCGCTTGGGCATTTAGTGTGGGGTACGCCTTTCGGCGTTATATTTCGATTCCTTGGAGAAGGGCAAACAATCCCATGTGGGTTGCAGAAAGGATCGAAGCGCGTTTCCCGACACTCAAAGATATTTTCTCTAGTGCGATTGAATTTGAAGACTTGGACACAAAAGATTCCCGAAGCTCTTTTGCCTTAAGACATGAAACCCTTCGTCGGGCGAATCGCCGTGCCAGCCAACTCGACATTGAAAAAGCAATTCCCTCACGGGGAACAAAACGACTTGTCTTTCTCTGTTTACTCACGTCGATTATTCTACTCGTTCTTGGATATCGTCACCAAAAATGGATCGAAAAAGAATTGAGCCGTTTTCTTGTTCCCTTTGGATTGGCTTCAAGTGAACCTGCAACGGAACTCGAAATCGTCTCCCCGAAAAATCCGCATCGAATGGCACGCGGTGAATCGTTACCGATTCAAATTCGCCTCCGAGGTTCGATCCCCGAAAGGATCACAATTGTGACTCTCTCCGAAGGGGGAATTCCCGTTGAACAAGCCTTCAAACTCCCAACCGAAAACATCAATCAAGACGATCCCCTATATACGTTTATTTTGGACTCAACGCGTATTAGTACCCATTTCAAATATCGCATCAAAGCGGGACGGGCCGATTCGGGTTGGCGTGAGGTCGCCGTGGCACCGGCACCAGTACTGGTCCCGCGTGAGGGGCGCCCTTCACCTCAAATTGGTCTCAGGTTTCCGCAGTATACCGATCTGCCAGAAATGGATTTACCGGATGGTTCTAGTGTCATCTCTGGCGTAACCGGTACGCTTGTGAGCATTCGTGGTGCAACCGACTTGCCCATTATCAAGGCAAAAATTGGCCCCCGACCCGAGACCAATCGTTTGGCACTGGCCTCGGGTGTGATAC
>JAOAAA010000189.1 GCA_026419115.1 Gemmataceae bacterium
TGCGAGGAACTCGGGGGTCGGGTCTCATTTCTCTTGGCTTGGCTTTGTATCATGGATATGAACAGGCCGAATTTCCTGTCCTGAAACTCGATGCCTCGACGGGCCAATACCAGCACTGTTTTCGCATGGCTGCCATTGGTCCCAAAGTGAGCGTCACCCGCAACGAAAAGGGCTGGGATATTGTGACAGGAGCCGGAATTTGGCGCATTCAAAACTCTGACCCTTGATAGAATAACGTGGCTATACCTCCTCCTTTACCGAATGAAGATTTAATGATTGTGGATCGTCTGCGTGACAGTGGGCGGAAAATTTTATCCCAATGCAATCAACGAATCGTAGGTCAAAGCGAAGTTCTCGAACAACTGCTGATTTGCTTGTTTGCCCGTGGCCATTGCCTGTTAATGGGTGTGCCCGGACTCGCGAAAACCTTGATGATTCGCACACTCGCAGAAGCCACCGAACTGAGCTACAACCGCATTCAATTTACCCCAGACCTGATGCCCTCGGATGTGACGGGTACGGAAATCCTGCAAGACGATCCCGAAACGGGTCGGCGGATTTTCCGCTTCGTCAAGGGGCCTTTATTCGCTAATGTGGTTTTGGCCGATGAAATCAACCGGACCCCTCCGAAAACTCAGGCGGCCCTTTTAGAAGCGATGCAAGAAAAGCAAGTGACCGTCAGCGGAGTCCGTCATCGTTTACCCGACCCTTTTTTCGTATTGGCTACGCAAAACCCCATTGAGCAAGAAGGGACCTATCCTCTTCCCGAGGCGCAGTTGGATCGTTTTTTGTTCTTGGTGCATGTGAATTACCCTTCAGAACAAGAAGAATACGACATTGTGGAAGCGACAACTCGGAAGGATACCACACAGATTCAACCTGTTTTGAGTGCAGACGATTTGCTGCTGGCGCAGAATATGGTCCTGCAAGTGCCTGTCGCCCCGCATGTGATTCGTTATGCGATCCGCCTAGCTCGTTCCACACGAGTCAACGAAGGGGGCTGCCCCGAATTCGTTCAAAAATATGTCCGCTGGGGAGCCGGGCCACGTGCTTCTCAGGCTTTAATTTTAGCGGCCAAAGCTCGAGCGGTTCTTCGGGGCGAAACCTTTGCCGGTGTCGAGGACGTCAAGGCCATTGCCGCACCCGTCTTGCGCCATCGAATTTTGACCAATTTCAATGCCGAGTCCGATGGGGTCTCTGCCGATGAGATCATCAAAAAATTGTTAGAACATACCCGTGAACGAGATTAGCATCGTCGCTCCTACCCCCCTGTCTGGCCCATCTCCGCAGCAGGCAACACAAACGGGAAATTCTCTTTGCTCGACTCAGAATGATTCCGCAGGGCTTGTGATGGGGATTGACCTTTCGGGGCCGTCGAATCCCGAAGAGACGGTCTTGGTGGTCTTTCGCGTGCAAGGGGAATCGTTGCATCAAGTGGAAACCATTCTTCGTGCCGATGATTCCCTTTTGTGGGAACGTATCTCCGCTTGGCTATTGAACGAAGATGCGGTGCTTGGGCTGGATGCTCCCCTCTCCTACCAAGTAGGGGGGGGGGATCGGCCGGGGGATCGTCGGTTGCGGAACGCCGTGATCGCGGTGGGATTGCGGGCCGGTACCGTGATGCCTCCGACCTTGAATCGAATGGCGTATTTGACCTTACGAGGGATTGTTCTTTCTCGCATATTATCCACGATCTCTCCCCGAACCCCCCGAATTGTGGAGGTTCACCCCAGCGCGACGATGGCCCTACGCGGGGCACCTATTGCCGATGTGGTGAACCTGAAGCAAACACCTTCGGCGCGACGATCTCTTCTCGCATGGTTGGAAAGCCAAGGACTCAAAGGAGCCGCTAAATTCAAGCAGCCGTCGGATCATTATGTTGCGGCCTGTGCTGCGGCCTTGGCCGCTTGGGAATGGTCCCGTCAAGAATCGGTCTGGCTGGAACCGGCCCAATTACCGTTTCATCCGTTTGATTATGCTTGCTAAGTGCAAGGCGAATCGATGAGCAAGAGAGGATCAATCGAACAGGTGCTATTCGGATCAGCAGAGAAAGATCCAAACAGATTGGTTTGATACTAGGAGTTATTCGATTTCGGAGATGGACAGGTACAAGCTGGCGAGATCGTACCAAGGGCTGTTTTCAGGAAGCATTTTTTGGGCTTGCTTCAGGAAGGTTTTGGCCTTAACTTTCTCGCCGTTGAACAGGGCTGCCACACCTTGATTAAATTGGCTGGCAGGGTGATGGTCGATTTTCGACCACATTTCAACGGCCTTGGCCCGATCGTTCGCGAACCAATGTAAGGTGGCTCGTTCGTTGGCGATGACGTCTCGTTTGCTGGCATCCTTGGTTTCGGCCAAATCCAGATATTCTTGTGCCCGATGGAACTCGCCCGCCGAGCGAAGCAGAGCCGCGGCCATGACCAGTTGATCGAAGGAACCGAGCTTGGCCTTTTCGATCCAACGTTGCATCCCAGCCGGAAGGGTCGAGGCTCGCGGCGTCGGCAAGGCGCTGAGGTTCTTTTCGCTCAACAGAATGCCCAGTTCGCGTAAGCGTTGGGGGTATTCCCCAGCTGCCATGGGAATGGCGTAGGCGGTTTCGTGCCACCAAACGAACGTGGCCCACTCCGTCGGAACCTGATTCACTTGAATCCCCGCGGCTGCTTGAGCGTCGGCCCACGCTTGTTTGGGGTCGGCTCGAAGGCCGGCGGTGATGTTGTAGGCATCGACTTCCGAGAAGCTCATCTCACCGAACTCAATCTGAGCGGTTAAGAAGTCGGCGGTTAACGATGCGATTGAGGGAGCGTTCATGATATTTTCTCGGTCTTTGATTTTCGGTTCCTGACTTTCCACATAGGTCAGACGGTGGGGCCGACCCGTCTTGCGCGGGTTTCTGCTCAAATCGCAAAAGGGAACTCAAAGATTACCTCTTGTTATACTCTAAATACCCCCAATTCCCAAGGCAATTTAATCGTTAAATTGGTTAAATTATCCCGTTGCAAGTCGAAGATTGTTCCGAGAAGCCACAATTACATGAAAATGACCTAAAGGATTTCTAGATAATCCTTTAGGTCAGAGTTTACGATCGGGATCGTGATTCTGAAGAAAAACCGGAAGATGAGAAATTACTTCGTTTGTTCCACATAAGGAACGACGGCTCGGAACAACGGGGCATTATAGTTGAACCGAGGTTGCGGGCCTGGGTTACCTAATGTCGAGACCGGAAAGGCTGGGTTCGGATTCTTCAGGGTAATCACATCCCCACGATAGTATTTCCGATCCGCCGGTAGGGTCACCGTGATAATTCCCGTAGGATTATTTGCGGAAGGCGAGTTGATGAGGTTCACGGCCGTGACCGTCAAGGGGCGTTCGTTGTCTCCGTAACCGATGGTCAACACCGAAGTTCCCGGACGAATTTCCCACATGATCCCGTCATAATTGCCGTACAAGGCACCTCCTGAAAGGGAGAGTGCGGGGACGGCTATCTGCAGGGTTACTCCCGGTTCGGGAACGGCTGCTTCGTAACCCAAATAGGGTTCATACGAGAAGTACACATTGGGTTGGCCTGCAAGCCTTGGGTTCGTCTGATCGACGGTCAAAGCAGAACGATCGACCAAAGCGAAGAACTTGTGCCGCACGTTGGTTCCATCGTCGATGCCCAATTCTTTTCCGAGAATGGGTCGATTGCCCGAGTGATACGGTCCGGGATTCCGAACCTCGAAGTAACCGATGGTCGCATACACCGCGAAGCAGTTACTGCGGGTGGTCAGGTTGCTCAGCGTCTTCGAGAGCATTTCGTATTGAATCCAACCGGCTGGTAACTCTTCCCGATGGAGCAAGTTGGGTTGCATGAGTGTTCGACCGATACCCGCATTTGGTGAGAACCGATCCGTCGAGTTCCCTGACCCATCAAGAGGAGCATTGGGGTTGAAGGTGCCGACGATCGGCCGATCATCTTCGGTGAAGGGGATTCCGTCGGGTCCATTTCGCAGGGCTATTAAAGCAGTCCAAGCATTATCTCGACTGGCCGTTGTGAAATTATTCATCGACGAGGACAGATTTGAGTGGATCGCATCTGTCAGGGAGTTGAACACCCCGCTGGTACCACCCGGCAAGAGCATATTATCGGGGCGAATCGAGTTAACGTTCAGCCGGCCGGGAATTCGTCCACCATAGGCCATATGGGAGATTTGGCTGCGGGGGCGGAGCAGATCGAGAGCGCGATACAGCCGGCCATTATTTTGCTGCCACGGGATCACATGCGCCCACCGAGTTTGACCTGCCGCTGGATTGAACGTGAAGAAATAGGTGAACAGTTCATGTTGGCGAACTTGGGGCGCCATCATCAGTTCTCCCACCGAAGCAATCATGCGATCGAGATGGATATAGGGGGCAAACGGTAAGGTCACGTTATTATTGGCTCGACCCAAGTTTTGGTTGATGCGATCCATTGCCGCACCACTGGGGTGAGTCCCATACACCAGATCAAAGGTACGGTTGTTCATCGGAGCAGGTCGGACCGCCGAGCGATGATTTCCGAGATTGCTCAGTAACAGATTGATTAAGCGGCCTCCATCGGTACCATAGGTAGCCTTCAGGCTATCATTGAGGAAATAATCTTCCGGTTGCCCTTGTTTTTTCAGGTCCATCACATCAATGGTGATGTAAGGATTCGGCGCGAGATTCGTATCGGCTCCTGCAGGAACGTGTTGGCAGGCCAGCTTCTGGAGTAAGAAACTCGGCGCCCAAGGCACCCGTCCCACGGTGGGATTGGTCGCGTTCACATTCACCAAATCGCCCATCGGTACGATATATTCCAAGCCGGTGGCTTGAATATGCCGAGCAGCGGTCGGTAACGGTAAAGTATTTTGCGGGTTCATCGGGTCCTTCTCAGGCAGAACGTAGCGGTCGGTCCCGTTCCATTCACTCGAAGGCCCGACAATCGCATACGAGAAGTTCGGTCCTGCTGGCGTGCCGTTGAGAAGGTTGGGGGCCACCATCGAGTTGTTTGCAAAAGTGACGATCGAAACCACGCGAGGATCGGGCAGGGAGGGAGTTCCGAACACGCCCGTTGTGCCCGCACCGATATTCGGCCAACCCAGAACATTTTCGGGGTGGCCTGCGGTGATATTGGTGGCGTTCACAGCATCGGCATTTTTCGGCAGGTCCACGTTCTGTCGGGTGATCAAAATGCGATAGTTCTGTTGCCCCGTCGCGGTGGTGAGAACGGCATTCCCCCCATCCGAGAGGAGGCCGATTTCGTTGGCGTTCGGCGGGGTCAAGCAGTTGTGCAGTTCCAAATAAACCTTCACTTGGTAACCCATCGTGGGGGCACCATAGTTGTTGATGTTCACCGGATCGGGATTATTCGCTGCGGCATCTGCAGGATCGTTTTCGTAGCGAACGTAGGCTTCGTTAATCACCAAGCGGGGACGTTCCACTCCGAAGACCCAACCGGCTCGCATTTTCGCATCCTGAGTGGCTTGCGAGTCGCCTGCAAGAATTATTTGCGAAGGATTCCAATTGAACGGAGTCGAGTAATCATCGTTATCAACAAAATCGACGAGATTGACCGCATATTGGGCGATCTGTCGATAGGCATTGTAGCGGGCCGAGCCGAGCGTTTCAGCCGATGGATCGAACGGAGCCATTCCGGAAGCCAGCACAAGCCGATCGAAAATATCTTTGGCCAATCGCTGACGATCACGCACCGCCAGATTGTATCGCGTGGCATCGGTCACCGAGGTGGCACTAAAAGGCACCGTTCGCGAAGTGCGATAATCCGTCAAAGGTCGATTAATATCAATCCCTGTGAGGGTTCGTGCGGTGAGTTGCCCCGCTGCATTCTGGAACGGGTTCGCTGCTCCGATTGTGGCATTCTCAGGCAATCCCGACAGAATCGGATAGGGGGCGGCAGCTCCTTGAACGTAGTTCTGTCTCTTATACACATCTGACGCTGCCGA
>JAOAAA010000018.1 GCA_026419115.1 Gemmataceae bacterium
CAAAGAATCGAGAAAGTTTTTGGTCGGGTTCAAGCGCTTTGGAAACCCATTGCCACCGAAGAAGCCTTCGAGATTATTCGCCGCCGACTTTTTTCACCGATACGAAATCTCAGCGAACGCGATGAGGTGTGCCGTGCATTTGCTGATAGCTACATCCAACACAAAGAAAAGCTCCCCAGTGAAACGCAAGAATCACGATATTATGAACGGCTGATCCAAGCCTATCCGATTCATCCAGAAGTGTTTGACCGACTTTACGAAGATTGGTCAACGATTGAAGGATTCCAAAAAACCCGAGGGGTCCTCAAGCTGATGGCTCACATTATCTTGCGGTTATGGAAAGAGAACAATCAAGATTTGATGATTCTCCCGAGCAGTTTTCCACTCAACGATTCATTAGCGCGAACCGAGCTGGTGAACTATCTGCCCAATGGTTGGGATGCGGTGATCGAGCGCGATATTGATGGAGATCGTGCGGAAACAACGGAATTGGAAAATTCGGAACCGCGATTTGGGCAATTCCATGCGGCCAAACGGGTGGCCCGCACCATATTTTTGGCCACCTCTCCTTCTAGTCACAACTTACAAAGGACAAGGAAAGGGATCGATTTTGCCCGTATTCTATTGGGGTGTTTACAACCGAGACAAAATCCAGCGGTCTATCAGGATGCCCTCGGCCGACTGGCGGACAAACTCCATTACCTAAGCAGTAACGGAGAAAGCTCTGCCGTCAACACCCAATTTTGGTTCGATACGCGGACCAATTTGCGGCGGGAAATGGAAGACCGCAAACGCCGATTCGACGAAAAAACCGAGGTCCGCAAAAAGATCGAAGAGGTCATCAAACGGGCTTTCTCGTCGGTCCAGAGCTTCGATGGAGTTCATACATTCGTACCGCACAACGATGTACCCGACGATAGCCTACTCCGATTAGTCATTCTCCCCTTAGATACGACTTACCAGAAAGGTTCGTCCCATAGAGTCGAATCCGTTATTCAGGAATACCTCAGCAAAAACGGAAGTCGTCCACGACAACGACAAAACCGCTTACTGTTCATGGCAGCAGAACAAAGCATCGTGGACCGTTTGCGTGAGGCCACACGGAGATTGTTGGCTTGGGAAAGTATTGTTGAAGATGTTCGTTCGGGAAATCTGAATTTGGATCAGTTTCAATTCAAGCAGGCCGAACGCGAGTTGAATTCGTCGAAGCAGGTATTACCACAGGTCGCGCGAGAATGTTTTAAGTGGTTGCTCTGTCCCAGTCAAGAAGACCCCCATGAGAGAATGACGATTGAAGCGCATCCCTTGAATACAACCAGCGGAACGATACCAAGTGAAGTCGATCGGGTTTGTAAAGAAAACGAGTTAATCATCGAGGTTTGGTCTCCGATTCACTTGCGAAGTCAACTCAAAATGTACTACTGGAAGAATGGTAAAACATCGGTTCGGGCGGCCGACTATTGGGAAGATTCTTTGAAATATCTCTACTTTCCCCGTTTGAGAAAACGCGGAACGTTTGATGAGGTTCTCTCCAAAGGGTCTGCGAGCCGAGATTTTTTCGCAACCGCACAAGGATATACCGAAGGGAAGTATGACGGTTTCCTTTTCGGTGAGGGGAGCATTTTGATTAACGATACCCTTCTTTTGATCGAACCGGAAGCCGCGAAGCAGTACGCCAACTCAATGAATAAGCCGATCGAAGTTGTTCCGCCGGATCGAGAATCAACCTCAAGCGGAGATGCAGGGACGCAGAAAGATCAACCAACCTCGCACACTTCTGATGTCATCATCACCCCGATTCCGCGTGAGAAATCTCCTGCACGATCCTTTCGGGGTAGCGTCGAGGTGAACGCCGCGCTGGCCAAGTCGAAGCTGAACACCATCGCTGAGGAGGTGATCGCGCTGCTGGCGTCCGATCCGAACGCCAAGGTCCGTATCACGTTGGAGATAGACGCTGAGTTCCCACAGGGGGCAAGCGACACGATCAAGCGTGCCGTGAGCGAAAACGCACAAAATCTCAAATTCAACCACCACGAATGGGAATAATAACCCGCCTATCCGGTTGGCTCTCCACATTTTCTGGGATAGTGGTATCCATCTCGATCCAGAAATTCTTTGAATTGGATTCGGAGGGGATTCCGCTTACATTAATCGAAGTTCGTCACTTTAGGCGCTAATTCGATTGAATAGCCGAACGTGTGATTCGGTTATGAGACCGGTTTTGGGATCGACCATCTCGGCACCAATCAAATCGGTGATGTCGAGCAAACCACAAATCGTGCCGTCTTCCTCCACAACGGGTAGCTCGGAAATTTTGTGGTTCCGCATGATCTCGATCGCTTCGGCCATGCGTGCGCTCGGCCCAATCGTTAAGGGCATACGGGTCATGATTTCTGAAACGGGAGCGTCAAACAAATGATCGGCACGTTTTTCAAACAATCGGGCAAGGTCCGAATCGGTAAACAGCCCTGCCAATTTTCCTTGCTCATCGAGCAACATCACGGCACCGGTTCGCCGGCCAAAATGTCGGGCTTTTGCAAAAACTTCTCGAACGGTGTCGGTCATTTTAGCTAAGCGTAATTCCGTCCCCGAGCGCATATATTCGGCAACGGTCGCTAACTTGAAGCCTAAACTCCCTGCAGGATGATAGCGAGCAAAATCGTCGCGGGTGAATTGTCGGCGCTCTGCCAAAACGAATGCTAACGCATGCCCCAAGGACATGGCCACCGTGCAACTAGTGCTAGGAGCAAGAGCGTCGGGGCTGGATTCGACAATCGGTCCATACACCAAGGCCGCATCGGCCATCAATGCCAATCGGCTCGCTTTGTTCCCTGTGATCCCAATGACCGAGGCGGCCAATTTCTTCAACGGGGTCAGCAAGCGAACGATTTCCTCGCTTTCGCCACTATTGGAAATCAGCACGACCACATCATTGGGATGGATCATTCCTAAATCACCGTGCAAAGCTCGTGTGGCATCGAGAAAATAAGCTCGGGTTCCCGTCGAATTAAAAGTCCCGACAATCTTTTGCGCGACATCGGCCGATTTTCCAACGCCCGTCACGGCGATACGTCCCGCACAATTGAACAAGATTTCGATGATCCGATCGAACGAACCATCCAAGCGGTCCGCAACTTCCTCCAAGGCTTCCGCCTCGGCTCGAAGCACCTGTCGAGCGTAGCTAATTTGATCCATAACAAGGTCCGTGTCCAAATCGAGAAGGGGACTCATGGTCTTCCTAAAGGTTGTAACTGTCTGTTTTGTTTATCTGGGTACCATCTAACCTATCCTACTTGGTCTAGGCAACAGAAGTTTTTTGCAGAGGAAACCATACCATCATTATCTTATCTATCTTACCTATTTGTTTAACAAACTCTTTAAGATGGTTTCAGAAATTTTCTCAGGGTCGTAGACACATCCCCCCCAGACCCCCCCACTGGCTTCTTGGAGGATGGCCCAAAGTTTGGTATCGGCGGGTAAATCCGGATCGGGTCGGAGATCATCGCGTTGAGGGCGTTGCGCTAGTTCTTGCGTGCCCCATTCGATTCCTTTCACTCCCGTTGCATCCCCCACAAGGTCAACGCTTCCTTCGAGGGTATTTCGATCGATGATGATTTGAATCAAATCGCCATTGCGGATTTTACCAATCGGTCCGCCTGCGAGGGCTTCGGGAGAGATATGCCCAATGCAGGCACCGGTGGAGACTCCCGAGAATCGGGCATCGGTCAACACGGCCACATGTTTCCCCCATGAGATAAATTTCAGGGCCGAGGTCACTTGATAAGTTTCTTCCATCCCGCTCCCCATGGGGCCACGGGCACACAAAACCAGAACATCTCCCGGAACGACTGAGACAGGCCCTTGACCTTTGATGGCAGCGATAGCGGCTTTTTCGGTAGTGAAGACCTTAGCGGGTCCCACTTTACGATAGACCCCATCCGGATCGACTACACTCGGATCGATCGAAGTCGATTTGATGACCGATCCTTCGGGGCAAAGATTTCCTCGCGGGAAGGTCAGTGAGGAGGTCAATCCCATTTGCTTGGCTTTCTCGAAGCCGAGGATCACATCGTCGGGATCGACACCATCTTTGGTTTGGAGGATTTCTCGGAAGCGTTTACGGCGCTCCGATTTCTCCCACCATTCCAATACTCTCCCCCAAGATTGCCCCGATACCGTCAGGCAATTCAGATCGAGCAAACTATGTTCACGCAGGTGAAGCATCACTTCGGGAACTCCCCCTGCGAGGAAAACGCGGATAGTCGGATGCCCCACCGGTCCATTCGGCAGAGCATCGACAATGCGAGGGATTTTGCGATTGATTTCGGCCCATTCTTCGACGGTCGCCCGACGAACTCCCGCATGAAAGGCAATCGCAGGGACATGAAGAAGAAGATTGGTGCTTCCCCCAAAGGCCGCATGCACCGCCATAGCGTTGCGGAAAGCCGCTTCGGTCAGGATTTGCTTGGCATGAATCCGGCGTCCCGAGAGATTGAGCAAAGCCTTGGCGGAACGACGGGCCATATCAAGCCAAACGGGTTGCCCCGATGGGGCCAATGCCGAATGGGGAAGACTCATCCCTAATGCTTCGCCAATCACTTGGGAAGTGGCGGCGGTCCCAAGAAATTGACACCCCCCCCCCGGTGAGGCACAGCTTCGACAACCTTCCTCGGCTGCTTTTTCTAAAGTGATCTCTCCCGCTGCGTAACGGGCACCAATCGTTTGCACTTTTCCGGTATCCTCATGACCGTCCGTTGCGAGCATGACCCCCCCCGGAACGAGGATGATGGGCCAATCGTGTTGGGCCGCCAACGCCATCATCATGGCCGGAAGCCCTTTATCGCAGGTGGCCACCCCCATCACACCAGAACGGGTCGGTAAGGAACGAATCAACCGTCGAAAAACTTGAGCAGCATCATTACGGTAAGGAAGACTATCGAACATGCCGGTCGTACCTTGTGTGCGCCCATCGCAAGGATCGGAGCAAGCCCCCGCAAAGGGAATCGTGCCCAATCGTTTGAATTCTTCCGCCGCAGCTTTGACAAGTAAGCCGATTTCCCAATGTCCTGAATGATACCCCAAGGCGATTGGCTCACCATTGTCAGCACGCAAGCCCCCGTGGGTGGAAAGAATCAAAAATTCTTTTCGACCCAACAACGAAGGTTGAAGGCCCATCCCCACATTCTGCGTCCATCCAAAAAGATCACCACTGGGAGCATGACGCAAAAGCTCATCGGTCAAAGGAAGGGACCCTTCCGGACCGCTGGTTTTCGTGGTGAGTTCATAAACGTTGGGGTCCATTGAATCGACCAAAGAAGAAAAAGGATCGTTTGGCATGTTCGTTGTGTGAATGGATAGAAATTTCTTGGGGTTCGATGATCTACTCCCACTATTGTATGAGACCGATTCTTCGAGGCTGAGACCGCCAACGGAAAACAAAGAGGTTCTCTCCATGAGCAGAAGGGAACACGAGAGGAAAGAACGGAGAGAGGATCGGCAGAAGGGGATCGGGACTTACGATTTTGCCAACTCACGCCACAAAGCAGGAATCGTTTGACGATGATCCCCACTAATGTAATAGCTTTCTCCGCCGTCAGCAACGGTCCGCGCCAAAATGGTTTTCCAAGGGCGGTAATAATAGCGTGGATCGGTCTTGGGAGCTTCTTGGCGGGTGTCTCCCTCGATAGGTATCAGGTCGAATACAGCCGTAAGAAAATGTTGAATCACCTGTTGATTCTGATGTGCCACATTGCGAGCCATCGTTAAAGCCTTGAGGTAAACTTCAGGCCCCATCACAGCGGAACCTACATTCAAAAACACCCCCCCTTCGAGACGGGTTAAAGTTTGGGCAAGGATTAGAAAATCGATGTAGCTGGCGGTTCCCCAAGCAGCGGGGTCAAAATTAGGATGTTCATGAATAATATCTTGGCCGATACCAATATGCACCGTAGCAGGCACCTTTAATCGATAGGCATGGGCGAGAAGACTCTTGTCCCGATGCGGAAAATCCCCTTGGGCAATCGCTTGTCCAATCGCTTCACCGGCCCCGATCCCATGGCGAACCGCCGCTGCAATCACATCGTTCAACCGACCCGTTTCTTGCCAAAGACCAAATTCCCCCGTGCGAACATACTTCGCAACCGATTCTGTGGTGGCACCAATGAGCGCGTATTCCCAATCGTGAATGGGACCGGCCCCATTTAGGGCAATATGATCGATCAAACCGCGTTCCATTAAGTCGATCAAATGGGCTTGTACACCCGCCCGAATGACGTGGGCCCCCATCAAAAGAATACGGGCAGCCCCCTTCTTTTGGGCTTGTTGCAGACGATCGGCAATAATCGCTAAACTTGGATGCTGGAAATCACACGGACTATCTAATGTCAACAAACTCTCTAAAGTCAGGTTATGCTCTCGCTCGCGGAGCGGTTTGAGAATCAGATGACTTCGGTCGAATTGCGGATATGGCATAATTCCCTCTAAAAAAACCTCTAGGTTTTTTTAGCTAAAATGGTCTCGAAAAGGTTGCCCGAAACTCAAAATGGATTTCCCTATGTCCACAACTCAACACCAACAAATGGTCGAATTTTTTTTGGGTTTACAGGACCGAATCTGTGCAGCCCTCGAGGCCGCCGATGGAGGAGCCAAGTTTCACGAGGATCATTGGGATCGTCTTGGAGGAGGTGGCGGACGCACTCGGGTCATTGCGGAAGGTAACGTCTTCGAGAAGGGGGGGGTAAATTTTTCGGAAGTATTTGGTGAAATGTCCCCCGAATTTGCCAAACAACTTCCCGGAGAAGGGACTCGTTTCTCCGCCACGGGGGTCTCCCTTGTCATCCATCCTCGCAATCCACACGTTCCCACTGTGCATGCGAATTTTCGTTTTCTCACCAAAGGAGAATCGTGGTGGTTCGGGGGGGGGGCCGACCTGACTCCTTACTATCCGGTTCTGGAGGATGTTGTCCACTTTCACAAAGTTTGGAAACAGGTTTGCGAAAAGTATTCTCCCCTGATCGACTACAAGAAATTCAAGAACGAATGCGACCAATACTTTTACTTACCGCATCGGAAAGAAGCTCGGGGAGTCGGGGGAATCTTTTTCGATTATCTGCAAGGGGATTTTGATGCGTTAGCTACTTTCGTCAAAGATTGTGCCGACCAATTTAATTCCAGCTATATCCCGATTGTAGAACGACGAAAAAACTCCCCCTACACCGAACAAGAAAAGAAATTTCAGGAATATCGTCGCGGTCGGTATGTCGAGTTCAACCTTTTGTACGATCGAGGAACCGTTTTTGGATTGAAGACCGATGGACGAGTCGAATCGATCCTGATGTCGCTTCCCCCTACGGTTCGATATTGGTACGATTATCGACCCGAACCCAATTCAAAAGAAGAACAACTCACCCACTATTGGCTTCTCCCCAAGGATTGGGCCGAAATGGGCTAATTCCTCATGGTATGATCCATCATTCCGACAGAATACCAACAGAGCGACCAACAACAGAATCGCATGATTCTGCCCGAAAATTTTGCCAGCGCCCCGTCAAAACAACAGAATCAATTTCCGTAAAGTGTGGGGATTTTTCTTGACAGGCCTCTGTTAAGCCTGTTAATTTAGCAGAACCTACCTAAATCTCGTACTCTGTGAGGTTTCTCCATGTATCCTCCTCTCACTGCCACACAAATCTCGCGACGAAAACTACTCCTTGCAGGCGGTATCGGTGCCTTAACCATGGGGGTTCCGGGCACAGTAGCGGCCAGCATGAACCCCGAGAAGGGTCTAAAAAAAGGCTCGAATGAGCGTTCATGTATTTTTGTGCTGCTCTGTGGAGGTCCCAGCCACATTGATACTTGGGATATGAAACCCGACGCGCCAGATGAAATTCGAGGACCGTTGAAACCCGCCAAAACGAAAGTTCCGGGGATGCTTATCAGCGATCTGCACACTCGGCTTCCTGCCCTGAGCGATCAATTCAGTTTGATCCGCTCCATGACACACGTCGGAAATATCAGCAACCATTTCGATGCCATGCACCACTTACTCAGTGGCACCGCAAATGCCCCTGCAGATTCCCCCTATCTCGGATCGATGGTCGCACGGGTTCGCCCCACTGAGAAAAACATACCCAACTACGTTTGGCTGATCCGTTGCGTCGGTGACCCTGTTTTTTGCGCACCGAACATCGGAAGTGGGGGATTTTTAGGCTCGCAGTATACCCCGCTATTCATCGGTTCGGCCGCGAATCATGCTGCCATGCCGAATTTCAAAGCGCCCGATGAATTACAACCCATCGTTGACTCGGATCGCATGCAAGATCGGAAACAAATTCTGGCAGAATTGGATCTCCGGAATAGCTCCAATTCTTCACACAGTGGTACCTTCAAAGATTGGGATAGCCTTCGTCAACGAGCGGTGGAACTGGCTAGCGGAAGCGGGGCAAGGGATGTTTTTGATCTGAAGCGAGAACCGGACAAAGTGCGGGATCGCTACGGAATGCACCCGTTGGGCCAGAACCTTCTTTTAGCCCGTCGCTTGGTGGAAGCCGGTGTGAGCTTTGTCACCGTGAACGGCTGGACTGGACCAGCGCCCGGTCAAAAAGGGGGGGGGCCACCGGCCTCTTCGTGGGATATGCATGGGAGCGAAATGGGCATGGGAAATGCCTTTGGCGATGGTTCCTATGGTTTGAAATGGTGTACCCCCTGCCTCGATCAGGGACTTTCTGCCTTAATCGAAGACCTGAAAGATCGTGGCTTGTTAGAGAAAACCTTGGTCGTGGTGATGGGGGAATTTGGTCGAACTCCGAAGATCAACCAACCCGATAAAATGCCCGGTCGTCAGCATTGGCCGAATTGTTGGTCCGCCCTATTGGCAGGGGGGGGGATTCGTGGCGGTGCCATTTACGGTGCAACCGACAAAATCGGTGCCTACGTCAAGGATAAGCCGGTTCGCGTTCAAGATTTGGCAGCGACCATCTTCCATTCCATGGGCATTCCGGAAGGTTTCAAACTCGGTCGCGACGGGTTCACTCGACCGATTCCTTCGGGAAACATCCTCACAGAACTTTTCGCCTAGTCTGATTTCAGGTCTGATCAAATTGTTCCATGTGGAACATCGGTAATTATCGCGTCTCACGATCTCGAATCATCGTTCGACGATCCACGCCCCTTTTATCTGTGTCACTAGACGTTATAAGAAGTGCTAGCAGTGTCTCCCCCGCGACCCGTCCAGTTGGTATGGAAGAATTGCCCTCGCGGGTGATCGATGCGTTCATAGGTGTGAGCGCCAAAATAATCTCGTTGGGCCTGTAGCAGGTTGGCAGGCAGGCGTTCACTTCGGTAGGAATCGTAGAAGGCCAAAGCTGTGGAGAACGCAGGCACGGGAATACCCGCTTTGACGGCAGCGGCCACGGTCTCACGCCAACCTTCTTGACAACGGTTCATCTCCTCCGTGAAGTAAGGATCGAGTAACAAATTACCTAACTGGGGATTGGCATCGAATGCCTCTTTGATTTTGCCCAAGAAACGGCTGCGGATGATACATCCTCCCCGCCACATCAGGGCGATGCCCCCATAGTTCAAATTCCATTGATTTGCGGCCGCAGCTGCTTTCATGAGCATGTAACCCTGAGCATAGCTGACGATCTTCGAGGCATAAAGGGCATCGCGAATGGCATTGATAAAGGTTTTTTTCTCAACCCCCGAGATTTTCCCTGAGCTAGGCCCTTTGAGAATCTTCGAGGCTGCCACTCGTTCCTCTTTTAATGCGGAAACACAACGACTATAAACGGCCTCGGCAATGAGTGTGATTGGCATGCCGAGTTCCATGGAATCGATCACCGTCCACTTGCCCGTTCCCTTCTGCCCTGCCGTATCTAAAATGAAGTCGATCAACGGCTTGCCATTTTCTTGATAGGCCAGAATATCCCGAGTGATTTCGATGAGATAGCTATCGAGAACCCCTTGGTTCCATTCTGCGAAAACCTCGTGCATCTCTTGGGCGCTCATCCCCAAACCAACACTCATCAGGTGATAGGCTTCACAAATCAACTGCATGTCGCCATATTCGATGCCATTATGAACCATTTTGACATAATGGCCTGCCCCCCCCTCACCGACCCAATCGCAACAGGGGACACCACCTTCCACCTTGGCACTGACGGCTTGGAAAATTTCTTTCACATAAGGCCAAGCAGCAGGAGAACCGCCGGGCATGATACTCGGACCATGACGGGCGCCTTCTTCTCCACCGGAAACACCCGTACCGATGAACAAAAAGCCTTTGGCTTCCAATTCCTTATGCCGACGTGCCGAATCCTGATAAAGGGAATTCCCGCCATCGATGATAATGTCACCGGGTTCGAGATGAGGGATAATCTGGGCAATGAAATCATCCACGGCCTGACCCGCTTTAACCAGCATCATCACCCGACGAGGGCGTTTCAACTTCTGACACATCTCCGCGATGCTGTGAGCGCCGATCACCTGAGTTCCGCGAGCCTCTTTAGCCAAAAACTCATCGACCTTACTGACCGTGCGGTTATAGGCGACCACTTTATAACCGTGATCGTTCATATTGAGAATGAGGTTCTGACCCATCACGGCCAAACCAATCAATGCAATATCGCCCTGCGGGTTCATTGGTTATTCCATCCTTTTTCTGAAACGGGATTCTTCTTGAAATCGAACTATCTGAATTCAATACTTTCGTTCTACCAAGTGTACTCAAAGAATCGAGTCATTTTCGCTGGAAATGAACCCACTTCAGGGATCAGGTTGATTAACACTCCTCAACGATTGAAATGAACCCTCTTCAAAGAGCGATTTAGTGAACACAGTTCGACGAAATGCTTCAATCAGATCAAGAGATAATAAAAACGGGTTGTTCCCCTATCTCTCATCATCAACGATTTGGCAGAGAATGTTTTTACGATGGGAAAAGTAAAGACATCATACGATGCAATTGACAGCAATCGTCCCACCTCTTGTTAGAGGATTCAGGAACCAGCGATAATTAGGGTTGGATTCGGAAAGAGATGGGAACGGAGCAAATCAAAAGAGGGGTAAAGACTATTCGTTGCTCAAGTCGTTACCGTTACGGGTCACCAAGGCAGCGAGGTTTTGAGCGGAGATGCTCGAGCGAATAGTACGAACGCTACCATCACCCATGCAGGCATTCATTGCGCTGGGGTGGAAGGCATAAAATTCGCTATCGTTGGTGCAGTTGACGATACAGGTACCACCGGTGGCCCAGTTGGTGCCCAAAACGCCGGGAACCACACCGTCGATACTAAAGCCACAGTCCGGATCAGCCCAACCCCAACCATCCGCAGTAATGGCACCGGTATCTCGTCCTTGTTGAACGAGGTTAGGTCGGCCCGCATCTTCGCCAATCATGATGGTGTTGGAAAGACCATCGGTAACGGCAGCAATAGGAATGTTTTCCACACGGCTCAAAATGCCAGGAACTTCATCACCCGCAGCTCCCGTTGGGCCAAGGGGGAAGATCGCTCCGATCCCGTTACCGTTGTAGAATCGACGGCGGATCGCATTCACCGAACCGTAGTCCCCTAATCCCAAAGGAGGGGTCAGAGCCGAACGGCGAGAAGAAGGAGCCGAGGGGCATCGGAACAGTTTGAAGTTGGTTTGAGAAACGACTAAGTTGGAACCCACGTTCCATTTGAGGTTTTCGTTCCACTGAGCGGCAACGTTGTCTTGCTCGATGTAGGCCAGAGCAATCGGGGTCCAAGATCGGAATTTGTTGTCGGTACCAACGGTGATTCGGCTGGCGGGGAAGAATCCGTTGTTGCTTTCAAAGTTGTGCAGGGCCAGTCCGAACTGTTTGAGGTTGTTTTGGCAGCTGGCTTTGTTGGCTGCTTCACGCACTTTTTGCACGGCGGGCAATAACAACCCGATCAGGATGGCGATGATCGCAATCACCACCAACAATTCAATCAGCGTAAAGGCCGATCGACGCGATTTCAACATTTTCTCTCCTAAACAATGAGTTCGATCATAGAGTTATACTCACTGATACCCGCACTGTTGTTAAGAGAAAGCAAAGATTATGTGAAGATTGCAAGAAGAAATGAGTACACTCTCATAATCTTTCAGCATTTGAGATGATCCTAACGAATGTAGCGATTGTACATCCTTCTTATGCGAGAGGTTTAGGATTGATTTGAGAATTTGTCGAGGGAGGTAATTGCTCAAACGAATCAAGCATTCACTTGGATTTGGTGGTGAGTCGCAGATTGATTGAAAGGAGTTGGCCCGAAGGCTTAACCGAGACTTCGATTTGTTCGAGATCATCCAACCCCATCACCGTCGTTTGAATTTCCTTCAAAATATCGGCGGCTTTGCCTTTTTTATTTTCCTCGGCCAATAGCGAGAGAAAGG
The DNA here is from genome assembly GCA_026419115.1 of Gemmataceae bacterium. Lineage (GTDB taxonomy): Bacteria > Planctomycetota > Planctomycetia > Gemmatales > Gemmataceae > SKW135. The sequence goes on from JAOAAA010000018.1 coordinate 12,400, forward strand.
GGCCATTTTCTTTGAGATATTCCATCACTGCGGGGGCAGAGATACGAAGAATCAAAATTTCGTCTGAAGTGATCTTCTTAGGTTTAGCGAATTGGGTCAGAACCACTGGGTGCGATCCCAGCAAAAAGTATTGATTTTTGGTCGTGAATGCGGGGCGAAGGCCACGGGGTCCCTCAGTGAAGGTCATGATCCGAAGAGTGGTTCCGTCTGCGAGTTTTTCTCGTTCCAGTTTGATTCCCTTTTGAGAGGCGCTGGCCAATCGGAAGGCAAACTCGGCTGCCTCTTCGAGCATTTTTTGGGCCTCTCGACCGATTTCCCCTTCATCCAGTCGAGTGGCATAAATCGCATAAGGAAGGCTTTGTTTTTCTTCAGGTTTTACGATCCATATTCCATGATCCGGCCCCGTTCCTTTGAGGAGGGGGGTCACATCTTCCGTACCGAGAAAGGGCATCAATTTCGAGATCATTTCTTCTTTGAGTTTCTGGGCATCTTTGTCATCGAAAAAGCTCTCAATCACTGCAAAAAGCTGTTGCGGAGGAACCCGCAACGCCATGGCAAACAGAGCATCCTTGGGGATCACACTCCAGAGTTCCGAAGGTTCCGAGATACCTCGAAGCAAGGCCAAAGTTTTTTCGGGCAGACGATTGAGGTCTGCTCGAACCTTGACCGATAGTTGGAACTGGGGCAGAAAATCCAACCCAAAACCCAAGGATTCGATCGCTTGCCAGTGGGCAATGAATTGTTTCAAAAAGACTTTTTCACTTCCCTTGGCCAATTTCAATTGTGTTTCAAAATCATCGTCAAAGGCACGGGGATTCAGCCAAAATCCGACCAAGGATTGACCGATTCCTAGCTTCTCGTATTCTTGGGCAATGCGATTGACTTTTTTGGGGTTCTCGAAACGCGATAAGGCCTCTTCCACTAAGGGAAGTTTGGCAGAAAAGGCAAAAATGTTCTTGTGCAGAAAGTAATATTCGTTGGTGCCGTTGGTTAGTTCTCGTCGGAAAATCCCCTTTTCTTTGTGGACGTTGCGGAGTTCGTTCCCCTCTTTCTGCGCTTGGTTGATTTTGTCGATGAGTTGAGCGAGAAGTTTTTCATCGCGTGCATGGACCAGAACAATTCCATCCTCGTCCTCGGGTTTATTGGGAGGCCCTTGTTTGAAGGCAAGGACAACAGAATCCCCAATGAGGTCTTCTATCAATTGTTTGGGTGTTATCCCAAGAGGTTTGAGAATATCGTCCTGAAGGGCTTGGATCATTTTGAGGTCATCGGGGTTAGCGATTTTTTTCAAAATGGTGTCAATGCCCCCTGCCTTCGAGACATTCTCCCTAAGGTCTTGCAGGGTCACACAAAAGGTGACATCATCCGAAACCAAAGAAAGTAATTTGGTTGTTTGAGGATTCGGAGAAAGAGGAGGTTCGGCCCCCTGAGCAGAAACAATGGCGAGGAGGGTGACACTAACCCCAAGAATAAAACGCTGCATAATCATTTGGAAATTATTTAGGGGGGGCACTCGGTCGGGGGTTGAAAAATTCCAAGGCACGTCGGGCCGTTCCTGTAAAAGGCTCGATCGCTCGATTCATACCGTTTTTGGCCTCAGCCAAGGTATCGGGATTGGCATCCTCTTCCCCTTCTTTTTTCGGGGTCATCGCAGCGAGCAGATCGGCTTGTCTTTGGGTGCGTTCCAATCGATTTTTCGCCACATTCAGAAAAAGCCCCCGTGTTTCGCGAGCCTTCTCTCCTAGGGGTTTCGGCTGCGGGGTATTCGCTTCTTGGGGAAGAGAAAGTTTTGCCAATTGGGTTGGAGGAATCGGCGAACGTTTAACCTGCGTGGTCAGAACTAGATTAAAAGTAAACCAGCCCAGAAACAAGGATAGGGCCATTCCCACGGCAGCGAATGCCCCCCACGAGTATCGAGAGTAACGACGAGAAGAAGAACGTGTATTGACAAAACGGGGAGACTCTTGTTCCACCCGAGCGAGAACCTTGTTGGTGAAATCCGGACTAGGTCGAGGTGGCGGGAAATTCTGAAGCCCTGCTTGAAGAACTTTCGCGGTCCGTAATAGTGTGCGACATTGCTGACAAGTCAGGCGATGTTGCAGCAATTGTGGGGTATCCCAATTCGATTCCCCATCAAGAAACCTTTGGATCCGTCGAGCGTTTTCGGTACACTCGGGTGATAGGTTCGGTTCCGGTGAAGGGTTAAACTCATTCATGGCGAGTATCAAACTTATCCCAGTGGGATGGTCTATTTATTCGGTTTGGAGGGTATTCGATTCCGCAGATTCATCTTTCGGAACCATCCCTCGATTTTGTAAATACGATAGTATCTCGGTTCGGGCACGATGAAGCCAAGTTTTGATCGTTCCGACTGGACGATCAAAAACCTCGGCAATTTCATCGTAAGAACAGCCTTGTTCATGAAACATTGTAAAAACCCCCCGATAATCTGGGCGAAGCAGATCGAGGGCTTTCTGAATTTCATCGACCAATTCCCGTGAATCATCCTCGATCAAACGGGCGGGCGTTTCGTGCAGGAAATCGACGGGTTCGGGTCGTTTCGGTCGGTTGGCTAACCAAGTTCGGCAGCGATTCACCGCAATCCGTGAAATCCATGGGCGCAAGGGGCGGTTCGCGTCCCAACTTTTGAGACTGCGAAAGACCCTGACAAAGACCTCCTGAGAAATATCTTCGGCATCGTGCGGGCTACCCACATAACGCACACACAGGCCGTACACTTCCCTTTGGAAACGAGAAACTAGTTCTCGCATCGCAGAGGAGTCCCCTTGCAGAATCCTACGGACTAGAATGGCGTCCTCGGACACGATTTCCTCATGAACAATCTGATATACCTGAACTCGATCAGTCAAGTTTCAGAAAGTGTTCTTCGTTTCTTCAGGAAGTTTATTTTTCCTAGTCGGGTTATTTTACATAAATCTTGAGGAGGTGCGAAGTCTGCAGAGGAATCGCTCAGACCGGCAAGATTCATTTGGTAGGCTGGCACAGCTTTAATTACTATGGCCATTTTTGAACGCAAACCTGAAACCGATAGGCCACTCTGATCAACCATAGGGTATGTGTCCAATCCAAAATTATCTTGCTGGTTTGGCTCACTTATGCTTCAGGAGAACCTTCGACGATCCCCGACCCCTTTTAATCTGAAATTTTATTCTCAGAAGTGTTGATACCCTGTCATGCTCTCGCTAGACTCTCCAGACTAGCCCTTGGGAAAACCGATCCACAAAAGGTCCACGAAATTGGATTGCGAATGCGAGTCCTCATCTCAGAAGAACAAATTCGGCAACGAGTCGATCTCGTTGCGTCTGAAATTCGTCAGACTTATGGTCATGAACCGGTAACAATTATTGGTGTTTTGACAGGGTGTTTGGTTTTTCTGGCCGACTTAATACGGAGGCTGGACCTACCCATCCGGATTATTCTGGTTCAGGCATCGAGTTACCGAGGGGCGACCACAACGGGAAGCCAACTGGCCGTTAACGATGATGTGCTCGGGGACCTTAAAGGTCGTCACGTTTTGATTGTTGAGGATATTCTGGATACGGGAAAAACTTTAAGGCACATGGTCAATCTCATCCAAGCCCGAGAGGTTGCTAGTGTGAGGATCGCAGTGTTGATGCGAAAACTGGGAAGACAAATCATTGAGATTGAACCCGACTTTGTCTGTTTCCGTATCCCCGATGAATTTGTAGTCGGATATGGATTAGACTACAACGATGAATTTCGGAACCTTCCTTACATTGCTATCTACGAGGGCCAGAAGTGAGCATGGCTCCGATGTTTGTGACCCGTGATCTCACCTACACAGGGACGAATTTGGGGTTAAAATTTCTGCTTGAACAACTCCCCTATCCTGCTCATGTTGTTCCTCTTTCCGGCCCCGCTCTCGTTCCGATTTCAGGAGTCGAGATTCATCAACCGCATCATGAACGATGGAGTTGGTTCCGTGACCTTTGGCCCTTACGACAACAGCTGAAACATCATTCGGGGCCGATCATCGTTTGGGGTCGGCAGGCCCTTTCGATTTTTGGCTGGATGATGAGATTCGGAATGGGGAATTCTCCCATCCTTACCTATTGGGATGCCACCACGCTACCAACTTGGAAAGAGAAACTGTTGCTTAGGAATTGTACCCAGATTGTGACCCCTCATGAAGCAATGGTGGAACCGCTCCGAACCATTCGCTCCGTCGTTTTGGTCGATCCTCCCCCACCGGCTTTGGTTTCTCGTCCTCACTCTCAAACAGGTTCAGGCCTGAAATGCGTTTGGCTGGGAGAATTAGATACACCTCGGATTACTCGTGAGGCAGTTTGGACCTTCGGGATCTATTCCTACACCAACCCCCATTCAACCCTCACCATCATTGGCGAAGGGAACAATCGGGAATCGAACCAGAAATTCGATGACGATATTCTAGGGGTTGAAAATCAGCAAGTTCGCTTTGAATCCTTGGATTATCTGAACGAGCATCCCCTTGTTGATTTTGATCTCATCCAAATCACACAAATCGAAGAAGACCCTATTTCCTTGATCCTGTTAGCGATGTCGCAGGGATTGGGGATATTGGCACCGAGAACCCCCGTCACAGAAAGGTTCATCCAGCACCGCAAGAACGGAATGCTCTACAGCCGAGGAGATATTCACGAGGCGGGGAGACTTTTATTAGAGTTAGATCAAAACAGACCACTTTTGGAAAAAATTCGCTTTCAAGCTCAAGCCCAAGCCCAAGCGATCTTGAATCAGTATTCCGCAACTGGCCTTTCTCGTTGGCAGAAATTACTCGGCATTCATGAAAGCATGGCAACCGCTTGAATCGTTTGGTCATCGTTTTATAGAGATTGGTCATCCTGTTGCAGAGATTAGCGCAGGGATCATTCAAGAAGGATCACTATCGCCACGTCGTCGGGATTTTCGAGCGAATCGCAATAAACAGATGATCGTCATTTCTCAACACTTGCCAATTCTTCTCGATCGCTAATTGTTTCACGAGGGGAGTTTTCGGGGTCAGAATCACCAAGCTAATCTGATAGCGTTCGAGTAAATCCCACCAAGATGGCCCAAGGTCCCGCAGTGCTTTATACTCGTCCCAAGTGACCTTCTCATAGGTATAGGCTTGAGAATGAATCACGACATGATTAGGTACTTCTAGAACCGACATTAAGAAATCGGCTTGGGCCGGTGTGGCAAGGATTTCCCCTGTGAAGGACTGATTGGGATAATCGGCGAGAAGATTGTTCCATTCCGGAAAGAATTTGTTCTCGGGATTTTGTTTCAGAACGGCTCCGAGTTCGATCGGGGTATCGGCGGTCACCAGATCAGAAATCGAAGCCTGATTCAACAAGGCACGGATCGCGGGAGAAGTGGCCAAGGCGAGCACTGGCAGAATGAGATAAGCCATTTTTCCAAGTGCTGAAGAGGGTTTTTCGTTGTCTTGGAGAGGCCTTCTCATCCCTGAGGAGAGGTAGGCCGCCGTCCACGAAGCGATCACCACAAACCAAACAAATGCCTTCTGATGAATCAAAGCCCAGACGAAGAAAATGATCAATAAAATCAGATATTTCGGGAGGAAATTACACCGGCTCAACAAAAATAAGAGAATCAGAAACGCCATAAACGCCATGAGTATCCAACAATTGGCCGAGGGCTGACTAAAATCGTAGGGTTGCCAAAAAGGGAAATCCGAAATATTTTCACCACGCGGATAATTCAGGGCCAATTTCAGAACTCCGAAACCATTCGGATTAAATTGGGTCAAATACCCACTCGCTAAAAGAATCACGAGGGTCAAAATGAGATTTCTGAGAATACGAGATAAATCGGTCTTCTCCCCCCCCCCGTTCTGGAAGTATTGATAAAGCTCAACGATCCGAGCCAGAAAAAGCCCGAAAGACAAGGCAATGCCGACCCAAAAGCCGCCATCGGCGTTCACCCATAAAACCCACAGTGCAGGAATAAAAATCAATGCCCACCAAGAAAGCCGATCCGAACCTAAGCCGTTCAGAAAGAGACAGAACAGCAATAGGCCAACTAAATGAGCATCCTGCGGATACCCCCGAAGCACAATCACCACCATCGCAGTCGAAGCAAACAGAACTCCAAGGGTGGCCGAACCGGAAACCTTTTGGCAAGCAAGTATGAGCGAATAATAAGCTGCCAGACCAATCAAATAATGGAAAATGGCAAAGCGAGCAGCCATGTGTTTCCAATCTTCGACACGGTTTTCGTAGCCCGAAGTGAGCCATGCCAAGGTTTTCTGGGTTAAAGTATCGAGGGCTTTGAAGCGATGTTCGCTGTTTGCTTCTTCTTCTGTTTCGGGGGGGTGCACCGCGTAGGAAGCAAAAGGATCGTATTCGGGAATTGTTTGATGCTGAATCTGCCAAGCTCCATAGGCCTTTTGAAGCCAAACCGAAGGTTGAACTTTTTGCCACGCAAGGAGGATCAATAGGGACAGAACTAGACCGAAACGCAGATAAGGAAGCAACGGCATCGTGAATTTCTATAGATTCAAAGGACAACCCTTCTTCGTTGTATCAACTCGGCAGCGGAAAACAAAATGGAATGAGCCACGACCGTCAACGGCTCTTCAGGCATTGCGGTTGGTACCGTGAGAGAGTATCACCATCCGGCTTTGGCACCTTGAACCTCAGGTTGGCAATGCCATTAGCGTCTTGAACCTCAAAATGGGAACGGATCGAAAGAGAACTTAAATATCCTCCTTGGGTTCCAATTTTGCGAACAACCAAGCTCCGAGAAATACTAAAGCGAGTGAACCCCCGATCAATGCCGTATAGGCAAATGCTGTACTCACCGGCGCGAACAACGAGGCCGTTTCGGTCGGGATATCGTAAGGTTCTGCAGAATCATAAAGCAAACACCGAACATAGTAATTGATGCTCAATCGTTTGAGTGTTCCCGGAATAGGAAGCTCGCTGAGCATCGTCTCGAAGAAGAAGGAATACAGCAAAGCCACAATGGCAGGCCGAGGGAAGATCGCTCCGAAAAGGTGAAACAAGGCCGCAAAAGCAACACTCCCCAATAGCAAGGCCTCCCAAAATAAGGTAAAGGCAATTCGGCCATTTTCGCCACCTGCCAAACAAAGGATTCCAAAGCCTCCAATCGTCAGACCCAAACACCAAGGTAACGTACCCAAGAACTTGGCCAAATATACTGCATATCTTGGAATCGGTCTCGACGTCAACCAAACCAACGAACGGGATTCTCTCTCGGAACCGATCGACGAAGTGGCAAACGACATGGCCCAAACGGGGAGAATAAATCCCAAGGTCAACATAAAGATCACCCATTTGGAAAAGACCGCCAAGGGCTTGGTTTCTTTCCGAATTCGCTGAATATATTCGGAATCTTCGGCGGCAACGAGACTGAGACTCCCCGCAAAAAAAGCAATTCTTTGTGTTGGTGCTCTTTTCAATCGGGCTTCGTAACGATCCCAACCGCTGGTAAAGGAAAACAAGGCCACGATGGCGGTACAAATCACGAGTAAAGCCAACGACAACCCCACAAGACCGCGAACGCGCAAATGTCGTCGAAAGGCAAACCCCACTAAAAACAACCACGCCGAGAAGACAGACCGCTCCTGAGTATTTTCTGAAGTCTCTGTTGGTGATTCACTTATTGAGTTCATTATCTCGTTCCCTAATTTTTCTAAACCGATTCATTCTTATCTGCTATCCCTTTGTCGATGCCCAGCTCTTCTGCGTAGGGGGTTAACGAATCGATGACAAATTGAACATGCTCAGTAAATTCCACACCAAAATCCTCGGCCCCACGCAGCATATCCTCACGGGAAACATTTTTGGCAAAACCTTTGGATTTCATTTTTTTCTTGACGGAACTGGCCGACATACCTCGAATCCCTTCGGGTCGAACCAGCGCGCAGGCCATCACAAAGCCACATAATTCATCACAAGCATAAAGGGCCTTGTGTAAGGGGGTCAAACGTGGACAATCGGGCAGATAATCGGCATGGGACTTGATGGCATATGTCACTTCTTGTGGATAACCCCGCGCTCGGAGAATTTTTTCCCCTTCCAAAGGATGACTGGGTGGATCGGGCCAGCGTTCATAATCAAAATCGTGGAGTAAGCCGACCACTCCCCATAAATCGACCGGTTGACCCAATTTCTGAGCATAAGACCGCATAGCGATTTCTACCGCTCGGACATGTTTGCGTAACGAATCCGATTGGACATATTCGCAGACGATTGCCCAAGCCTTTTCTCGATCAAATGAATCCATCGTCCTACTCCCTGCTCTGTATACAAACAAGATAGGATTTACTTCCTAGAATCCCAATACTTTTGATCCCTACTGGTGACATCGTGATTCCTCTAGAAATTTTGCGGCGGGTGCGTCGCCTGCAACTCAGAACGCGAAAACTCGTCCAGAATCTTTTAGGTGGTGAGTATCTGTCTGCCTTCAAAGGGAGTGGCTTGTCTTTTGAAGAGGTGCGCCCCTATTGTGCAGGGGATGATGTGCGCGCGATTGATTGGAATGTGACCGCCCGTTGTGGAACGCCGTTTGTCAAGCGATTTCTAGAAGAACGCGAATTGACCCTTTTTTTAGCACTTGATGTCAGCGCGAGCATGAATTTCGGCTCGCAGTCGTTGCGCAAACGAGAAGTCGCGGCCGAGCTGGGAGCCATTTTGGCCACCTGTGCCGAGATGAACAAGGATCGACTTGGGTTTCTCGCTTTTTCCGACCAACTCGAAGTTTTTATTCCCCCTTCGCGAGGGATACGCCATACCCAAAGAATCATTCGGGATTTACTTCTTCTGCAAGGAAAATCCAAGGGGACCAATCTCAATCATTTGTTTGACTCGATTAATCAGGGGATCAAACGACGGGCTATCGTTTTTGTTCTGAGCGATTTCCAAGGATTGCCTTCCCAAAATTCTGTCCGGCTGACCTCGAAGAAGCATGATCTCATTGCGGTGCGGATTACCGATCCTTTTGAGAGAAAACTTCCCACTGCCGGTATCTTAGATGTGAAAGATTGTGAAAGCGATGAACCTCTTCTCATCGATACCCACTCGAAAAGCACCCACACTCAGTTCGTGAAAATCGTTCAAGAGGCCGACGAAGAATTTCTGAAGATGGTTAGAAGTAACCGCATCGATTGGATCGAGGTTACCACCCAAGGAGATCACTTGGATCGCTTACTTGCGTTTTTCCAACTAAGGAAATCACGGAGGGGATAACGAAATTTAATTGAGTCGAACGGAAGCACCAAAATCTTTTTTCTTGTCCTTATCGATGAAGTAAGTGGCACAGGCCGCATCAATCAAATCGGGGCTAAAATTCACTCGTTCCATATTGTATTTGGCAATCGAAATCATTTGATCGAGCAAATCCCGTGGTTGGCACATCCGAAAAGGTCGATTGGTCGGACGGTACCATTTCTCAATAAGGTAATCGATCCCAGCAGGATCGTACTCCACCCGACGATTTCTACACACCAGCTCCCAAATTTTACGATATTGGGCCTCGTCGGGGTCTCGGACTTCGATCTTGAATTTAATCCGTCTTAAAAAGGCCTCATCTGCTAATTGCGAGGGGTCAAGGTTGGTCGAAAAAATCAAAAGCTGATCGAAAGGGACCTCAATCTTGGTCCCCGTGACTGTCGTAAGATAATCGTACTTTTTCTCAAGGGGCACGATCCAACGATTCAACAAATCCATCGGGCGGACCTGTTGCCGGCCAAAGTCATCGATCATGAAGATGCCCCCGTTGGCCTTCATCTGTAAGGGGGCTTCATAAAATTTGCCCACCTCGTTGTACTTCAAATCGAGCATGGGCATGGTGAGTTCTCCCCCCACCACAATCGTGGGGCGTTTCACTTTCACATAGCGACCATCATAATCGGTTGCGGTACGAATGATCCCTTCAACGGCTTGGCCTGTTCCAGCGGCGGGAGTCTCTTTGATTGTCGTATGTAAAATGGGATCAAAAACCTTGATGATTTGGCCATTCGCCTCGATGGCATAGGGAATGTAAACGCTATCCCCCATCAAGCGCGTGATGCGCTCGGCAATGCTGGTTTTTCCATTGCCCGGATAGCCAAAGAAAAAGATACTCGCCCCCGAGTTGATAGCCGGTCCAATCTCGTTGAACGCTGCCTCAGAAATAATCAGGTCTTCAAAAGCCTTTTGGATGCTCCGACGGGTGACAATCAGTTTGCGGATACTCTGGGCCATCACACTTTCGACGTAATCATCAAACGGGACAGGAGCGGGGCCAAAGTAGCTGGTTTTACTCAAGGCATCTCGAACGGCCTCGGTTCCTTTGGGGGGCTTCAGTTCATAGACAAAGCTCGCATCGCCACCACTTCCCCGCTGACCGACAATATCCAATAGAGTCTGCTTACGCATCGCCGGCAAGACTGGTGCCAAGGCAGCAAAAGGAATATGCAATTCCGAGGCAATTTCCCCACCCGTCATCGATCCCCGTGTATAGATCGTCCGGAGAACCATATCGAACAGGAAGGGTAAACTCAAACCCAAATCTTCCCACTTAATCGGTAGTCGCGGAGTAAAGGGATTGGTAATTTTCGGTACCGCCTCTTCGGGATCGGGTGGCGGATCACCGAGAAGGGTCACCCCTTCGAGACTCCCACGAGAGACAGCATCGTTATAAAGCGCTTCAAATTGGGAATGATGTAACCGGAGATGACGAAGGGCCTCGACGTCGTTTTTTTCTTCGGCCTGTTGCAAACAATCTAACAAGGCAGGTACCACGACATATTTCACCCCATCGATATAGTAATGATGCAAGTATTCACCGGGCCTAACATAACAATCTGCCTCATGGAATTCCTGCTCCTTCATCAAATCGTAGAATTCAGGGGCAATAATAAATCGCATACTCACCAATGGGTTAGACTTTCAATTCTATTATGACACAAAAAACCCTCATTTACGACAAGAGTCTCGAAAAGAGAGGTTTATGAGTAAAATACTCAAAGGATAATTTTAGTGTGCTTGGATTTTTCTCAAGTTCCCCACTACACACTCCACTAAAAAATCAATCTATCTCTGGAAAAGCTAATTTCCAACCAACAAAAAATCTCCCACGTCTGAAAATCCCTTTTCTCAATTTCCCCATAATACCTCACCGGATAAAATGGTCTTATGAGAAAATTTGATCTTCATATTCATACCTCACGCTATTCGCCGGATAGTATCATCGATCCCTATGAATTAGTCGAACGAGCCTTGGCAATTGGTCTCGATGGAATCGTAATCACCGAACACGATACCCTTTGGCCCGAGGCGGAATTGAATGAACTGCGTCGCAGGGCACCCAATTTGATCATCCTCGCAGGGGTGGAAATTGCCGCCAAAGGAGGTGATGTTCTTTGTTACGGCATTCGGGATATTTCTCGCTTGCCCCGAGGGGTCGAATGGAAAGTTTTAATTGAAGAAGTTAGTTCTCAAGGTGGTTGTGCCGTGGCGGCTCATCCCTATCGGTGGGGGCAAAACTTCGATCGGTTAATGCAGGAAAACCCAGGCCTACACGGCCTTGAAATGATGTCGAACAATATGACCCGTGAACTCCGGAAAGCTGCCTCGGATTATTATGCTCGGTTTCCGCAATTGACCCGTTTAGGTAATTCTGATGCCCACGAAATCGATGTCCTAGGCATTTGTCACACCGTTTTTGAAATGGATATTACCTGCAATGCCGATTTGATCAAAGCGATTGAACTGGGGCTGGCCCGTCCTGTACCGAGTCGCCCGCAACCCAACTAATGAATCTCACTTAAGGAAGGTTATGTCAAACTTTCAGGCAAACCGGTATCTTGTTTCTTTTAACACTCGAACCGATTTGCATCAATTCACCGATGTCCTCATTATCGGGGCCGGCATCGCAGGGATTCGGGCCGCTCTTGAAATTCCTCCGGAATTAAGCGTCCTCGTCCTCAACAAAGATAAACTGGCCGAGAGTAATTCGTCCTACGCTCAAGGGGGCATCGCAGGGGTCCTCTCTGCCGAAGATCGCTTCGAGAATCATATTGAAGATACTCACATTGCCGGTGCGGGCCTGTGTGATTTTGATACCGTTGAGATGGTCGTTCGCGAGGCCCCCTCTCAAATTTCTGATTTGATTCGCTTTGGTGTCAAGTTCGATCTGGAAAATGGCGAACTGGCCCTCACCCGCGAAGGGGGTCATTCTCATCGGCGAATTGTCCACGCGCTAGGGGATTCCACCGGACACGAGGTCATGCGAGCACTTCTTCAAAAAGCCAAACAATCCCCCAATATCGTTCTTCAAGGCGAAACGATTACTATCGATTTTCTCACCCATGAGGAGAATTGCCTCGGTGCCATTGCTTGGCGTAAAGGGGTTGGTCGAATCTTAATCTGGGCCAAAGCGATCATACTTGCTTCCGGCGGCTGTGGCATGATTTATCGCGAAACCACCAATCCCCCTGTAGCAACGGGAGATGGCATGGCTGCCGCTTGGCGGGCCGGTGCAATTCTTCAGGATATGGAATTCATGCAGTTCCATCCCACCGTTCTTTACGTCGCTGGCTCTTCCCGATCCTTGATCTCCGAAGCAGTTCGCGGCGAAGGGGGCTACCTACGCGATGTGAACGGTGTCCGATTCATGCTCGATGCCGATCCGCGTGCCGAATTAGCTCCCCGAGACATTGTCAGCCGAGCGATCTTCAAAACGATGGAACGAACTCAACACCCCAATGTTTATCTCGATTTATCTCACTTGGACCCCAAATTAGTTCTGCAGCGATTTCCGGGCATTGCTAAAGCCTGTAGTGCTTTTGGTATCGATATTACCAAAGATCGGATTCCCGTTCGACCTGGTGCCCATTACATGATCGGCGGGGTTCATGTCGATCTACGAGGACATACGAACCTTCCGGGGCTATTCGCTGCAGGAGAGGTCACCTCTTCGGGATTACACGGGGCCAATCGATTGGCTTCAAATAGCCTGATTGAAGGACTTGTTTATGGAACGAACTGCGCCCGCGAAGCCAGTAATTATGCCCTCTCGAATCGGCAAGACTTTCATGCCATCCCATTGAAAAATCAAATCCATACCCCTGCAGAATCCGAAATTCTCGATGTCGCTGATCTCACGAATTCTTTGCGAAGTTTGATGACGCGAAATATGGGGATCGTCCGCGACCGAAAACGAATGCTAGAAGCCCAACGCGATGTCGAATTTTGGTCCAAATATGTCTTGGCACGAGAATTTCAATCGCGTGCCGGTTGGGAGCTTCAAAATCTGTTGACCGTTGCTCGCTTGATGATCCACGCGGCCTTAACTCGGGAGGAATCACGAGGCACACACTACCGAGCCGATTTTCCGGAAACGAACGATCGCAATTGGAAGACTCATTTGCGTAGTCCGCCTCGAACCGACCTCTAATCGAAACGAAAAATTCGGCATTGTGATTAAAAGGGGCAAAATAGGAACGCAATCATCAGAAGAATTTCGCTGATCTTGAAGAAAAAAAGAGTTTCCCCCTTACTTTTTAGGGAGCCACGGCGTATATTGATAATATGAATCGCGGCGTGGAGCAGCCCGGTTAGCTCGCCAGGCTCATAACCTGGAGGTCATAGGTTCAAATCCTATCGCCGCAATCCAATCTTATTAATATTCTTAACTCACAGATGATCACCTATCGGGGTCCAGATTTATTCCCCTACATTCACTCAACTGTGCGCACTCTCTCCTAATTTTAACCTTTCTAATTAGGTCGACCGCATAACCAATTACCTGATACGGGTATTAAAAAACTTGTATGCTCACTGAAGAACCATCAATCGCTGGCCAAGGCAACGCTCTAGACTTAACGAATCGCCATAGGTTGAAATTGAACTTTCAGATTGGACATCAAGAAAGAAGAGCATGCTGGGAAGAAGGAGAAGAATCGTTGCGGGTCAGTCGCATTAGAAGAAAATAGGTTGCCGGTGTGGCAATCAGGGCAAGTAGAACCGAGATGGCCAAAGCCCCCATGACCGCGATCGCTAAAGGACGTAACATCTGATTGCCCGTTCCCTCGCCAAGAACAATTGGTAACATCCCGAGAGCAGCAGCCAAGGAAGTCATCAGCACCGGTCGTAAACGGCGTCGGCCCGATTGGATCAGCGCTTCGGCAAGAGAAAGCCCTGTTTCTCGAAGATGTTCTACGCGATCGAGCATGAGGATACCGTTCTTGGCAACGATACCAAGCCCAATAATCGCTCCAAGGAAGGAGATAATATTTAAGGGAGTATCGGTCAGCCACAAGGCCAACGTCACACCAAATAAGGAAAGCAGCGATCCCCAAACAATCGCCAACGGAGCCAGCAGAGAGCGGAACTCGATAAGCAAAACCAAAAAGACAAGAACCAAGGCTAAAACTAAGACCAACGTGAGATTCCGGAATGATTCTTGTTGCTGTTGATATAAGCCCCCGTATTCAATAGAATAACCGAGACGATCGGGCAAATCTCGATCGAGTTTCTCGCGAATATCTCGCACCGCACTACCTAGGTCTCGATCGTTGGTGCGAGCACCTACAGCCACATACTGACGTAAATCTTCACGACGGAGTTCTAGTTGACCGGCTTCGCGTCGCCGCTGTGCAATAGCACTGAGTCGGGTCCCTGCCCCGCCGAGTTCGGACCGAACCAAAAGACTTTCAATCTGTGCTGCATCGCGAACGAACTTGGGATCCACCACGACCCGAACAGGAATTAAACGATCGCCCTCTAGGACACTCGCAGGGGCTTCCCCGAGTAAAGCAATGTTCAGAGTTCTGGCAGCATCGTCGCTTTTAATTCCGTAGCGTGGTAATTCAGACCAGTTGAGTCGATAGATCTGAGCAGAACCGGTGTAAACAAGGCCATCATTCACATCGACCACACCAGGAATGCCTTTTCCATCTTTATCTTCTATAGCTTCAGCAATTTTAGGGGCAATCTCCTTGAGCTTAGCCACATCGGTACTGAAGACTTTGATTTCGATCGGAGCGGGTGCCCACATCAAGTCGGTAATCAGGTCTCCCAAAATGCCCGCCAAGGAAATCTTGAGAGCCGGCTCGGTTTCCTCAATCCGTTTGCGGAGATCGTCTTTGATTTCTTCAACAGAACGAGAACGATCTTTCTTTAATTTGACGAGGAAATCGCCAAAGTGAGGAGCGGCCAAGGCCAAGGCCAAGCGAGCGCCCGTTCGTCGAGAGTAGCTTTCAACTTCAGGGGTTTCAGCCAACAGCTGTTCGACATGTCGGAGAACCCGATCGGTTTCCGAAAGAGCCGTGCCCGGTGGCATTCGATAATCCATCACAAAGCCCCCTTCATCCATTTCAGGTAAGAAATCCGACTTGAGGTGTTGATACAGTCCCCATGCCCCCAGCAAAGTCATCAACGACAGCGTAACCGTCGCCACACTATGACGAAGAGCCACCCGAGCCAATCGTTCATAGAGAGCAATCAAAAGTCGAAGAATGGGTCCGGCATGTTCATGATGATCGTGGTTTGAAGGATGGGGTTCAGCGGGTGATGACTTGGCAAAGCGAGCCACCAAAGTAGGAGTGAGTGTCATTGCCAAGACTAAAGAGGTGAGTAAGGAGACAACCATCGTAATCGCCAAGGAACGGAAAAAGACTCCTTGAATGCCATCGATAAAGGCTAATGGAATAAAAACGACTACAGGAGTTAAGGTAGACCCGACCAGTGGAACGATCACTTCACCCGCAGCGGCTTCAACAGCCTGAATGGGTGACAAGCCTGCGGTGATGTGAGCCGTGATAGCTTCCACAACCACAATAGCATCATCGATGACAAGGCCCACTGCAGCGGCGATCCCCCCTAGGGTCATGAGATTGAAACTCAGGCCGAGAGCTTTCATCGCGACCAATGCCGCCAGAATCGCCACCGGAATAACGACAATGGCAATGAGCGTCGTGCGGGCAGTGGCGAACCAAGATTGTCCGCTCTTGAGGAAGGCAAACATAATCGCCACCGAAAGGAGCAAGCCAAAGAAGACGCTTTCCCAAACACCGCCTACGGCATCTTGAACCAATAACGATTGATCGTAGAAGAAAGCAATCTTCACATCGGGTGGAAGCTCTTGACGTAATTGTTCGAGTTCGTGTTCTATATCCGACTTGATGTTGAGGGTACTTCCATCGGGTTGGCTACGGACATTCAAAAGGACGGCTCGTCGGCCATCGGCAGAAACAATTTTGAAATCAGGTTCTTGACCGGCAACAATCTCAGCAAAATCTTTGACGCGGACAGGTCCGCTATCGGCTTGGGCGACGACCAACTCGGCAATGTCACTGGCGGTGGCGACCCGACCATCCACAAGAGTCAGGTAAAGTTGATGTTCCTCATCGTGCATGCCTGCATCGGCGATGAGGCTCCCTTTGCGGAGCGCGTCGCTAACTTCACCGAGTGAAAGTTTATAGGCTTCCAGTCGAGCGGGATCGATCCGAACATGATATTCGGGAATGCGCCCACCCACGATATCGACGCGAGCAACCCCGCGAACGCGGATAAGGTGGGGTTTCACATTGTATCGAGCCAAAGACCAAAGCTCGGTTTGGCTTCGATCGGTACTACTAGTTAGCGATAGACCAAGAATGGGGAAAGCCGAGAATGTCATCCGATAAACGTTGGTCGTAGCCGTCGGCGGAAGAGTTGCCCGAATCTGTGCGAGCCTTCCTAAGACGTAAAGCTCCGACTGCTTCATATCAACGGACCAATCAAAGAAAACATTGACCTCGGCCGAACCTCGACCGGTTCCTGTGCGGATACTGACCACCCCCGGAATATCCTTCATCGCCTCTTCAACGGGACGAGTGATTGTCGCCATCATCTGATCGGCGGGCATGACACCATTATCGATGAGAATCACCACGCGAGGGAAATTCGTTTGCGGAAAGACCGACGAGGGCATCGTCCGAGCAGCAAGAATCCCCGCAAAAGATAAGCACAAAGTCAAAAACAGAATTGCCTTGGACTGTCCAGCGATAAATTTTCCAAAAGCGGTCGTGGGAATCGAGGTTGCATGATTCATGGTGTTATTTGCCTCCACCAACGGGATTCAGGGGTTTGACCGGCGTACCCTCGGGAAGCGCATAACCCCCTTCGACAATCACTTGATCTGCTTCTTTGAGTCCGTGAGCAACGGCCACCCAGCCGTCCGCTTTGAGTTCCGATTCACCTATCAAAGCCAATTCGACTTCCGTGGGAACAGCCTTGCCATCGCGAACGATAACCACCATTGTTTTCCCTTCCTCATTCACCGTGTAAGCGGTTTCAGGAAAGGCCAGAGCTTCCACAGGTTGTCCCAGAAGGGTCACCCGAACAGTCATGCCAACTCGAAGGGTCCCTTCGGGATTGGGGACCCGCAAACGTAGGGGAACATCACCGGTGATCCCTTCAGTCTGTCGGCTGAGCCAACCGGTGCTGGCAGGGAGTTTCTTTCCAGGAAAGGCCAAGCAGTGAACCTGAGCAATCACGCGCCCTTGCGGGATCGGGAACATACCACTGACGAAAGGCAAACGATTGGAAGGGATGCGAGCTTGCACAATCACTTCAGAAGAATCGAGTAAGGTAACCAAAGGAGTACCGACATCAGCCCGTTGACCAATCCGAGCTTTCATATCAACCACTTCCCCAGCAAAAGGAGCAACCACTTTACAATAATCGAGCTGCAGTTGAGCCGAATCGACTTGGGTGCGAGCCTCTTTGCGTTGTTCTTCGCGAGGTCCTTTTTCCAACAAACGTAATTGAGCTTCGGCCGTGTCGAGTTCTGCCTTCGCCGCCTCCGCATTGCGAATGTCATCGAGCAGTTGAATTTCGGGAACCAGTTCGGGGCTGCGAGTGCGAGTCTCCCGTGATTTACGGAGTCGGGCATCCATCGCCTCATGATTGGCTTTCATCTTCGCCACCAAGGCTTGGGCTTGGGCCAATTCCTCGGGTCGTGGTTTGGCGATCAAACGAGCATAGGCGGCCTCGGCTTGTGCTAAACTGGCCCGAGCGGGACGATCATCTAATTGAACCAAAGTCGCGCCTGCAGGAACATGATCTCCCTCTCGGGCCACCAATTGATAAACGAGTCCCGAAGTAGCTGCGGTGAGAGTGGCAAAGCGTTCGGGATCAGCCAAGACGGTGCCAATCACTTCTACCGATGGAACCAGAGTTCGTCGCTCAACATGGGCAACCCGCACAGGCACCGCAGCTCGGTCGGAATGATCTGCCGCTTTGTCACCGTGTCCCTCACGGGCTGCAGAAACCGTGCGAAAGACAACGTAGGACCCCAAAGCAATTCCCATGAGGACCAAGATCGAAATACCAGATCGAAGGAGTCGTTTCCAGATGATACGTATCACTTCTTTTCCCCTTTGCCCGGTTCATCGGGCTTGATAAGAGCAGCCGGTTGCATAGCAAGGGCCGGATCACCCACCGCCTGAGCTAGGTCGGCCAAAGCCGAGGTGTAAGCCAATAACGCATCGAGATAGCCATCTTGAGCACGCAAAAGTTTACGACGAACGTCGAGTAATCGCAAAACGTCCACGCCACCTTGCCCCTGCTCGAACAACAGTTCCGAATCGCTCAAGGATTTTCGTAATGCCGGCAGAATTTCTTTGCGATAGTTCTCGGCCCAGTTTTCCGCTTCTGCTAACCGTTGAACAGCCAAACGAACATCTTGGCTAATTTCTATTTCCACTTGCCGCACACCCGCCAAGGCCAAAGATCGTCGAGCCAACGCTTGCAAACGCTCGCCTGGTTTGCGATTCAGCACAGGAATAGGAAATTGGACCTTGGCCCCCAGAAAGCGCGTGCGAGCATCATCATACTCGTACACGGGACCTACCTGAGGATTCCCAAAACGATCGGCCGATTGGAACAGATATTCGGCTTCCGCTTCGGCCACAGCCGCTAACCGAGCAAAACGATCGGGCCGTAATTCTTGGGCAGCCGCCAGAAACTGTTCGACTTGCCCAGCGGGTACACCACGCTCGAGAGTGCCTACCGGTTCCACCGATCCTTCCGGTATCCCCAATGCTCGATAATAGTCGCGTTTGGCGGTGATCAGTGCCGTGCGGTTGAGATTCACTTGCGCTTGCACATCATTCACTTCGGCCCTTGCCACCATCAAATCGCCCGACTTGAGCTTACCTTGTTCCACCAAATCCTTGATCTGCTCGACCGACTTCTGATTCAAACGCAAAAACTCCTCGCTGACGGCCAATTTCCCTTTGCGATAGAGATATGCGTCAAATGCTCGAATGGAGTTCACAGCCACCGTGAGTTCTTGAGTGGCAATTTCCCAATCGGTCCTCGTTAACGCAGCAAAGGCTTGCTGCTGACGGAACTTTTGCTGACGGAACAGCTGCACTTCCCAAGTGATTTGGTGACCGTTAAAGAAGGAATTATCAACAGGATTAGCCGAATTCTTCGCCTGCAACAATGTCCCCTGATAGATCGGGTTAAATGGATACGTTTTGGCAATCACCACCCCTGCAGCCGCCACACCATGTTGCTCGCGAAAGGCCATTAACTGAGGATTCTGGGTCAAAGCATATTGCAACGTGCCTTGTAATGTGAGTTGTTGTGTGGGTGTTGAATCTTCGGTTTCCTTTGCTACTACAGGAACAATGTCCGAAGCACAATAAGGTTTCTTCATGGAAATCGATTGGTAACTCCGACTCGCAGAGGAATCCCCCCCCCAATAAGGTGGTGCATACGCTTGCGGTGTCCGAGTGCTACATTCCTGTGGTGTGGTACAACCTAACATTAATGAGAGGAGACCCACCACACCCAGAATTCTTTTGGACCGATTTTCCCAGATCATTGTCCGTCTTCCTCCCTTACTGGCAAAGCTGCCGACAGATTCGCAGAATTTTGAGTAAGATCGGCCAAATCGGTTCGAGATTTATTAACTCCCAAGTCATCATTCACAGATTTGTTCAACGAGCGAGTAATCCGTTGTTCTCCCTCTTTCCCATGCTCTTCAGCCTTAAGCAAATTCCCAGAATTATTTGGTCTGACTAAATGAAGACGAAATTCACTCCCTTTCCTCAGTTGACTAGTCACTTCAAGGGTGGCACCAAGAATTCGGATGAGACGATGAACAACCGTTAGCCCCAAACCGGTACCAGCTTTGCCAAGCCAGCGAGCCTGTTCGGTTCGGAAGAAAGGTTCAAACAAACGCTGACAATCAGCAGGAGAGATACCACACCCCTGATCGATCACCGAGATTGTAATTACTTGCTCTTTTGCCGTCAGCCGAATGGTGATAGGGGTTTTCGCTTCACTATATTTACAGGCATTATCCAACAGATTATCCAAGACCTGTCGGAGTAACGGGGAATAGGTGCGGATGGGAAAGGGGCCTCCCTCGGCATGAAAGTGAATATCCTCGGACCGAACATGGGATTGCCAACCTTCGAGCCAACCGTGGCACCATTGTTCCAACTCAATATGCTCGGATTCAGGGAGAACGGCCGCGTTCTCCGGTCGGGCAAGAAACAACAGCGATTCGATAATCTGAGTTAATTGACCGCCTCGGCGGCGAACCGTCTCTAGGGCACGACGATACTCCTCGACACTGCGATCCTGACGGAGCACCACTTCAACCGCAGTGAGCATCGCACCCAGAGGGGTCCGCAATTGGTGCGAGGCATCGCCGGCAAATCTTTGTTGTCGTTCCAACGACTCTCGAAGGTCTGCCAACAATTCATTGAAGGCCAAACCCAAATCTTCCAATTCGTCATGCGTTGGGGACACTTCCAGAAATTTCTTTTGATCGTTACTTTGGCGAATCGCCCGTGCTGTATTAGCCATCCTCGTCACCGGAGCTAAAGCACGCCGACAAATCCGCCGACCGAGCAAAGCGGCCAACAACCAAACACCCAAAGAAAGCAAACCCAACCAAATTGCCAATTGTCTCAGTGTTGCAGTAATTGGTTCTTGATTCAGGGCCACCGTGAATATCAGTTGGTCGGCGTTGAAAGTTCGATCGTGGCGGAGAGTCGTGGAAGACGGACTTTCCCCGCTAGGAAAAGGTTGATGAAAGGAACCCACACGGGGAGACTCCCAACCTTCCAAAAACAAAGGTTCAAAAGAGCCGGCACTCACACGGGCTGCCAAAACCCGCCAATGGTTATTCGTGAGAGGAGGAACATTTTCGTTGACAACGTGTTCTAAATTGCGTGAACAATCGATCAATCGGCCATCACTCGAATGAACGGTCCAACGGAGTTGATCGGGGCCTTCATCCTCCCCCAACGTGATCCGTCGTAGTAATGGTTCCCATTCCACATGATCGGCAAAAACTTCGGTCGAAGCCACCAGTGTTTGCAAGGCCGCTTCCAATCGATGATTTGCTTGATGATGCAAATAGGTCGCTGCAAGAAAGTACAATGCAACCGAGAATCCCACCAGAACGACAGCTAAACTGGCAAGTGCATACAGTGAAAGTCGATTGATTAGGTTCATGCTCCCTCCGTAGAAATCGGGTCACCTAGCATGTATCCCCTTCCTCGAACTGTATGAATCAAACGCGGTCCATGTGCCTCCAACTTCCGCCGGAGTTCCATGATGTGCACTTCCAAAGTGTTCGAGGTGCCATCATAAATTTCTTCCCACACTTGTTCGTACAAACGAGTGCGAGAAAGAACCTCTCCTGGATGACGAAGAAAAAAGGCCAGCAACGCATGTTCTCGGGCCGCCAACCCCAAGGGCTTACCTGCCCGTTCAGCACGATTGGTGGCAGGGTCTAGCAAAATATCACGATGGCGAAGAATCAGAGAGGCATTTTGAGTGGTTCGCCTTAACAGGGCTTGCACGCGGGCAAGTAATTCTTCATACGCAAATGGTTTGCAAAGATAATCGTCGGCACCAGCTTTGAGACCTTCGACTCGTTGGGCGACCCCATCACGGGCTGTTAAGAATAATACCGGAGAAGTTTTTCCTATCTGTCGAAATTCTTGCAACAGAGCAAAGCCATTCGGTCCGGGTAACCACCAATCCAGAATCACCAAATCCCAATGCAATGCTCGCAGGGCATGGCTTCCTTCATAACCATCGGCTGCTACTTCCACAAGGTAGCCTTCTTCCCGCAATCCTTGGGAGACATATTCTCTCAATTCGGGGTCGTCCTCGACCAACAATATCCGAAACGACATTTTTTGCCTCCCTTGAACTTCAATTCAAACGTATTCTAACTGACCAAGATAAGCAGATCATGAGGTGATTATAAATTGCAAGTTTATACTTGAAATAAAATCGCAAACGTGCAGCCATGCTCGTGACGAAGCAATTGGAGAGAGCCTCCCAAAGTTTGGATGAGGCGCGAAGAGGTGGCCAAGCCAAGACCGACACCGGGCAAGCCCAAACGTCGGGATAAGCTGGAACGAAAAAATGGCTCAAACACCTGTTTGAGTTCTTCCGAGGGGATTCCAGTACCCTGATCCTCCACCACAATAATCAGCGTTTTCTCTTGGCGAGATAAAGTCACATGCACGGGACAATCAGCAGGGCTGTATTTTAAGGCGTTATCGATCAAATTATCTAGGGCCTGACCCAGTAACACTGGCTCTACTTTTAACAACATCGGGTCGTTATTAGGTATTACCAGTTGCAGACGTGAATAGTGAGAATGATTCCCCCACGAGGTTTGTATATGCATAGGTAACCATTCGGAGAGAGTAACGAGCATTCTCTCAGGTTTGTCCAATTCATGATCTGCTCGTGCTAGATACAATAGCGATTCGACAATCTGACTCAAGCGTTCAACCTGAGTGATCCCTCCAGCGAGGACGCGACGATACTCACACGCTTCCCGATCTCGTCGCAACGCCACCTCGAATTGACCACGCAGAGCGGTCAAGGGTGTTCGGAGTTGATGCGAAGCCTCGGCAGTGAATCTCTCTTGCCGTAGGTAGGCGTCGTGCAAGCGACTCAACAAATCATTAAAACTCACGGCCAAATCATAAAGTTCATCCCTGCTCGATGAAAGCGGTAGTTTTTGTTCCCAGTTGGTGGCAGAGATTTGCTTGGCCGCATCGATCATACGAGTGACCGGTGCTAATGCACGACGGCTTAGCCATCGACTGCTCAAGGCAATCAAACCAACTAGACCCAGCGAAACTCCTACTAGGCTCCATGCCAAGGTTCGCAACCATTCAAACACCGGTGTCACCGGTAATGCCGTCACAAAAATGAGTCGCTGATAGCGGTCTGGCCTTGGTCGATCAGGAATTTCAAAGCTATCAGGGTGGTGCACAGCTCGCCATACGAGCTGCCAAGTTTGTCCTTCTCTAGTGAGTTGTTTTTGTTGTTGCCCAAGGGGGGGGGTATCCATATCGATAACAGAGTTTAACCAGTCAGGTAAATTTTCTGAACCATCAATACGATGCCCCTTCTCATCGTAAACCGCCCAGACCAGTAACAAACGTTCATTTCGCTCGAACAAAGGCCGATTGTGTCGTTCCCATTCCAGACCATCTGGTTCCACCTCCACAATAGCCATGAGAGTGTCGAGTGTAGTCCCTGTAAGATCATCGATTTGCTTAATTAGGTGCCAACGAGTCAACCCGTAAATCGCGGCGGAAAAGCAGAGTAATACCCCTGCTAAAGTTGCCAGATGGAACAAGGCTAAGCGATTACTCAGTTTCACGATTTGTCTCTTGCAAACAGAGGAAAGCCCTGATCTTCTGTTGATCGCTGGCAACAGCTGATGAAATGAACCATTGCTTGCAACCGGCAGCCACTAGATGTTGGATCAGATTATAAAATATAATGGGCAACAACACTTCGGGAAACTCGGCCATAACCGATGAGGCTAGGACGAGACCCGTTCCATTATTATTCATACCTAGCCCAAACATCAGTGCGATACGCTGTTTAGAATCGGCACCGAACCTTCTGGAAAGTGCGAACCCCGCCACAAAACCGAACGAACATAAGCCGGTCACTATTATTAACAGAACCGCTAAAAAGTCCCAGTCTGGTTGGGCGATAATTTTTGGCAACGCCACTGCGGCATTGGAGTAGCACAAGACTATTAGCACACATGAGTTAACCATTTTCAGATAAGGTTTGATTTTCTGCATCCAATCGGTGCGAATTGCACATCGAATCAATATCCCTGCCATTGAAGGAACCATCACGAAGACGATTAAAAACAGACTGGTGCCACTTTCAGCCAATTGATGGAGAGAATCAGCAAAAGTTCCTTCTGTCAACCAACTGACGGTATTTAGTACCATCGGTGTTGTAAGCGGACTCAGAAGAGTTGAACCAAGAACCAGACCTAAACTCAATGCCAAGTCGCCATTGGCATTTTGAACCCAAGCTGAGGAAGAACCAGCGACCGGCATGGAAGCAATCAAAGCTAACCCCACAAGAATATACTGTACCTCAATAGGATCGGGCCAAAAAATTAAACTGATCGCGATTAACCCGATGAAAAGCAAGGGAACCACCAAATTAGCGATTAGCCCAATTAAGAGAATCCCATGGGAATAGACCAAATCAGAGAGACACCGAGGTTCGATACCTAACCCAGCATTGAATAACAATAGAGTTAACAAACAAGCTGGCAGCGAAAAATGTATCGAACTCCCTAACACTTCGACACTACCCAAATTCGTGCTTCGCAACCACAATCCCAGATCGGGAATAACACCCGCCAAGACATAGGCTCCCAAGAGGAACCCGAGCATATACTTCTGAATAAATTCTGCTCCCTTTCGGAAAATCCTATGACAATCAAATATAAACATAATTTAATTTGTTTCCTCAAGCGTTAAAACATAACCACGACCACGTAAAGTTTGAATCAATCGGGGGCCATAGAGTTCGAGTTTCCGTCGAAGCTCTTTAATGTGCACTTCGAGTGTGTTCGACAATCCATCGTATCGTTCATCCCAGACTTGTTCATAAATCCTTGTCCGAGAAAGCACCACACTCGGATGTCGGAGAAATAGCAGCAGAAGGGCATACTCTCGGGCTGTCAGATCGAGACGTTGCCCAGCTCGTTTCACCTGCTGGGTGGCCATATCGATGCTGACATCCGCGTAGGTCAACACGCTCTGGGCTGCCTCGCGTGGTCGTCGAAGTAATGAACGAACTCGGGCTAAAAGCTCTTCAAATGCAAAGGGTTTGCATAAATAATCGTCGGCTCCAGTGTTTAATCCTTGTACACGATCCGCTATAGCATCTCGGGCCGTGAGAAATAGCACTGGTGTCTTGCCTCCCGTTTGACGAAAATTTTTGAGTAACTGCAAACCTTCTTTCCTTGGAAGCCACCAATCCAACAAAATTAAATCCCAAGATTCGGTCGAGAGTCGATGCTCACCATCCTGACCATCGGTGGAATGTTCCACTGTGAAGCCTTCTTCCCTTAAACCTCGAATGATAAAATCTGCTATCTCAGCTTCATCTTCGATCACCAAAATCCGAATACCCATAACTCCCCACTCGTTCGACCGACTCTTTATCGTGTTTTTCGGCTCCTGATTAGCTCAACAACATCCTAACCTTCTTGTTGCCAAGAAGCCTCCTAGAGGAGGTGCAACTATTTCCCTTTTTTCTCTTCCTTTTTCTCCTCTTTCTTATCTCCTTTCTTCTCTTCGGGTTTCAATTTACCATTTGGCAAAACCTCGACCTCGTGTTTTTTCCCATCGAGTTCGATCTTCACTTCATAATACTCCAACGTGTCCTTGCCCTCCTTGACTGTATAAACGGCTTCGGCTGCTTTTGCCTTGCCTTTGGGATACTGACTAAGAGCTGTTTCTAATACGCCTTTGGGTAAATCCTTCAGAGCCACTTCTTTCTCATATCCCGTGATGATCCCTTTTTCGGTCACATCGACATCAATTTTGCTTTCCCCTTCGACAATCGTGACTTCGTACTTAATCATGCCATCTTCGTTCTCTTTCTCCGCCTCTTTTAGTTTGGCCTTGGGAAACTTTGCTTGAATGGCCTCCACAACCGCTTTGGGTAATTTTTCGAGCGGAACTTTCTCATCCTCGGCTCGAACAATCGTTCCACCCATCGTCATCATGATGGCGCTCACCACAACCCACAAGTTCATACGCATCGGAATGCTCCTTTTGAAAAGTCGATCGAGCTGCTGAACACCTCATTCAGTCTGGCTCCGATCTCGTTGAAATCGTATCAAACGATCCTAAAGCCATTGTGAACCGAAAATAAAATTTTCTTCATCTTGATGATAAAGGACTAAACTTGAAGTTTGTCATCCCGAACTGTGACAAGAACCGCTTCTACACAGATTTGAAAGGTCAACTTTATTAGTCCACCTCTCTCAGGCTTGTGACTCCAAACAACATGTCAGAGAATTCTTGCTCCAATTTTTGGGGTTTAATGGTCTATTGTTGGTTAACCATAACTTGATATAGTTCTGGTCTTACAACGATGTGCAATCGCATTGCTCAGGTTCCTGAGTGGGGGGAGCGTTCGGAAATTTTTCTTCTGCAGTGCCAGCTTTGTTTTTGCCTTGGAACGAGCTTGAGTGGGCCAGAATTGTCGCAGGACTTTTATGGGTATTAGACCTTTTTCAATACTGGATTATTCTTCTATGCCATACTCTTGTTTGATTCTCTGGACAACTATTGCAGGGGGATCCTTACCCCAGCCACATTCTAATATGACACCAAATTCATTCAAGGGAATCAGGTCCGGTAAACGAAGCCGAGCCTTAAATAAATTGAGCTTTTGCTTATCGATGAGAACATAATACCAAGCCTTTTTCCCCTTATCTTCGCCGCGTACTAGGTACAAATATCGGCCATCCTTCCGGATCCGCTCCAAAGGTGAAGGTGGCCCTTGCCCCTCCTTCGTATCCTTTTTAAGAACTCTTTTCACAAACGAATCTTTCTCAGAAGAGAGGTCTGTTTCGTTCCCTTCCAGTGAACCATCCCCCTCCTTTTTCTGACGATCAGGAAAGTATTTTTGGACAAAAGAATCCATGATAATCCCCTTTCTTCTCGAATTTCCATGAGTTAACCACAATCTCACGAGAAACTATTTTTCGACCGGTACTTTGCTCGAACTGTTTCGTGTTCGACCTTTACCTTGTTGGAGGCATTTGTTGTTCGACCTTTTTTTTCAAGCCATACCTTTTTGACCTGTTTCTTAAAGCCCGCCCCGACCGGTTTCTTTGGATTTACTCAGTTTGGCATGCATGGGGTTATCATCGAAAAGATTCTCGAACAAAGGATCCGTGAGATAATCGCCCCGCCGGCAAAGAATTTCTTCGCGGCCGTTGATTTGCAGTAACTGATCCTCGGGTGCCATGTTCAATAGCATATCGATGTCGGACCGAAGATAAGCATTCCAATTCGCTGCCGATTGTCGATTGCTCAGCCCGAAGGTTTGCAGGATCGCACAGTTGTTGATGAGGGTTCGCCATGTGGTCGGGTAAACGGCAGCGATTTGGTCGAGGTCCTGCCAGAAGGTCCAGCAGGTCAAACCGTAGCCGGCGCAGAGAGTAATGACCGTTTCGAGAAACTGGAAGTTTCCCAGTTGACCACATTCATCGAGGAAGAATACCGTTCGCGAGTTGGGGATGGTTCGGCGAGCTATCACGGCCTTGAGTAAGGTCCCAAGCCACATTTTCAAAATCGCACGATGCGAAGCCAACTTGTCAGGCGGGATGATAATGTACACCGAGACAGGATCGCCATTGATGATCTCGTGAATGTCGAAGGTCGATTTCGTAAAAGTTTCTCGAACCTTGGCTGGGATCAGTGGCTTGATGTACGAGTTCGCGGTGGCAAGGACACTGGGTCTGGTTTCGCGTTCGGGCATCTGCAAAAACGCTGCCAGTTCCATTTTCGCAAAAGGGAGCATTTCTTTCCCAAAGGTATCCAGAACGACGGCAATGTTGTAGGAAGCGTCATCGGACATCAATAGATCGAAACAACTGCCGAGATGCCGATCTTCTTCCTTCAGCATAGCAGCATAGGCAATTAAACCACTGTGAAGTCCAACACCACTCAAATCCCAAAAGGGGTCTTTCACACCTTTATTTCCAAGAGAAAGCCATTCGGCAATTGTTTGGGCATCGCATTCTATATCCGCATTGGGGAGTTTGAATATATCCAAAGGATTCAGGCCATCACTCTCGGAATTAATCTCACGGAACGGGTCCAATCGAATAATCTTTTGTCCCATTTCTCTTCGCCGCCGAGCAGTCACTCGATACAGTTCCCCCTTCGGATCGAAAACCACCACAGGCCCCGAATAGGTCAACAAATTGGGAATCACCAACCCTCGACTTTTCCCACTCCGAGTCGGTGCCACCGTCATCAGGTGACGATCCCCCTCATAAGTGATTGGTTTTGGCGCAACGCTCGAATAGGATTTTTGCGATTTCGAGTGGGTGAATCCAAACTTACTTTCGGGGTTCTTTTCCCAACCCAGAAAAAGTTTCGAGTCCCAGCGATTTGAAAACTGATTACTAACCACGGTAACCTCCAATTAAGGAAGGTTCCCCACTGAAGTAGAGCCAGCAAAGATGAATTCGCAAGAGAGGGTTGCGATCAATCGGTAAGAATTACGGGGATACCTTACCTATTTTACTCCGCTGATATGGGCGATTGGATAAAGATTTTCGGTTTTTCGCCGATATTTTTTCACCAATAGCAGCAGGACCAAAACAAAACTGGCAAGGGAGAACCATCGAATCGGTCCGGATTCATAGACGATCGTCCCATTCACAACTATAAACGCCAAGAAGAGATGCGTAGCCCACCGAACACCCACCGAACGAGCCAAATCAGCTCGTGGCCGCAACATCCCAACCAGAGCATCGCTCAACCAGACTAAGCAAAATAAATAGGAAAAAATGATTCCTTTGCCGAAGCCACTCACTTCTTCCACATGAAGTACGGCTTTCGTGTGCGACCAAGCATGCACTTCACCAAATGCAATCAGCACATGAACAAGAAAGATTACACTGCCCATTAACCAAAGATAGCGGGCCGAATCGCTGTTATTGATCGTCAGACACAGTGCGAGGAAGTAAAACAGTATCGCAATGTCGGCACTTACTCTTGTTGCGTAATCCGCATCGTTGGGATGATGCTGAAGAATGATGTAAATCGCACCGAGCAAAATCCCCAATAGGCTCAGTCGGAACCACATCGGGTGAAAAGCCGTGTTCATCTCACTTCCCAGTTCACCACCAATCATGATCACCGATTCTTCTGGTAGTTTGTTGGTTCTAATTGTTTATTTTACTTCCCAGTTCACTACCAGTTGTTCACCGCCGACTTGGACACCATCGACATGTCGAAAGG
>JAOAAA010000190.1:0-5430 GCA_026419115.1 Gemmataceae bacterium
AGCCAAGCTGCGCTACAGCCCGAACAATCTACCTGAGAGTAGTAGACCTACTGGGGATCACTTAGACAATATCTTATATACAAACTTTTGCCGGATTCACCAAGAGCGCATTTTGAGGAACTTTTCATGTTCTCGATTTTTTTCTGTTTCCCTCTCTCTCTCGGGGCGATTCCGGCCATCGAACCTCTTAAGCCGTTGGCTCCTTTTATTGGCTCATGGAAGGAGACTGGCACGCTTGAAACCGGTGAAAAGACCAAATGGACCGAAACTCTCGATGTCTCTTGGGTGTTCACCGACAAGGAAACTTACCTACGGGTGAAATTTTCTGAAAGTCCCTTTTTTAGCGAATGGGAAATTCGTGCCGTTGGCAAAAAGTTCCACCTCACCGCCAAGCCTGCCAAAGGATCATCCTACACTTATCTGGGGGAGCTGAAAGAGAAACAACTGATCCTAGAACGAAAGACCGAAGCCGATCTGATCGAACGACTGGTAATCAATCTATTGCATGATAACCGTATGACCTATCGGATTGAGGAGCAAAAAAGGACGGGCTCTCTTTTCGTCAAGAAACTTGTTGTAGGTATCACAAAGGAAGGGGTTCCTTTTGTCGATATTGGCAGACCCGAACGGGAATGTATCGTCTCGGGTGGATTGGGCACCATGACGGTCACCTATGAAGGCAAAACCTATTACGTCTGCTGCTCGGGTTGCCGCGATGAGTTCAAACGCGATCCTGTTTTCTATATCAAAGAATGGGAAAAGAAAAATCCGCCCAAATGATTTTTCTCATGTGTGATATAATGGCTTTATCATATCTCTTGGGAATGGAATATATGAAACGAACATCACACTTTTTCACGCTCGCCCTTCTATTGAGTTTGCCCGCAGTCACTTGGGCTTGCTTATGGGATTACGATACCTTGCGCCAAGAACGGGCGCGATTCCCTTCGACTTTAGAAATCATTTCGGGGAAATTCCTGCGGCACTCTCCTGAGTTTTATCAATGGCGGGTACAGGATCGCCTTCAAAAACTGAAAGCCGACCCGAACAATTTGAACTATCTCGATGATTTGGCGGTGGCCTATCACAAATTAGGTCAACATGATAAAGCGATCGAAATCATGCAACAGAAAGACAATATTTCACCGAATTTATACGAAACTGAAGCCAATATCTCCACCTTTTATTTCTATAAAGGGGACTTAGAAAAAAGTTTATACCATGTCGATCGTGCCCTCAAAATCAATCCGAATGCGCACTTCGGACGAGAAAAATATCAGAAATATCTCATTGAATATCTTTTGAGTCTTCAGAAGGAACGGTGGTGGAATCCCAGTTTTCTGAGTTTCGGTGAGTTCTTGGTAAAAACCAACCGAGAACCGAATCTGTTCCGCAATCTCGATAATCGGCAAGAAGCCATCAAGGCCGTATTAGGGATGATGCGCTTTGCCGACCATAAAGCCCCTGTTCTCCTCGAAGCCTTGGCGAGTGTGTTAACCGATGGTTCGAGCGATATTCCCACGCAAGATGCCAAACGCCTAGCGGCCCGTGCTTACCTTCGGCTTTCACTGGTCTCTCAATCCGAAGAATCGAGACAGTATTATCGCAAGTTAGCACGTCGAACGCTGGAAATGGTTTTATCTTCTTCAAGTCGACATGATAGTTCTCAAACTCTGCAAGAAATTGAACAGCACTTCCTCAATGAATTAAAGGATGCTGATGCGTGGTATGCTCAAGTTCGGAATGATGAAATTCGGTGGATTAGTGAAGGGAAAAATGTGGATTCTGAATTTGATAAAAAATACTACGAAGAACCAAATACCGAAACGACGGAACCCTCTCCAAAAGTTTCATCCCTTGAAGATAAAATTTTGCAAGTTGGTAAAGGATTCATGATAGTGATGATTCTCATTGGTATCTTCTTGGGGGTTTTTATAATCCGATTTTTGATAAAAGCTCGCAAACCATAACAATAAGTCATAACCAATATCAGTTGAAAGAAATCATTTGAATCAATCATCTACTTATCATTCTTAGCATCATATGAACAAGGACAGGAAATGATACCCGATTGGCAATTACCCACAGGGGTCGATCGAGGGTTATGGGATTACCTCTCGTCGGAACGGGTGGCCCGTGAATATGACGAGGCCTTACAAACAACGCCTCTCATTCATATTGATGTTGAATACGCTAAAAGGTGGTTGATACCTGCTGGGAAATTAATTGATTTAGGTTGTGGTACCGGTCGATTGATTGAAGAATTTATCCCACTTGGGTATGATTGTACTGGGGTAGACCTTTCCGAAAAAATGCTCACGGTGGCTCGCGAAAAATTTCTATCACATGATCCTCCACCGACTTGGATTCAAGCCAATCTCGTTGATCTGAGTCTGATTCCTGATACGTCATTTCAACATGCTGCTTGTTTATTTAGTACACTGGGGATGTTACGCGGCGAAGACAATCGACAGAAATTTCTTCATCATGTGCGACGGATTCTCGTAAAGGGTGGGCGTTTTGTTGTCCATGCTCACAATCGCCATTTTCAATTTGGGTTTGGCCTTGGTCAGCGGGGAAATGAACGGGGCGATCGGACCATGCCTCAGATGAGGGGGGGGGCACCTTTGACCTTACATCATTTTAGCTATCGTGGTTTAGTGAACCTTTTGAATCAATCGGGATTTCGTGTGCTTGATACATTGCTGATCGGTGCGAATGCAACTGGAAAATTATCTTGGCCCCGATTTTTTCCACGTTGGCGAGCGCATGGATTTCTCCTTGCATGTGAGACGATTTAGCATGTGAGACGATTTAGCATGTGAAACCTTTTGCAGGAACATTGATTATGCCAGAACTCCCCGAAGTCGAAACGGTGGTGCGTGATCTTCGCCCCCTGTTATTGAATCGAATCATCACCTCAATGAAACGGAGTCAAAAACCTCTCCGACAGAAATGGTCAAAAAGTTGGGAGAAAAATATCCTTCAAAAAAAAGTGATCGAAATTCAACGTCGGGGGAAATGGATTCTTTCTAAGTTAGATAATCAATCGGTTTTAGTAACTCATTTGGGAATGACGGGGCAATTCACAGTAGTCCCTTCGATTCATCCGAAGGAAAATCACACTCATTTTATCTTTCTTCTTGATAATCAAACCGAATTACGATACCGTGATATTCGCCGTTTTGGGAGTGTGACTTGGTCTCCGTCTATCTCGGTATGGGAAAATTCCCTCGAAGAAAAATTAGGCCCCGAACCGTTCGGAGTCGATCCCGAATACTGGTGGAAACACATCAAACATTCTAAACGCAATCTCAAAGCCCTATTACTGGATCAATCGATCGTGGCTGGTGTTGGTAACATCTATGCCGATGAATCTTGCTTTCGTGCTCAACTCGATCCTCGACGACTGGGAACCAGTCTTTCAAAATCCGAGGCCGAGCGTCTTCGTATAGCCGTGGAAGAAGTCCTCACGATAGCGATTGAATCTCGCGGATCGACCATTCGCAATTATGTCGGTGGCTCGGGATTACAAGGGGAATTTCAAGAGCAATTACAGGTTTACGGTCGTGCTGGTCAATGCTGTTTTGTGTGTGAATCGATCCTGCATCATGTCCGTCTTGCGGGGCGGACCACTACGTTTTGCCCCGTGTGCCAGAAAAGACCCTAATCGATGATTTCTTGCCTGTGAGTTTTTCGTTTTTCGTTATCGAATTTCTCGAAGGAGTTTTTTTATATTCAGCAGATCAACCAAATCATATAACCATGATGAGACTATTTTCGAGAGTGAAACATGGACCCAAGATTACGGGAATATCTGAAAAAACTACTCGATCGGGCGATACATTCAGCGATCGGGGCGTTATTTTTCAAAATGCCTTGGATGATTGTATTACTACTTTTGGTTATTATGATTGGTATCGTAATTTATTTCGGGTTGTATTGACCCGTTAGAATAATTTCTTCCAAGCCTCGGCAAGGGTATCGATTTCTTCCCGTGTTCGTTTTTCGGTCACAGCAACGGAAAGACAGTTCGTCAGCGTGGGATACCATTTTGCTAGATCGAGACCGGCAAAGATTTTTTGCTCTCGAAGTTTTTTCAAATGCTCGGGGATCGATCCTTTCGGGACGTGGATAGTGAATTCCTTGAAGAAAGGCCGATTGAATTTGAGATTCAGTCCGACCTCGGCCAGTTTCGCTTGAGCATAATGAGCTTTTCGTAGGCACAGTTCAGCGGTCTCTTTCAAACCTTGTGGCCCCAATGCGGTCAGAAACACGGCAGCGCGCAGGGCGAATAGTCCTTGGTTGGTGCAAATGTTACTGGTGGCTTTATCGCGTCGGATATGTTGTTCCCGAGTTTGAAGAGTAAGCACCCAGCAGCGTTTGCCAAACCGATCGACGGTCTGCCCGACGAGTCGGCCGGGAATTTTGCGGACATATTCTTGCCGACAGGCCATAATCCCCAAGTAGGGGCCTCCATATCCTAAAGGGGTCCCCAAACTTTGGCCTTCCGCAACGGCAATATCGGCTCCGTATTGTCCCGGTCGTTGAAGTAACCCCACACTAATTGGATCGAAACTGGCAATCGCCAAGGCCCCATGTTTGCGAGCAATCGCCGTGATTTCTTCGGCTTCTTCGAGGTGTCCAAAAAAGTTCGGATGTTGAACCACTACGGCAGCGATCTGATCGTTGATGGCTTTTTTCAAATCGTCCGGTTCGAGAAACCCGTTCGGTGTGGGGAGTGTGATTAACGGAACATTGAGATTCGTTAGATACGTTTGAAGGGTCTGACGATATTCGGGATGAACACTCTCGGGAATGATCACCCCCCCCTGCGATCGGTGATATTCAATGCCATCAGAACGGCTTCGGCCACGGCGGAGCCTCCCTCGTACAGAGAGGCATTCGCGACCTCCATTTCGGTCAATTGGCAAATGAGGGTTTGATATTCATAAAAGGCTTGCAGGCTGCCTTGCGAGGCTTCCGCCTGATAGGGGGTATAGGCGGTGTAATACTCGCTGCGGGAAGAAATGGCATCGACAACGGAGGGGATAAAGTGATCGTAAGNCCCCCCCCCAAGGAAACACAGAACATCACCGGCAGCGACGTTTTTTTGGCCGAGTTTCTTTAAGAGTTGCGAAAGTTCAATTTCGCCTAGCCCCTCGGGAATATCCAATCCTCGGTTCAATTGCAAGGATTGCGGAATCGAAGCGAATAGTTCTTCAATCGAATTGGCGCCGATCGCCTTCAACATCGCTTCTTGATCGGCGGCCGTATTCAGTAGATACACTTAATGATTCTCCAAGCGTGAGCGCGTGTCGTACTTTATTGTTAGTCGAATAACCGAAGCTCTGTCCGATGATCTAACATTCTTTTAGAAAATAATGATCGAATCAATGCCCCTCGGAAGCGAGTTGTTCATCATAGGCG
>JAOAAA010000190.1:5440-5935 GCA_026419115.1 Gemmataceae bacterium
GATCCATAAGGATCGGCATTGACCGCGCTGGGGTCACGTTCGAGGGCCACGTTTTTTTCGATCACGGTGCCGGAAACCGGTGCGTTCAAATCGAAAACCGCTTTGACCGATTCAATTTCACCAAAGGGGGTTTCGGCCTTGACGGCTTTGCCAACGCTGGGGAGCTGGATATGGGTCACATCGGTCAATTGCTCGACGGCATATTGGGTAATTCCCACCGTGCAAATGTCGCCTTCGATCGAAGCCCATTCATGCGATTTCGTGTACAGAAGTTTGTTCAAATCCATATAAGAATATCCTTATCAAGAAGCACGTTTATAAAAGGGGAGGGGAACAACTTGTGCGGGTGTAGCAGTCCCGCGAATATCAACCGTGAGTTCAAGTCCCACTTGGGCCGCGTTGGGAGAAACGTAGGCCATCGCGATCGATTTTTCTAGGGTGGGCACAAACGAACCACTGGTCACGGTCCCCACATTTTGGCCATTCCACAATACT
>JAOAAA010000191.1 GCA_026419115.1 Gemmataceae bacterium
TCCGCTCCCTGAGGATGCCGAGGAATCGTTCAATTACCTCGGCGGCGGTAGTTGGGAATCGACGCGTAATATCGCAGGATCGGCCCAAGGGGGATTTTTGCCTTGGGTGATAGTGGCTTCGATTGCCCCAAGGGGGTTGATTCACGCTCATGAATTTGCTTGGGACGAAAAACGCGATCCGGTTTGGGCACGCTATCAGAAAATTTGGAAATGGGCGGGCAGCGAACTCTTGGCATCGACTCAGGGTCGAGGGAGCGTGACCGGTTCCGCCCCTGAATCCACCCATTGCAATAACATCGGTTTGGAACATCGCAAGGCCATCCACACTGCTTTTGAAAAATGGCTTGATCTGAAGGTAGAAGAAACCAAGGATCGTCGCCCCTCGCGGGAATTGTTATGCTGGACCGATGAGGCCAAAAAGACGATTTCAACCGACCCGCTTTTACTTTGGAAGCATGCCACCCAACAGACGGAAAAATACCACGAGCAGCTCCGT
Organism: Gemmataceae bacterium; assembly: GCA_026419115.1. Taxonomy (GTDB): domain Bacteria; phylum Planctomycetota; class Planctomycetia; order Gemmatales; family Gemmataceae; genus SKW135. The sequence continues at coordinate 497 of JAOAAA010000191.1, forward strand.
CCACTTCCCGAGGAAAAACGTCGGCAACGACTTTGTGCTGATTGGCAGAAAATTTTAGCTTGGGATACTCCGAAGGGCGATTCCCAGAAAGTTTCGACCGAAGAATTTAAAGGGTACAAAGTTGAAAAATGGACGACGACTTCGGATAAATCGCACCGTGTCCCTATTCTTTTACTCACGGGCAAGGAAGAGAAAAAAAGACCCGTCGTCGTGGGTATCACCGGTTTGGGCAAGGACCTGTTTCTGACTCAAAATAAAGAAACGATCGAATTATTATTGGAAAGTGATATTGCGGTTTGCCTTTTCGATCCACGGTGGACGGGGGAGGTTCGCCTTGGGAATGATCGCGGTCGCCAGAGCTCTCTTGTGAGTATTTCGGCTACCGAACAGATGTTCGGCACTCCCGTGATGGGACAGCGTCTCGAAGATACTCTAGCCGTCGTCGATTTTCTGAAATCGCATAAACAGATTGATCCCCAAAAAATAATTCTTTGGGGAGAATCGTTGAGCTTGAACAACAATCAACGCGAGACCGTAGTCCCTATGGATGCGACCCCCCCCCCGCATTTAGGCGATACTTGTGGTTCGACCCTTGCGGTTTTGGCCTCGTTATTTCGTCCAGAAATTAAGGGAATCATTTCTCGAGGGGGATTATGGGAATATCGATCCTTATTAAAATCTCCTTTTGTTTATCATTCCCACGATGTGATGATTCCGCAAGTGACTCGAGTCGGTGATCTACCACTGTTGTGGGAATTAGCTGCCCAGAAAAAATTGCTCCTCGAATTACCCGTAAATGGAGTGAACCAAACCGTCAGCAAAGAGGAACAAGACCTCATTCGACAAAAATTTGCCAAGAATCTCAAAATGGAAACCAGCACGCCGAAGGAACTCCGAGATTGGGTGCAAAAAGCCCTACAGCCCTAAGAGCTTCATCGGAAATTCATTTTGATAGTGCGACGATCAAACCCATCCGGCGCGCAAAATAACGAAAATAACGGGTCTTGCGCGGGGGAGGAACAATCTTCGGCAATTCCTGAAACGGTTCACCTTTACAGAGTTGCGTATGCAAATCAGAATTGGCCAAAGGTGACTCTCACCGAAAACATTCACCCAATTCGCCTTTCTGACATGGGGGAACGAATGAATCCATATTACTCGGCCTGTGATGAGTTTGGCCTCTATTTGTATCTTCATACTAAACTCGATTTACCCAACTCTGCGGAAACGGTCCTTCACTTCTTCGACACTCTCAACAAACGCTATCCTGAACTGACTGATCTCGAACAACGCGAAACCGGCGAGTTTATCCTTGAAGAAGACAACGACAACGAAACCCATAAGGCCATCGTGTTGGATAAGCGAAAAGTTATCAGCATGATTGATAACCCCCAGTCCATCAAAGAGGCCGATGAACTTCATGAACGAGTGTTAGAATTATCTCCCTATCATTTGAATGTTGGCTCCCTGAATTGTGAATCGATCGAACTCGTCTTTTCATTCGACTATTTGTATCAGGGCAATCATGACGAAGTGATAGCCGACGCCCTCGCTTCGGGAACTCCGTTTGAGGGGCTTCTCAACTATGCCGGAGGGAAAGCCTTGCATTTCGAGCCGGCTTTGGTGGTTGCCTTGGACCCGAAGTGTCGGCTTCAAGCTCGGGTCTGGGTCGAATCGCGAACGAACGCCGCCCAAGTTGCAACCGGATTTTTTCCGGAAACTCCTTTGAGTGTGTACTTGGCCGTCACGCAAATTTGGGGACGTTTAGGGAATAAAACCTTTGTTGAGGCCTATCGAGAATTACGAGCCATGGCCCAAGAATTCGCCGAGACCTTCATTCTGCCCCAAATACTCAAACCCCTTCGTCAGTCGATTGGCCAAATTTAGATCGTTTCATCAAACGATCCGCGTTTTCGCCTTTCCTTTTTCGATGACACACCGGTCGATTCCTATGCCGTAAGGATTGCTGGTCCCAATCAAATCATAAGGTTTTTCACGTAACGATCGCTCAGTCGGTTTCAAGCAAAGGTACGCGCAACGATCGTTCGACCGTCACAAGACGATGGATCCAGCCTTAGTTAATTCTTCAAGCGATGGTCCGAGCATTGTTTCCTCCTTCTCGAGCCAATGGAGTTTCGTAAACTGAAACCATTCCATGCTTTGATGAGATAAAAAATGATTGACTTACCTGCCATTCAAAAAGCTCTTGCCGAAATGAATCTCGACGCTTGGTTGCTTTACTATTTTCGGGGCTTGAATATCCTCGCTCGTCGAGTGTTGGGATTCCCTGAAAATGCCCATCTTTCGCGGCGGTGGTTTTATCTCATTCCCCAAAAAGGTGAACCTCAGAAATTAGTCCATAAAATCGAACCAGCAGCCTTGGATCAGCATCCGGGCGCAGCGACGACCTACACAAGATGGCACGAACTAGAAGCCGGTGTGGCCCGATTGCTTAAAGGTCATCGCAAAGTCGCTATGGAATATGTTCCCCGTAATGCGAACCCGTATATTTCACGGGTCGATGCCGGAACTGTGGAATTAGTCAAATCGTTCGGAGTGGACATTGTCCCTTCAGGGGATTTGATTCAACTTTTTGAAGCCACTTGGGATGAACAACAATGGCAAATGCACTGCGAAGCAGCGATTCACACCCGAAGCGCATTTGAGGTAGCCTTTGACTTTATTTCGGAACAGGTTCGGAAAAACGGCTCCACAACGGAAATCGATGTGCAAAATCGAATCATGGCTCATTTTTCTGAACATGGTCTCGTGACCGATCATCCTCCGATTGTCGGGGTAGGTCCTCACTCGGGCGATCCCCACTATGCCCCTTCACCGGAACATAATTCCCCGATCCAAAAGGGAGATTTTGTCTTGATCGATCTTTGGGCGAAATTGAATCGGCCCCGTGCTGTTTATAGCGATCTGACGCGGGTGGCTTACCTTGGCACGAATCCCCCTGAGAAGTATCAAAAAATCTTTCAGATTGTCGCTGCCGCCCGCGATGCGGGGATTGGTTGTGTGAAACAAGCCTATGCTCAGAAACGGCCCCTGCAAGGCTGGGAGGTCGATGCTGCCACTCGCAAGGTGATCGAAGATGCGGGGTACGGTGAATATTTCACCCATCGAACAGGGCACAACATCGGGCAAGAGACACACGGTAACGGTGCACACATGGATGGCTTTGAAACGCGGGAAGAACGTCTGGTCATGCCTCGAACTTGTTTTTCGATTGAACCGGGAATTTATCTACCAGAATTTGGTGTTCGTAGTGAAGTGAATGTCTACATCGATGACCAAGGTCAAGTTCATGTAACCGGTGGTGATCCTCAAACAGAAATTCGTTGTATAAATTGTTAAGGATTCTGTGAGTAGGCTTGTAAAACATCCCCTCAACTCATTCGATACCCTCTTAAAAAAGTCGATCTTTTATGAGGTTGACGATTCCTTTTCCGGAGTTTGTTGGATTGATTCACAAGCCTACCTGCAAGCCCTGAGAAATTGTTCTAGTATCCAATCGTGCATTATTCGAACCACCAAGATTTTCTCGAAAAGAGGGGGGGGCAGCTTGAATTCCTCAGAACATGCTTTCGCTCGATTGGTGAGCATGGCCTTACCTTCTGGTGGCTGGGGCTATGCTTCAGGTCAACCGTTGCATCTGGAACCTACTGCACTCAGTTTGATGGCCTTGTTTGCTCATGCAGCTGAAAATTCCTCGATTGTTGCTTCGGCGTGGGCTGCCTTGCAACTCCATCAAGATGATACGGGGGCCTATCGCTTAGATCGGGGGCGCTCCGAAGCCGTTTGGCCCACCCCGATGGTTCTCTTGGCACGAGCTGCATGGAAACATCCTCGTGAACAGCTAGAGAAATCGCTGCAACGAATTTTATCATTACACGGATTAACGCTCAAAGAAGACCCTGAAATCGCGAATCTTTTGGATATCAATCCCAAACGGGTCGGCTGGCCTTGGGCGATCAATAATTTCTCTTGGGTCGAACCCACTGCTTGGAGTGTGATGGCCCTTCGAGCCTGTGGCTATGGGGAACATCAACGAACTCAAGAAGGGATGCGCTTACTGTTGGATCGGGCCTTTGAAGAAGGGGGGGCGAATTACGGAAACAAACAAGTTCTTGGTTCCCCAACCGAGCCGATCCCGACCCCTTCGGCCTTAATGTTACTCGCATTACAAGGGGTCAAGCATCCACGCATCACACAGTCGCTGCACTATCTCAGAAGGGCGGCCCTTGAACGGCCCGATTTAGAACATTTGGGTTGGGCGATCTTAGCTGTTGATGCTCATGACCTTCCAACAATTGAGCTTCGCCAAGCCTTGGATGAGCAGTACCAGAAACATCTCGCAGCAGATAAACCCATCGGCACCATTCGATTGGCGTTGACCATTTTAGGATTAGCTCCCTCGAATCCTTTTCGTTTACCCGAAATTTCTAACTTTGCGATCGAGGCCCCCCCCCTTGGGAATGTTGATTTAGAAAAATTACCTCCCGAGGGGTTCTTCACTCGGATCAAATCACGCATCCGAAATTTTGTCATCACCGGTTTAGGTGCCGTTCGGCAACCCCCTGTGACGAATGCGGTTCATATCGCTCAGGCCCAATATGATGATCAATTAGTACAGGTTCTTAAATCTCAATTCGATTCGTTCCGACCCTACTTACCAATCGCAGGAAAACGTGTGGTCTTGAAGCCGAACTTGGTGGAATGGCGAACAAATAAACCCATCAACACGGACCCTCGATTTATCGATGCGGTGATCCAACTTTTCAAAGACGAAGGGGCTGCGAGTATCATCGTGGCCGAAGGGCCGGGCCATTGGCGTAATGTGGAATTTCTAGTGGAAACCTCCGGCTTGGGTGAGGTACTTCGTAAACATCAGGTTCGCTTTGTGGACCTCAATCACGATGAGCCAATCAAAGTCCCTAACCTAGGGAGATTAACCGGTCTCGATTATCTGTATTTGACTCGGACTATTAACGATGCCGAAGTTTTTGTTTCCCTTCCGAAAATGAAAACGCACCATTGGGCGGTAGCTACCTTGAGCCTGAAGAATCTGTTTGGAACCATGCCAGGAATTTGCTACGGTTGGCCCAAGAATGAACTCCATTGGCGGGGTATCCATAATTCGATCATCGATATTGCTTTGACCCAAACTCCTCATTTAGCGATCGTAGATGGAATCGTGGGCATGGAAGGAGATGGCCCCCTGGCAGGGGAAGCGAAACAATCGAACGTTGTTGTGATGGGGATGGACCTCGTCGCAGTGGATGCCACCTGCTGCAGAATCATGCAACTTCCCCCAGAACGCATTCCCACCTTGGCCCTTGGGGCATTCAAAAAACTCGGTGTTCTTGGAGAATCGCAAATCCCACAATTAGGAGAATCAATCGCTGAGGTCAGTCAACCTTTTGCCCC
>JAOAAA010000192.1:0-5607 GCA_026419115.1 Gemmataceae bacterium
CATCGAAAATGAGCACCTCAGGATCATGGACTAAAGCTCGTGCGACGGATGTTTTTTGCTTTTGTCCCGTGGATAAGCGAGAACCGGGAGTATCGGCAAAGTCGCCCATCTGGAGTGTTTCAATCAGATGACTAACCCGTTGCTGAGCCTCGTTAGGGCCGAGTTCATGCAGTTTGGCATAGTAAAGAATCAACTCTCGAGGGGTCATTCGGTCGTAGATACCCGTATTAGAAGAAAGGAAGCCGATATGCCGACGAACCTGCGCCGCTTGGGTTTGCACCTCGAACCCTGCAACACGGGCAGAACCCCCCGAAGGTTTAAGTAAGGTACAAAGGATTCGCAAAGTGGTTGTTTTGCCCGCTCCATTCGGACCCAGTAAACCGAGAATTTCGCCTTGTTTGGCCTGAAAGGTTACCCCATTGACCGCCCAGACTTTATTCCCATCGTTACCTAGGAAGTATTTCCTGAGGTCTTTCACTTCAATCATAAAATGCCTCAAAACTCCCTCGTATTATAGTGGGGTTTCACAATTCGAGCATTTCAAAACAGTTAAGGGGGGCAATTCGAGCTTTCCCAAAGATTCACTTGGGCAGAATTGACAAATGGCATTTCCCAAAAAAGCAATATGCTAGCTCGAAGGTGTTTCTGCGAGGGCCTTCTGGACAATGTCGGAGAGTTCATCATAGCGAAACGGTTTTTGAATAAAGCCGGCAAACCCTAGACTGGCATACCGTTCCTGATTGAGTTGGTTGGAATATCCACTCGATAAGATCACGGGTATTTTCTGATTGATCTGCCGGAGTTCTCGGTAGGTTTGCTCGCCATCGAGATTCGGCATCGTTAGGTCTAAGAGGACCAGACGAATTTCATGATGGCCCGATTGAAATAATTCCAGCGCCTGTTTGCCGTCTTGAGCCAACTGAACCTGAAAGCCCATTTTTTCCAGCATGGTTTTGGCAAGGTTCCGGACGGAAGCCTCATCGTCCACCAATAACACCAAGCCCGAACCGTGCCAAGGTTTGAAAGTGGACGTCTGTTTCGGGATTGAAGGGGATGATACCTCGCTGACAGGAAAGATCACCTGAAAGGTGGTCCCTTTCCCTAATTCGCTGGTACACTTGATAGCTCCTTTATGTCCCCGAACAATCCCCAAGACAGCAGAAAGGCCCAATCCTCTTCCGGTGAATTTGGTCGTGAAAAACGGATCAAAAATTTTCGATAAGGTTTCCGGCGACATGCCGCTTCCGGTATCGGAAACCTCTAAATAGACGTAGTTACCTTCTTGGAGTTCTTCGTGAAGAGGATATTCCGCAAGGGCCGACTTGTCGAAGAATTTGGCTCCCGTGATTACGCTGATTAAGCCGTTATTATCCCCAATCGCTTCCGAGGCATTAATCACCAGATTCATAATGATCTGGCGAATTTGGGTGGCATCGCCTTCAATCAGGGGAAGGTTTTTGGCCAATTGCGAACGAAGGCTGCATTTTTTCGTAATCGAGATTTGCAGCAACCGCGATAATCCTTCGACTAAATCACTCAGGTTCAAAGCCTCGACTTTGAATCTTCCTTTGCCGGAATAGGCCAACATTTGACGGGTAAGTTCGGCCGCTTGCAGGGCACCGTTTATCATTTCTTCAATCAGGTCCCGCGTGGAGGAACCCTCGGGGAGTTCCTCTAATGCCAAGTCGGCATAGCCCAGAATACTCGTAAGGAGATTGTTGAAATCGTGAGCGATTCCTCCCGCGAGAATCCCCAAACTTTCGAGCTTTTGGGTTTGTTGCAATTGTAATTCAAGACGTCGTTGCTCGGCTTCAGCTTTCTTTCGTTCGGTGATATTCTGAGAAATGCCCAAGAATCGCTTGGGCTGGCCCAATTCATCCAACTCGACGGTACCCCGTCCCGCTAACCACCGAATTTCTCCATTTGGTAACACGAATCGGTACTCATCATCAACGGATTGCCCCGTTTTGAAAGCGTTTTGGAGTTTTTCACGAATGCGTTCCCGATCTTCAGGATGGATCATTTCAATAAACTCATCGAGAGTCGGGACCCTTCCATTTGGTTCTAATCCACACTGTCGAAATTGTTGTTCCGACCAATAAAGTTCTCCCGTTTGGAAATTCATTTCCCAAGAACCGATTTGGCCAATCTTTTGTGCTAGGGCCAAATTGGCTTCGCTCCGACGAAGTTTTTCTTCAGCATGAAATCGTTCAGTCACATCTTGTACGGTACCGATTATCTGGATGACTTTCCCTGAAGCATCTCGTTTATGGACTGCATCTCGCCCGCGAAACCAACGCCATTCTCCACTTTTATGAAGCATGCGGTATTCGGTTTCGATGACTTGATGATCGTTGACGGAATCCCAGCGTTTCAGTAATTCGGGAAAGCGTGCCCGATCCTCGGGATGGAGCAGATATGCAAGAGGGTTATCTCCAAAGACAATGGCCTCTTCCGGTGAATAGCCCAGATCACGCCAAATTTCTCGATTCGAGTAAATAGTTTGTTGTGTGGTCAGATCAAAGACATAAAGGCCTTGCGGCACGGTCGAGGCAATCGCATTCAGCTTTCGTTCACTTTCACGAATCCGTTCCTCGGCTTGTTTCCGCTCCGTAATATCACGTTGCATTCCCCAAGCGTAATGGATATATCCATCACGAATATGACCGATCATGCTATTCAAGAAAATGTGTACATTTCCGTAACGATCGTACTCGTAGGATTCTGCCTCCGCGATTTGGTATCCCGAATCAATGAAGGCTTTAAGATATTCGGTATTCTTGGGATCGTTTGGAACCAAAAGCTGGTTCATCCGGAAACCATAAACATCGGTGTTTTTTTCGTAACCGTACATTTTGGCGAAGGCATCGTTACATTCTGCCAAATAGGCCCTCTCGAAGAAGAGTTCTATCTGTTTATCTGCAGGCAAAGAAATAGGTACAGGTTCCTCCATTTGAAATCGCCAAATCCCTTCGGTGCTTTGGGTAACAAATGCCTTGTAGCGCTCTTCACTGACTTGCAATGCCGCAAGAGCTTCTTGTCGTTTGGTCACATCCTGCCAAGTACCCAGAATGCCCACCACTTCGTTTTGCTCATTACGGATGGGGATTTTGTTGGTCTCCATCCAAATAGTGGATTGGTCTGCGAGAGTGGCCTGTTCGAGAATTCCATATTCGGGAATTCCTTTGGACATCACTTCTTGATCTTTTTGAATAAAGAAATCGGCCTGATCTCGAGTCAGACACGAAAACGAATAGTCATCTCGTCCAATAATTGCCTCATCCGAAGGTAGACCAAAGGCTTTTGCTACCACCCGATTACAGCCAAGGTATCTCGAATTTCGATCTTTCCAAAATACCCCGAGCGGGATGGAATCCAACACTAGCCGTAACATCCTTTGGGATTCGACAAGGGCTTGCTTCGATTGATTGTATTCGGTGATGTCTTGCAAAATCGCAACGGTCGCGATCTCGCCGTTTTCGATTTCTACCCCCGAGGTAGACATCATCATCATCCGGACTTCACCATCCTTACGGCGGATCGGCCAAATTTCTCCGTGCAAATCCTCGCCTTGGTGCATTCTTTCCATGCGAGCTATGGCGAGCTTTTGGTGTTCTGGGTCGGGATAAATCGTTTGATACCAACCGAACCGATTAATCTCCTCGAGCGTGTAGCCCGTGAGTTGAACCATCTGATCATTCCAGATTCGGAATTGAATCAATGGATGCCCCGAACGACCGGTACAAACGCAAATCCCTTCGGCAGCTGTTTGTATAATGGTTGTGAGAAACTGTTGATTTTTTTTAAGACGATTTTGCAATCGAAGTCGGGCGACCGTATTCCCTAGCAGATTCAAAGCGGTTGTTAGTACAAATTCCTCGGCCTGAGTATAGGCATGGGGGTTAGGATTTTCGAGGTTGAAAACACCAATAATTTTTCCATCGACCCATAACGGGGCACAGAGTTCCGATCGGGTATTAGGATTGATCTCTAGGAAGTAAGGGTTTTTCAAAATGTCCCCTTCGCGGATTGGTTTCCCCGTTTCCACAACTCTTCCGGTAATCCCCTTACCCACTTCAAATATCGGGGGCAACTCACGGGGAATGCGATAAACATACGAGGGATGAGCAATCAATTTCTGAGAGTTATCATCCAACAAGAGAAAACCACAATCATCGGTCGGGAGATACTTAGCAAGCGATAGGGTCACTTGGGATAACAGCTCATCTTCGGAATGAACCGAGATCGCCAGTTGGCCAATTTCGGTAAGCAAACTCAATTCGTTCAAGCGAATTTTCGACTGTTCCTCTGCAATTCGTCTCCGAGTCACATCACGCCAATTGACAATAATCCCTGAAATTGCGGGGTTATTCAGTTGGTTTTGTGCTCTCCCTTCCATCCAGATAATAGACTGATCCTTTCGGACCAAGCGAGCCGAAATGTCGAAGACTTTATCAGGGTTCTGCAATACCTCCTGAAGTTGCTGTTGCATTTTGGGCAAATCTTCTGAATAGACAAAAGAAAGAGCATTTTGATCTTGAGTCTCTTCGGAAGAATATCCCAAGATTTTTGAACTAACGGGACTTTGATAAATGATTTTGCCCGTCGGATCGAGGATATTAATCCCTTCCGACGCATTTTCCACCAGTGCGCGATGTAGCCCTTCGCTTTGTTTAATCCGCTCCGCACTTTGCTTTTGTCGGGTATGATCTCTTATGGTGGTCACCACACCTATGGCGTTTTGGTCTTTATCATACACTGGGGAATAATTGGCAGAAACCCAACCTTGAAAGCCCGTGCGTTGATAATCCACCCAGATTTCAGCAATTTCGACATGTTCACCCTGAAGTGCTCTCATCAAATTCGCTTGCAGTCCTTGTTGGGCTAAAAACGGAAACAAAATCCAAGGCTGTTGGCCCAGCACTTCTTGTTCCGAGTATCCGGTGATTCTCTCCATGAATCGATTCCAAAAAAGGTATCGTAATTCATGGTCGTAGAAAATGACCCCTTCCTGAACATGGGCAAAGATTTGCCGAGTTAATGGATCGATCTCGGGATATTGTTTCAACGAAGGTGAAGGAACTCGATCCTTATGAATAAAGACAATTTGTTGGGTCTGATCCGTCGGTTTATTCCCCATGCGAATGAGGACAGGAATTTCCGCCCCATGAGCATTGCGTAGAAACCCTTGAAAGCCTTGACCGAAAGATGACTCCGAGGCCGATTTCTTTGTGTGATTTACATTGGAAGAAAAATGCAGCAACTCATTCAGAGCTTTTCCCACCAATTCCGTTTCTGATCGTCCGCACCAACCTGCAAATATTTTATTAGCCCTGAGAATCTGATTCGATGGAACATCGATCACCACGAGACCCTCGGGGGCTTGAGCCAAGAGTGTATCGATAATGTGAGATTCTAAGGAGGCGTTCATAGGGTTGGTTGGAATTAATCGACTTAGAATATTTGAGTATTATAAACGAAGTCGATTGTGAGAAATGTATTAGTTCAACTTCTCATTATTCTTCCTACAAAAGATATATGTGATTTGGAAGAATTTTTCTAGGTGAACTGAACTTGATACCTCGGAAACTTTGGGGTTATTACAAG
>JAOAAA010000192.1:5617-5920 GCA_026419115.1 Gemmataceae bacterium
ATCCACGAGATTTTTCCGAATGGACCTGAAATTGATAGGTCAGAAATTTTGGGATTAAATCAGGCGTGCAGGAGCGGGAAATGCTTGGCATAATTCAAAAACTTCCTTGCGGATCGCTTGAATTTTTTCAGGTTCGTTATGGTGTTGGAGCGCTTGGCTGATCCATTTTGCAATTTGCTTCATTTCGGATTCACGCATCCCCCGAGTGGTCAACGCAGGTGTTCCAATCCGAATCCCAGAAGGGTCCATCGGGGGACGTGTATCAAAGGGAATCATATTCTTGTTAATCGTGATTCCCGCTTG
>JAOAAA010000193.1 GCA_026419115.1 Gemmataceae bacterium
ACCAAGGTGGTGGTTTGAATGACGCCGCGGACAGCTTTGACCTTTGTAATGGTCTCGGTGTTTTTGCCCGTTTTGGTGGCGACTTCGGTTCCCAGATCGATGGCGTAAGAGACCAATCGTTCTTCGCCCGTATTCACATCGAGAATGCGAGTATCGCCAGCAAAGGAGCCATTATCGTAAACGGTGATGGGACCTTGAGGCAGGTTGTTTTTGGTGGTATTTTTGAACTTCAGGCCCAAGAGCGGATGTTTGGCTAACACGGTAGGGTTATAGATGCTCACGGGTTTGCCTTCAATTTTCTCGTCGATAATCGGAAGCATGGCCGATTTCTGACGGGGTAAGTGGACGGGGGTTCGCACAAGGTATTGATAGAAATCGCCGAGTTTGCCCGCATCGGCGACATTTTGAATCCCACCCATATCCATTTGCTCACGGAGACGATTCGCTAAATCCTTAGCGGCATCGCGATCGGCTTTGGCCGATTCCGCAAGGCCACGACCGCCTCCTCCACCAAAACCTCCCGGCGCTGCGGGAGCGGCTGCCCCTTTACCATCGCGCATTTCTTTTTCTTTTCGGGCTTGCTCCATGGCATTTTGGTTGAAGCCGCCTGAATATGTGGGGGGTCGCAAGCTGGCAAACAGTTCGGGTTCCACAGTCGGACGAGGCACATACAACGGATTGTACAGGTCCATCTTGAACGAGATCGGTCGGCCCGCGATCAGGGCCATTTGCACGTTCGACCAATCTTCATCGGTGGGGTTCTCGACGATCGCCCAACCTTGCAGACGGGGTTTCCCATCCGGTGCCAAAGCCAAGCGATAGCTGGTCTTCCAAATGGGGTTTTCCGTCACATAGCTGACTTCGACCCGACGTTTCCCTTCGCCATTGAAATTCAAACTAACGGCTTTACGAGTCGAATCGTGGCTGAGGGCTAAGGTTTCTAAGGCACGCTTAAAGTCGTTCTCTATGATGGGGTTACTGAAACGCAGACGCTGAATCTCGGTGAGTTTCACCGCTCGAAGCCCTTCGGCGCACCACAGATTCAACACTTCGATCTCGGTGGTTCCTTCCTTCGAGACGGTCTTTTGTTTTTCGATACTGGTGATTTTACCGGTCAGGTTACCCGGTTGATTGGCATTGTTGAACAAGGTCACTTCGACTTGTTGGCCGATCGCCTGTTGCAGGATATTGGCAAAGGTCGGGTTATTGTTCAGGTTGATGGCAAAACTACGCAGGGTTCGATCAATCGGCTCACGAGAATCATAAGTGACCGAGGTACCATTCCCCCGCGAATTGGGGTCCGATAAGGTCATGGATTTGAGCAAATCGTTAATATCGTTTTCTTGGAAGACCAAATCGACTCGGGCTTCCCCTTCGATCACACCCGAACGGGTAAAGTGAGCCACCCCCGAATTAAACAGGATGACATGCGAGACGGGTAATTGAATCGCTTGGCGGAGTTCCGTCTTAGCGGGAAGATTCGTTCCAACTTCTTGATTCGTAACGGGATCGGTGGTTTTCTTTTGGCTTAACACAATTCCCGTGGTGCCAAGAACTCCCACAACGGAGAAGGCAGCTAAAGACCAAAGTAAGCGTTTCATGTGTACAAAACTCCACATAGAGAGGGGTCATTGGGCAGGATGGATTATGGATAAAGACGATTCAGATCGGGTTTTCGATTGCGAATAGGGGCAAATTTCCAATAAGTCAAGATTTTCTGGTGGGAATTATTATGCCGACAGGGCAAACTTATACTATTTTTCCGAAAGATGAGAATCTGCTGTTTGTAGTTGTTACAGAATTTGTTAGTATTTCGGTGAGTGTATGTTGCTGTTCCCACAGGCACCAAGTACAAGAAATCGTCATGGAATGGACGGCACTGCGAGAGGATTGCGCTGATGAGACCCGATTCCCCCCTAACTTCCCCTCACTGCGACCCCGTGATTCGTCCTGAAGAAGTGATTGCGCAAATCTGGGCCGAGGTCATGGACCTTGATGAAGTCAAGCCGGATGACGATTTCTTTGAACTCGGTGGAGATAGCCTGCACGCCGTCCAAATTCTGTCACGAATCAGCAAACGATTTCAGTTCAAACTTTCGGAAGGGGAATTATTCACAGCTCGGACCCCACGGGGGTTATACGAACTCTTAGGTTCTGCAGGGAATCCGGAAAATGGCCCTGCGCTGGTGGCCCAGAAAGGCGACACTCGCCCGACCCGCTTTCCGGGCACCTCGGCCCAACGCCGGTTGTGGTTCTTGGATCGATTGATTGCCAATCCCGAGGTTTATAACGTCCCATTTTTGGTTGCCATTCAAGGGGACTTGGACCCGTTAGCGTTAGCGGTGGCCTTTTCGCGTTTAGAGCAAAGGCACGAGGCTTTACGCACGCGGCTAGTTGAGCGGGACGGGCTTCCCGAGCAAGAAGTTTTGCCAGCGCAAACGGTCTCGTTACCCGTGCACGACCTGCGAAACCTGCCCGAATCGAAACGGCGCGAAACCGCAATCCAAGAGGCCACACTCGATGCTAAAACTCCGTTTGCTTTAAGCGGGGAACGCCTTTATCGATTGAAGCTCTATCGAACCGGTGCTGATGAACACTTGCTATACTTGAACTTCCACCATGCTATTACCGATGGTTGGTCGTGGGGAATTTTGTTCAAAGACTTGGAAGAATTTTACGAAGCAGAACGAAACAAACGGCCCGACAAACTCGCTCCGTTACCGGTTCAGTACGGAGATTATGCTCTCTGGCAACGGGAATGGGTCCGAAGTGAAGCCTGCCGCGAACAGGTGAAATACTGGAAAGAGGTCCTCGGAGATCATCCGACGCCGATCAACTTGCCGTTCGCGAAACCACGGCCCAAAATGCAATCGTTTCAGGGGGGGTGGAAACGCTTCGAGATCAGCAAAAAGCTCCAAGCAGCGATCGACAAACTCGCCCGCGAATGCTCGACCACCCGCTTCATGATTGGTTTGGCTGCCTTGGAAACCGTTCTGCATCGCTATACCGGCCAAGACGATCTCTCGATTGGAACCCCCGTTGCCGGACGCAACAAAGCGGAGATTGAACCGCTCGTTGGTATGTTCGTGAATACCCTTGTGTTACGGACCAATTTGGCCGATAAGCCGACCTTCTTGCAATTATTAGAGCGAATTCGGGTCAGCCGACTGGGGGCGTTTGCCCATCAAGAGGTTCCTCTCGAATTGCTGATCGAAGAGATTCGCCCCCCCCGCGATACCAGCCGACAACCTTTCTTCCAGATTGCATTTTTGTATCAGAACATGACGATTATTCCCCCGCGCATGGGTCGGCATAAACTCACCAACTTGCCGATTCACAACGGGACGAGCATGTTCGATTTACGCTTGGTGCTGGAAGATGGCCCCTTCGGCTCGCTGTGGGGGTGGCTCGAATACAACACCAACTTGTTCGATGCCGACTCGATGGAGCGGCTGATCGGTCACTTCTTGCACACTCTCGAACAGGCTTGTGCCAACCCCCATCAGAATATCGAACAAATCTCGATCCTCCCGCCCGCAGAACGGCGGCAACTACTCCAAGAATTCAACCGCACACAGCACCCCTACCCGACTAACGATCTGATTCATTCCGGCTTCGAGCGCTGCGTTCAAGCCATGCCCGATGCGGTGGCCCTTGTCACCAAAAAAGAAACGCTGACCTACCGGCAATTGAACGATCAGGCGAACCAACTTGCCCGATACCTGCAACAACAAGGGGTCGCCCCGAAAGATTATGTAGGGGTATGTCTCTCACGTTCCCCGCAGATGATCGTTTCGGTTTTGGCAATCGTGAAACTAGGGGCGGCCTATGTTCCGCTGGACCCCAATTATCCGAACGATCGTTTGGCCTTTATGATCCACGATACCAAGGCCAAACGAGTACTCACCGAAACCGGCTTGGCCGATCGGCTTGCAGGAGTTCCGCAACGCCTGTGTTTGGATCAACTCCAAAAGGACCTTGAGAAGTTTTCGACCGAACCGCTGCCCATTTCGGTACATCCTAAAGACACGGCCTACATCATTTACACTTCCGGCTCGACGGGCACACCCAAAGGGGTGATGCTCAGTCATACCGCTGTGGTCAATACGTTGGATTGGGTGAACCGAGAATGTCACGTTACAGCTGCGGATCGCTTGTTATTTGTGACGTCGTTAAGTTTTGATCTTTCAGTCTACGATATTTTCGGGGGTCTCGGCAGTGGGGCCAGTTTACGGATTGCCAGTGAAGAAGAGCTTCGCGATCCGGCCCTTCTCGCCGAGATTCTGTCACGAGAAGCGATCACGATTTGGAACTCGGCGCCGGCAGCTTTGTTGCGGTTGACCTCGTTCTTCCCCAAGGAACCTTCGCAGACATTACGTTTGGTGATGCTCAGCGGCGATTGGATTCCCGTGGCCTTGCCCGATCAGGTTCGTCGCGCTTTTCCCAATGCGCAGGTTCTCAGTCTGGGGGGGGCAACCGAAGCCGCCATTTGGTCGAACACTTATCCGATTGGCACGGTCGATCCCACTTGGCCGAGTATCCCCTATGGCAAACCGATCCAAAATACACGCTACTATGTGTTGAACGCGAATCTCGAACCCCAACCGATCGGCGTTCCAGGGGAGTTGTACATCACGGGGGTGGGTCTTGCAGATGGGTACCATGCTCGGCCCGAACTCACGGCCGAACGATTTATCCCGAATCCGCACGCTCAACCGGAAGAGGGTCCCGAATATGCCAAGATGTATCGCACCGGAGATTTAGGACGGTACTTCCCCGATGGCAATCTCGAATTTTTGGGACGCATCGATCATCAAGTGAAGGTGAGAGGGTATCGGGTCGAGTTAGGGGAAATCGAAGCGACTTTATCAAGCCATCCGATGGTTCAAACGGCGGTGGTGCGACCTTTCCGCGATGCCTCGAACACGGTCTATTTGGTCGCTTATGCCATTCTCAAAGGTCAAACCACTGCGAACGAGTTGGCGAAATTTTTGCAAGTGAAATTGCCGGAATACATGGTGCCGGCCCATTTTGTATTTTTGGATTCGTTCCCCACCACGGCAAATGGGAAGCTCGATCGGGCCGCCTTGAAAGCGCCGGATGTGCAACAAAAGCTCGATCAAAATCGATTGGTGCCGCCGGAAACCGATGCCGAACGGGCCTTGGCACCGATTTGGGAAGAGGTGTTGAATGTTCGGCCTTTGAGTGTCACCGCCGATTTCAATGAGGTCGGTGGGCATTCCCTATTGGCCGCTCAGTTGGTAGCCCGAATCGAATCGAAATTGGGGCACAAAGTTCCTTTAGAAGCGTTGTTCACTGCACCAACGATTCGCGGCATGGCCGAGATCATCACTCGCAAGCTGGAACTAGGCAAAGATTTGCTCATTCCCTTGAACGAAACCGGAATGTTCCCAACGCTGTACCTGATTGCCGGAGCCGGTGGACATGTGTTTCAGTTCCACAAATTCGCTCGGCTGCTCGGCTCGGAATATCCCGTCTTTGGAATGAAGGCGGTCGGCATCGACGGGTCCGAAGAACCTTTGGACGATATTTCCACCATTGCTCAAAGGTATTT
>JAOAAA010000194.1 GCA_026419115.1 Gemmataceae bacterium
ATGCTGCCCCGTTGTTGTATGCCCTGATGGCGGAAGCGGGCCATTTCCCCGCCAGCGAATTGCTGACCTTGCGTAAACTTGGCAGCCCTCTCGAAGGGCACCCGAATTATCGCAAACTTCCTGCAGTGGAAGCCTCGACCGGCTCACTCGGGCAAGGGCTTTCGATCGGTGTGGGACATGCCTTAGCGGGCAAACTCGACAAGCTCGATTTCAAAGTCTTTGTTCTCATGGGCGATGGCGAAATTAATGAAGGCCAAGTTTGGGAAGCTGCCATGAGTGCGGTCAAGTTCAAGTTGGATAACCTGATTGCTATTGTCGATCAAAATGGTTACCAGCAAACTGGGGCCGCGAAAGAGGTTCTCGACCTCACCCCGATTGCACCACGCTGGGAGGCCTTCGGTTGGTCCGCACAAACGATCAACGGAAACGATCTGACTGCCTGTTATGAGGCGTTGACCAAGGCCACTCAAACGACTGGAAAGCCCAGCGTAATCATTAGCCAAACCAAAAAGGGCTACCCGATTATGGATATTCTCGCGGGCGACCCGAACCATCACGGCAAACCGTTAACCAAAGAAGAAACCGAAAAGGCGTTGGCTTACATCGACAGCCTATAGTAAGGCGTTGGCTTACATCGATAGCCTCTAACAAAGCCCATAACAACAACCTTTGTTAACATTATTTCATTAAACCTACAAACGAATATCAGAAATATGTCACTCACGATTGGAAAAGCAACTCGGGAAGCGTTCGGTCAAGCCCTTGCGAATTTAGGGGCCGAGCGACCCGATATTGTGGTGGTCGATGGCGACGTCCACAACTCGACTCGGACCGAGATTTTTGCCAAAAAATTCCCCGAGCGATTTTTTAACGTCGGGATTGCCGAATCGAACATGGTCGGCGTGGCCTCTGGGTTGGCTGCGAGCGGGAAGCAAGCGTGGCTTTCCAGTTTTGCCACCTTTATCATGTGCAATGCTTACGATCAACTCCGAATGTCGGCAGCGTTTCCTTGTCTCGATGTGAAGGTGGTTGGAACCCATGCAGGGATTTCCATCGGGGAAGATGGTCCTTCACAAATGGGGATTGAAGATGTGGGCTTGGCTTGCTCCTTACCAAACTTCACTGTGGTGGTTCCTGCTGATGAACCGAGCATGCACGCTGCCTGCAAAGCGGTCGCTGCCAAGAAAGGCCCCGCTTACATTCGTGCAGGTCGCCCCAATGTCCCGATCGTTTATCCCAATGGTGTCACTTTCGAGTTGGGCAAAGCCAACAAACTTCGTGAAGGAAAAGACCTGACGATTATTGCGAATGGTCTGATGGTGGCCCCCGCTTTGATGGCAGCGGAAGAACTGGCCAAAAAGGGGATCGAAGCTCGGGTCTTAGACTTCCACACCGCCAAGCCCTGCGACCATGAAGCCGTTTTGGCAGCCGCAAAAGAAACCGGCAAAATTCTCGTGGCTGAAGAGCACCTCCTGCATGGCGGATTGGGGAGCATCATCGCCATGAGTGTGGTGAGTCAACACCCCGTTCCGATGCAATTTGTGGGGATTAACGATACATTTGCCGAATCCGGAACCCCCGAAGGGCTTTTGCAAAAGTACGGTCTCACGGCAGAAAATATCGTTCGGCATGCCTTAAAATTCTGATCAAGCCCCCCACAAGGGTTCGCTCATGGCGAAATCGATTGATGCCGGTTCAAAAGACCTTCTCAACTATGACCCACTTGCTTGGTTAAGGCTCACCAAAGCCGTTCCGGAGGGAGCCGAGGTTTCCGTTGTGGAAACGGACCTTTCCACGATCACGGCCTCTTCCGATAAAATTTTCGAGATTAGCGAAGGGGCCAATCTCCGGCATATCATCATTGAGTTCCAAGCTCAGAAGGACACACAACTTATCGCCAATTGTCATCTTCGGGAATTGGCCTTACGTCGAAAACTTTTGACCCAAGTGGTTGATACGTTTATTTTTTACGCTCATCCTTCCACCATACCTGAGGAAACTTCTTTAGAACAGCATCGTCTCAAACATGCCCATTCCCCCGATTCGCAATACCATTATCGGGCGATTAAACTTTGGGAACTCAACCCCGATGATTTAATCCAAGGAGGGCCTGCGGTGGCACCTCTGGCCACCTTAGCTCAGTTTCCGAAGAGCGAATTCGCCAGAATTGTGGATCGCATTGAACAAGTTGTTAAAACGATCGACTCGGAAGAAATTCGTAACCAAATTTGGTCTGCCACATTTTTCCTTGCAGGGATAAAATATCGTGATGTCGGATTCCTGAACGAGATTTTCTCGGGGAGGCTTCACATGGAAAGCTCGGTCACTTACCAATACGTTCTGGAGAAGGGCAAAAAACTCGGCCTCGACGAAGGCAAAAAACTCGGCCTCGACGAAGGCAAAAAACTCGGCCTTGACGAAGGCAAAAAACTCGGCCTCGACGAAGGCAAAAAACTCGGCCTCGACGAAGGGCTTCATCTGGGGGCTATTCGGATTGCTCGTCAAACCCTCATCGATTTATGTCATGAACGGTTTCCTGACACTCCCCCCCAACTCGACGAGCTGATCCTTTCCTGTGAGGAAGAACTCTTGCTGAATCAAGCTATCCGCAAAATCCTGTCGGCTCGTTCGTGGTCCGACGTCGAAGCCATTTTGAAAAAGGCCTAGATCGTTTTGCCGGATTCTGTGATCGCTGGGAATTTCTTCACTTCGAGGAACCAGACCCGATTCTCTTCCAATCAGCTGCCGCCTGCTTGGGCATGATCCCACCCTGATTGTTGCCGCCTACACCAATAGAGCCAAGGAATTTCTCCCCCATGCCCAAGGCTCCAAGGCCGGCTCGTGCATGATCCCACCCTGATTGTTGCCTACCCCTGTTGATGCAGATTCGTAAAATGCTCTCCGTGGCTTGATTTCTTTTATTAGGAGTGCTTATGCCGTCGTCGGATTTGATGGAGAAAATTGTTTCTCTGTGTCGTAAACGCGGGTTTATCTTCCAGTCGAGTGAAATCTACGGCGGTATTAACGGATTCTGGGACTATGGACCTTTGGGGGTCGAACTCAAAAAGAACATCAAGGATGCTTGGTGGCGGGACATGGTTCGCAATCCCCCTTTGGGACCGAACGGACAAGAAATCACCATGGTCGGGCTGGATTGTTCGATCATTATGAATCGGAAAGTCTGGGTGGCCAGTGGTCACGCCAGCGGCTTCCAAGACCCGATGTGTGATTGTAAGGAGACCAAAAAACGCTACAGGGCCGACCAACTCGAAGTTTTTTCAGGCCATCCCGAAGTGAACCCGCCGTTGATGTATGCCTTCATCAAAGGGGACGAAGAGTCGCTCAAACTGGCCATCAAAAAGGCTGAAAAAGCGGCTCGGGCGGCTGGTAAGAAATTCACGCAACCGGTCCATAGTGTTTCATACATGACCTTGGCAAAAAACGCCGATGCTCGGAATCAGGTAGTCGGCCCCGATGTAGAAGTTCCCGGCACGCTGACCGAAGCGCGTCCTTTTAACCTGATGTTTGAAACGCATGCCGGTGCCATCAAGGATGACGATAACCTCGTTTATCTCCGACCCGAGACCGCACAAGGGATTTTCGCGAACTTTAAGAATGTGGTCGATTCTTCACGGGTGAAAATTCCTTTTGGAATCGCCCAAATTGGCAAGGCCTTCCGCAACGAAGTGAATCCGCGCAATTACACTTTCCGTAGTCGAGAATTCGAGCAAATGGAGATCGAATTCTTCTGTCACCCTTCGGAATCACGAATGTGGTATGAATACTGGCGGGACGTCCGAAAGAATTGGTACAGCACCTTGGGTATCCGCTCCGAAAAACTCAAACCCCGCGAGCAAACTCCCGAGGAATTGGCCCATTACTCGGTAGGTACTACCGATATTGAATATCTGTTCCCGTTCTCGGACGAACACCAAGAACTCGAAGGGGTCGCCCATCGGGGCGATTTCGATTTGAAAGCCCACATGGAGCATAGCAAGCAATCGCTGCTGTATTTTGATGAAGATGCGTGGAATCGCGATGCCGCTGGCCGAAGCACCAATTCGTTCGTGGCATGGTTGAAAGGGAACCCCAGCCCCGAAGAGGTAGCCAAATATCAATTCATTCCGCATGTGATTGAACCGTCGGCAGGCGCCGATCGTTTTACACTGGCGGTTCTCTGTGAAGCCTACACGGAAGATAAAGCACCGAATGCCGATGGTAAACTCGAAGAGCGTTTGGTGATGAAGTTTCATCCTCGTCTCGCTCCGGTCAAGGCAGCGATCTTTCCTTTGGTGAAAAAAGATGGCATGCCCGAAAAAGCCTATGCTCTTTATCGAGAATTGAAAGCTCATTTTAACGTCCAATACGACGATGGGGGAGCCGTCGGTCGACGTTACCGCCGCCAAGACGAGATCGGCACACCGTTTTGTATCACCATTGATGGTGAAACGATGCAGAACGACACGGTCACGATACGCGATCGCGATACTCTGGTGCAGAGACGGATTCCCATCTCTTCGGTCCTGCACGAATTGCGTACCCTGATTGGTTAACCAAGTCGTTGTGCTTTTTCATCGAGTAGACTTATCCATCTTATCGACTTATGTACCGATTTCCCGAAAAAATTGGCATTGCGAGGGAGAACTTGCTAAGGTGGATTATGTAAGGCCGGTAGGCAATTTTTATTTTCAACGAGCTAAAAATTATGATTCGTTCAACGATGTTCGTGGGGTTCAGTCTCTTTTGCCTATTTTTGGGGGGATGCGACTTTGGTTCCCCTACGACAAAAACTCAGTCCCCTCACATCGTCGGTGAGGGAGTTGATGGGGAGATTATCCGGCTATCGGATTTTAAAGGGAAGGTCGTTCTCGTTGATTTTTGGGCGACTTGGTGTGGTCCCTGTAAGGCGTTAGAGCCACGCGAACGGGCCTTGAAACAGATGTACAAAGATCGTCCTTTTGAAATTTTAGGGGTCGCATTAGATTCCAAGGATCGCCTGAAGAGTTATCTGGAGAAAAACCCTCTCCCTTGGCCGAACATTGTGGATGGTTCGCAATCATTATCGAAACAATTTGATGTCGCTGCTGTGCCGACCTTTATGCTCATCGATGCTCAAGGAAACCTCATCAAGACTTGGACCGGTGGCCAAAACTTCGACCAAATTGAACGAGCCATCGAAAAAGCTCTGAATGAACTCAACTAACCCAATCGTTCCTCCCCACCCTCTCACCTTCTCGGTTGCCAGCAATCCCCCCAAATGGAAGCTCGGGTACAATACGCATGCTCGTTTGACTGTGTCAGATTCCTTGATTCCAAGTTGATCCTAAAGAGAAAGAGCATAGCCCTTTCACCCCCCTTTGACGCGGTGGGGCTTCGACTAGGTTGTTAGTGCGTGGGTAAAACGAAAGAAGAAAGCCCTTCCCCTTTGCCCCTCATCAACACCCCTCCTCTTTGATCCTTTGACTAGCCTTTGCC
>JAOAAA010000195.1 GCA_026419115.1 Gemmataceae bacterium
CGTAGATGGCCCCCCCCCCATTCAAACCGATATTTCCAGATAAGGTACTGTTGGTGAGCAACAAGCTCCCTGCTGTAATAGAAATGGCGCCGCCCATCGTACCGGATCGGCTTTTTCCGTTCGTCAGGGTCACTTCGTTGAGATTGAGTGCCCCCCCCTCGATACTAAAAATCCGAAAATCGGCGACTCCGGCTGCAGAAGATCGACGAATAGTCGCCCCGTTCCCTGAAATCGTAATCGAATTGGCCAAGGTTCGATCTAAAGTGATGGGGGGTAGACCTGTCCCCGTTGTAAACGCCGTGGTCAGATCATACACCCCGTTGGGTGCCAAGTTGATGACATCACGTTCGTTGTTGGTGTTCGCAACGCGAATGGCGGCAATCAGTCCGTTCACATCCCCCGAAGCGATATTCCAAGTCGCAGGAACGATTCGATCATCCAACGCCTGCAAGCTAAGAGGAGTCGTTTTTGGAGCGGGTATCAAAGATGAGTTTCTCTCGAACATAGGTGTCCATCCCTGACGTCGATAATTCGGATTTTCCTAGTATCGGCGATACCCTTCCGATGCAAGAGAATTTCTTCCAAAATGGGAATTTTTTCGCGCAAGCATCCAATAAATGTTCGTTTGTGGGAATTTAATGAGGTTAGGAACAACAATTTAGAGAAGGACCACACTTTATTCCAACTAGGCAAAACCTGAATCCCTACCAAAATAGAAACTGTTCAGCAGACAGGGAAAATTTTTTGGGAGCAAGCGGAACGTGAATCTATCTTGGCGGGTCGGTCTTCTGGGGGCAGGATATATTGCAGAATGGCATTTGAAAGCCCTTCAGAGAATAAAAGGGGTCCGTATTCATTCCATTTGCGATATGGATTTCTCACGGGCAACCGAGTTAAAAAATCGCTTCGGTGCCGCACAGGCTTTCCGTTCGATTGATGAACTGATTTCCTCCCAAACTTGCGATGTGGTCCACATCCTTCTTCCTCCCGATCTGCATGCCTCGGCGGCCCTTCGACTTTTAGATACCGGCCATAAAGTCTTTCTCGAAAAACCGGTTTGTGTCACTCTCGAAGAATGTGAGCTTTTACAGAATCATCCCCAAGCTGCGACTTCTCTGGGTGTGGGACATAACTTTTTGTATGCCGACCCGTATCTTCTGCTGCGTGAGGACCTGCGTTCGGGTCGTTTAGGCCAAATTCTCGAAATTTACATCAACTGGCATAAAGAGCTTGGACAAGTGCGAAGCGGTCCATTTGGCATTTGGATGCTTCGGGGTCCGGCGAATATCCTCCTTGAGATTGGGCCGCATCTTTTTGCCCATATGCTCGATTTGATGGGAGAACCGGAAGAGATCACTTCGGTCCCCTCGTTTGAGAAGGAACTGCCCACGGGGGTTCGTTTTTTTCGCCGTTGGACGTTGATAGCCCGACGGGGTTCCACGCAAGCCCTATTAAATCTCTCCTTCGGACGGGGGTTGACCGAACACAAAATTCATGTGCGTGGCACCGCAGGGATCGCCGAGGTAGATTTCGAGGCCGGAACCTATCACTTAGCTCGTTTAAGTTCCCTTCCCATGGACTTCGATCGCTATCGTCTTACCCGTCAGTATGCAAAGAATCTCACGAAACAGGGTCGCTCGAAACTTTTTCGTTACCTTCTCTCGAAGGCCAAATTATCGGGTCGGGGGAACGATTTCGGTAACAGCATTCAAAATGCCCTTCGAGATTTTTATCAAGGTTTGACAGACCAGCGGATCGATCGCCGGCTCTCGATCTCATTCGCAAATCAGACCATTTGTATCGGCCATCAAATCGCTCTTCAAGCGGGTTACCCAATCACCTCGGAACGACCCGTCATCCACACGATTCCCCCGAAAAATCCGCCGAAAATTATAGTCTTTGGAGGAACGGGATTCATCGGTCAAGCCTTGGTGGAAAAATTGGTAGAAGCAGGTCATTCGATTCGAGTGGCGATCCGAGATGTGACCTCGCTACCAAAACGGTTACAAAAATTACCGTTGGATATTGTGCGGGCCGACTTGAATAAGCCTGAAGAACTCCACAAGGTCTGTGACGGAATGGAAGTGATCTATCACTTGGCACGGGCGCACGTCAAAACTTGGCCCGAATACGAACAAAAAGAGATTCAAGCGACCGTAAATTTAGCTCAGATCGCTCTGAGGGTCGGGGTTCAACAATTCATCTACACGGGGACCATCGATAGCTACTTTGCAGGTAAAGCCTCAAGGAGCATCAACGATAACACCCCGTTGGACCCCAAAATTCACGCTCGGAATTTGTATGCGAAGGCCAAGGCGATTTCTGAGCAAAAATTGAAACACCTTCAAGAATCAGAGAAACTCCCGTTGGTGATCTTTCGACCCGGAATTGTTTTGGGAAGCGGAGGAAGCCCCTTCCATTGGGGGGTAGGAATGTGGGTCGGCGAATCGGTGGTGCGGACTTGGGGGAAAGCAACTCATCCCATGCCATTCGTTCTCGCCAATGATGTGGCTGATGCGATGGTCAAGGCACTTCGCAATCCTCAAACGATCAACAAAGTGTTTAATCTTGTGGGGCCACCTATACTCTCGGGACAAGAATATCTTCAGGAACTCAGTCAGGTTCTGCATACTCAGCTTGATGCCAAACCACGGAGCATTCTTTCGTTTTATTTGGCCGATCTTTTCAAATATGCCATCAAGGTTTTGGTTCGCCATTCCGGACGACGTTTGCCCCGCTATCGGGATTGGCTCAGTCGGACCCAACTTTCCCCCATACACAGTGACCAAGCAAAGAGTTTATTGAATTGGACCCCCGTTTCGGATCGTCAGTTGCTGATTGAAGAGGGGATTATCAAACCAGCGCAAGAATGGTTGAGTTAATTTTTTCAAACTGAAGGTAAGAACTATTTGAAATGGGGATGATCAAACCTGTGCCAGAGTCGTCCCGTTGAATTCACTAGGACTAACGAACCAATCAAACGGGAGAGTCGAACTTTATTTACGTTCGGTTGCATATTTCGGGGTGAGCTTCGGTTTGGCTTTTTCGTTTTCCACGTCAGTCAGCAGTAACCCCACTGCTTTTTCCAACTGCCGATCTTTGCCCTTGGCTAAATCCCCTGGTTCATTCCAAATAATCACATCGGGGGTCGCTCCGTTCAGTTCCATATCTTGGCCCGATTTAATGTCGTACCAACCTCGGAAGGGCAAACGCAGCAATCCCACATCCATGACTGTTGTCGCACCGGTAGAAATGACCCCTCCGGCCGTGGGGACTCCGACCAATTTCCCTCGTCCTAAATTCTTGATGGCATGGCTAAAAATCTCGGCATTCGAGAAACTGTTTTGGTTGCACAACACAATAATAGGTTTATGCCATGTTGCAAAAACCGTGCGATCCTGCGGATAGCCTTGCCCACCATCACGGGGCACCGTAAAGGCATGTCGGGGCTGGGTCAAGGCCGTTAAAAGAAGGTCTGCGGTTGAACCGCCACCATTTTCGCGCACATCGATCACTAAGCCCTCTTTACCGGCACCGGCTTCGTACAAATCTTCTTCAAACTTTTTGAAGCTCGTTTGATCCATGGCGGAGATGTGTAAATATCCCAGAGTTCCCTTGGAGAGCTTTTCAACCATGGCACGGTTGTCATTGATCCAACCTTTGTACAAAAGTTGGCGGGCCGCTGTGAAGGTAATCGGCCGCAAAATCACGCTTCGTTCTTTACCATCGGTGCCTTTGACCTTGAGGTTCACATCGCGATTCGGTGGCCCGTTAAGAAGTAGACTGGGGTCGACGCCGACGGTGACCGGTACATCATCTACTTCCAAAATAATGTCGCCTTTGAACAATTTCGATTTCTTCTGATCGGCTGGCCCAGTGGGGAGCACATCACGAATCTTCCAGCCCGGACCGTTGTAAAAATCGTCAAAGCGGACACCTAAATGAGCAGTGACTGGACGCCAACCGCGCCCGTCGGTCGGTTCATCGGGACTACCGGCCGGCCTACGTTGAGCTAGGCTGCTAATACCATAAAAGAACCCTAAGTGAGAACCGTTCAACTCGCCCAACATCAATTGAATGACGGTGGTAAGCCCCTGCGAGTCAAGGGTCTCGGCAGCATCATGATACTTCTTGAAGATGGCGTTCCAATCTTTGTTGCCCAATCGACTGTCGTACCAATTATCCCGCATGATCCGCCAAGCCGTATCGAAAGCGGCCTGATTGCGTAACGCTAAATCGATATCTTGATAGGCAGTGAATGTATAGCCCCCCCCCGCGGCAGGTGTTCCTGTGGGGCGACTCCCTGTTGTCGGTGTTGTCGGTCGGGGTGAAGTGGCACTGCCCCCCCCCGCGGTTGGTAATGCAGGGGTACCAGCAATACTAGCAGGGCGACCTCCGGACAACCAAACAATCGTATTATTCTTCAACCAACGGGCTTGCGTTCCCGTCTGGGAAGAAAGCAGCGTCGGCTTCAGATTTTCTGGTAACTCGATGGTGTAGGTTCCTGTGGTCCCTTCGATCGTTGCGGTGAACGCGAGCCGTTTTGAATCGGGCGAAAATAACAAATTCGATTCGTTGCTATCGGGGATACTGACCCGTCGTGTTCGCTCTTTGAGACCTTCCCAATCGATGATTACCTCAGGAGGACCCTTTTTCGCAACCGGCTCTTTTTCTCCCGTTTTGGTGTTGACTTCTTTCGGTTTCGGCCCGACCTCTTGATCCCCGAAATCATCAAGAATTTCCCCTTTCTTAGGGGTGGTCGGAGTCAGTTTCCCTTTGTTGTATTTTTCGATTGCTTTTTCAACGGTTCGATCGCGGGTACCACGCTCGGCATCTTCGGCACGCAGGTAAACGAAATGAATATCGGTCCGTGTTTTCTCATCCCGTGCGCCGATGTAGGCAATCACTCGCCCATCGGGTGACCAGACGGGATCATCATCGTTGTAGGGGTGTCGCGAGATATTGACCGGTGGCTTCGAGCCGTCGATAGGCTTAATCCAAATATCGCGATTGAAATCGTTGTCGTAAATGGCATAAACGATCCATTTTGCATCGGGGGACCAGTCATAGCTCGGGGCATTCCAAGATTGGACGACCTCTTTGGGGTTTTTACCATCGGCATCGGCCACCATCAAATTTCCCCGTCCTTTGATGTAGGCCAGCTTCGAGCCTTCCGGTGAGAAGGACAATCCGGTTTTATATTCTCCGTCGTTGGTAACCTGTTCCACAACGAAGCTATTGTTGAGGAACCAAGGTCGTTTTTCATCTTTACGTTTTGCTCGGAAAATATCGCATTTCCCTGCCCGTTCTGCGACAAATAAAATCGATTTCCCATCGGGTGAAAAGACCGGTGACGATTCCTCATAAGGGGTGGCGGTCACCCGTTTGGGTTCGCGTAATTCGGTATCCATGACCCAGAGATCGCCCCCCGCGATGAAGGCGATTTCCAGCCCATCATCCGTAAAAGCCACGGC
>JAOAAA010000196.1 GCA_026419115.1 Gemmataceae bacterium
GGGCACATCAAATGAGATTAGATTAGAGATTTGATTTGATTCCCTGCCAATCAATTTAATTCCCTGCACACCGAACGGTTCCGATTACGGTTCTGATTACGATCAATTTTTCGTAACAAATTCATCGGTGTTGAGAAGAACCCGAGCCGTGATAGTCCAGATGGCTCGTTCGATGGCATTTTCGTTGGCGCCGGCAATTGGCACGGGATCGGCTTTCTTTTCAAGGAATCGTTGCCGTTGGCTTTCCACGAATTTGACGAGCATTTGGACTTCATCATCTTGGGGTAACCGCACCAGAACCTTTCGGAACAATTGCTTCACCTTCTGTTCTGTGGTTCCTTCCATGCTCGCATAAAGACGCCCCAGATTCTGGGCGGCTTCAACGAAGGACTCGTCATTGAGCAACGTCAACGACTGCAACGGGGTATTCGAGATTTCCCGACGGGCCACACAGGCTTCCCCGCTGGGCGCATCAAAGGTCTGAAAAACAGCAAACGGGGCAGTGCGTTTGGCAAAGGTATACAAGCCGCGACGGTAACGATCTTCACCTTTGCTCACTTGCCATTGCAACGGACCGTAGGCCCCTTCGGTTGTAATGCTGGGAATTTGTGGTGGAAAGACCGAGGGGCCATACATTTTGTTCGAGAGCAACTCGGCCACTTTTAAGCTCGAATCGCGAATCATCTCGGCATCGATGCGGTTGCGAGGTCCACGAGAAAGATATTCATTTTTCGGGTCCTTCGCGGTGCTCTGAGGATGGTGGGTCGAGGCTTGACGATAGGTCGCGCTGGTGACGATCAACTTATGCAAAGCCTTGAAGGACCAACCCCGATCCATAAATTCCACGGCCAACCAATCGAGCAATTCCGGATGGGTTGGTAACTCGCCTTGAATGCCGAAATCTTCGGTAGTGCGAACCAAACCTCGTCCGAAGAACGCCGCCCAAGCTCGATTGACCGTCACCCGTGCCGTGAGAGGATTTTCCCTTGAGACCAACCAGCGAGCGAACTCCAGTCGATCTTTGGGAGCCGGTGCGTTTTTCGGATTCAAGATCGAGAAAATCCCTGCTGGTACCTGATCGGCCGGTTGAGTGAACTCACCCCGTTTGTGGATTCGGGTCGGTCGGGGGTATTCCTTGGGGCGTTCTTGCAAAACAAGGGTCGTCGGATATTCAGGCAACGATTTAATCAAGGCCCGAATTTCATCGGCAGTTTTCTGAACCTCGGGGGCCTGCATCAAGAAAAATTCCCTGAGCAAATTCCGGTCCGATTCACCCAATTCATAATAAGGTTTCCGCAACAGGTCTTCGATGTGTGAGGGAATCACCTTCAGATCGGGATGTTCCCCCTTGGTCGAGACCGAAACGCGGAATCGTCCCAAGCTGGCAGCGTAGTAACGCTCAAAGAACAATTCGAGTTTCAATTCGTTGGTATTCAAAGGTTTCTCGGGGTAGAAAATCGCCACATGCGGTTTGCCAATGGCGGATTCACCCGTTTTGGGATCGTTCCCTGCGATTTCCCAGCCGGAAAGGGGATCGCCATCAATCGCTCCGGTGATGGCATTTTTGCCGTTGGCATAGTCGGCCACGGCTCGAGTAAACTTGACTTTTTGACCTCCGACCCAAACCGTAAATTCATTCAGGAAAAATCCCCCAAAGGGACCTTCGTAGGCAATCCGTCCGGGGCCGTTTTTGGGTAATCTTTCATCCGGAATCACTTCGAGACGGATGGCCTGTATCTGACTCAATGGTTGTTTGAACGTAATGGTGTAGGTATCTTGCTTGGCTAAATCCCCTAAGGCGATGATCGAATGATCCGGTTCAATCATTAAGCTGGCAACCTCAGCCGATACCTTTTCCGGTTTGAGCAGCGACCATTGTTTGGCCCGTTCGGCTTCTTGTAAGCGCCAAATTTTATTGCGGAACTCGAGATACTCGGCCCGAGTTTGTTCCCATTTCTGGGGGTTTTTGGGATCGGCCTCGGGATCGGCGGGGAATTGCTTCGCGAGGGTGGCCTTTAATTCCGAGACTTTTTTGAGAATTTCCGCGCGACGGGCTTCGATCTCGGGTGTTTTGACGGGCATGGTGATTTCGTCGCAATTATTCAAATACGCGAAGAGTTGATAATACTCGCGATGACTGATGGGATCATATTTATGGGTATGGCATTGGGCGCAGACGACGGTTAACCCCAACCAAACGGTTCCTGTGGTGGCCACTCGATCATTAATCGCATGCCAACGAAACTCACGCGGGTCCGAGCCTCCTTCTTCGTTTAACATCGTATTGCGGTGGAACCCCGTAGCGACCTTTTGGGATTCGCTGCTGGCAGGCAATAGGTCGCCGGCAATTTGCTCGATGGTGAATTGATCAAATGGCATGTCGTTGTTTAATGCTTTGATTACCCAATCGCGATAAGGCCAGATCGATCGGGGACGATCTTTTTCGTAACCATTGGTGTCGGCATAGCGGGCTAAATCTAACCATTTTCTGGCCCAGCGCTCTCCATATTGGGGCGAGGACAACAACCGATCGACCACTTTCTCATACGCTCGCGGGTCGGTATCTTTGACAAAGGCATCGGCCTCTTCCGGAGTGGGGGGTAAACCAATTAGATCGAGATATACCCGACGAATCAACGTATATCGATCGGCCTCCTGAGAGGGTTTCAGGTCTCGTTTGCGGAGTTCCTTCAGAATAAAAGCATCGATCGGGTTGCGAACCCAAGGGTCTTGCAATAAACCTTTGTCGAGTTCCTTCTTTTCGGGAAGGAGAAAGGCCCAATGCTGTTGATATTCTGCCCCTTGTTTGATCCAGTTTTTCAAAATGGTTTTTTGTGCCTCGGTCAGATCGAGTTTCGCAGCGGGGGGGGGCATCACTTCCGTCTTATCATGAGAATCGATCCGCTTGATGATTTCGCTTTGCTCGACTTGTTTCGGCACAATCGAAGGAACCCCCGATTTTCCACCTTTCAAAGCGGCTTCGCGAATATCCAGACGCAGCCCACCTTTCCGTTGGCTTTCATCCGGACCGTGACATTTGAAACAATGTTGGGATAAAATCGGCCGCACATCGCGGGCATATTCCACGGTTTGCCCGTAACAAGGACGGACCAAGGTGGACAAAATTCCAAACGCAAAAAGTGCAAAATATCGGGTTGGATTCGGCATGGAGAGAAACCCTAATGAGTCTCGGGCGGGGAGTTATTTTTCATTATTT
The DNA here is from genome assembly GCA_026419115.1 of Gemmataceae bacterium. Taxonomy (GTDB): domain Bacteria; phylum Planctomycetota; class Planctomycetia; order Gemmatales; family Gemmataceae; genus SKW135. The sequence goes on from JAOAAA010000196.1 coordinate 3,218, forward strand.
TAGGAGTTCGACCGACTAAAGAAAACCGATTCTCTTTTGGGAAGGGGATGAAAGCGACATATTTCGCGGAGCTTCTCGGAAAAACAATCAGGGGGGGCAACTCGTCTTCAGGACTTATATCCCAATCTTGATAAAGGTTGATCGGTCATCCATTCTGTTGGGCACAGGCTGTTGCTTCTGCCGAAACTTCGCTTCGATTTCCCTTAGGGTACTCATAAGATAAGGACATGAGTAACCCCTCTGAATTACCTGTTGTTCGTCTGCGGACCGAACGGAAAAATTGGCACCCGTGGATTTTTCAAAAAATGGTCGATCGTCCCCCGCGTATTCCGCCGGGTAGCGTAGTCGATGTCGTGGACCGCACGGGGAGCTTCGTCGGTCGGGGATTTTACAACGGCCATTCTCGGATTGCCTTGCGGATTTTGACGGCGGACCCTACGGAATCGATCGATGAAGAATTTTTTCGCCGGTCGATCTCACGAGCAGTAGCTCTGCGAAGGGATTGGCTGCAACTCGACAAAATCACGAATGCTTATCGCTTGATTCATTCCGAAGGGGATGGCCTGAGTGGCCTTGTGGTCGATCGATTCGGCGAAACGATTGTCATCGAATTTTTCTCGGCAGGGATGTTCAAATTCCGCGAGGTGATCCGCACGATCTTCGCCGAGCTTTATCCTCATTCCCAGTTTTACTGGTTTGCCGAAGAACATGTCGCCAAACAAGAATCGTTTGATTGTTACCCGCAACCTTTACCCCCCCCCAATGTGATTAGCGAAAACGGAGTCAAATTTCGGGTCGCGCCGGGGAGTAAACACAAAACCGGTTTCTTTGTCGATCAACGCGACAATCGTCAATTTGTGGCCCAGCTGGCACGAGGGAAATCGCTGCTCGATTTGTGTTGCAATACAGGGGGCTTTGCCGTTAGTGCCAAAGTACTCGGGGCCACAGAAGTTCAAGGGGTCGATCTCGATGAACAAGCGATCGAACTAGCAAAACAAAATGCTCGTCTCAATGGGGTCGAAATCAAATTTACGCAGGCCGATATTTTCGCTTGGCTTCGGGATATTCTCCCGTTGGGTCGGCGTTGGGATGTGGTGGTGCTCGATCCTGCGAAAATGACCCGTGACCGCGAATCGTTGCCGTTGGCCTTGAAAAAATATCTCGACATGAACCGCCTTTCCTTACAGGCAGTGAAGGCGGGAGGAATTTTTGTCACCTGTTCTTGCACGGGGTTGGTCAGCGAAGAAATGTTTTTGGATGTGGTTCGGCGGGCCGCATGGCAAGCCAATCGTCCTGTGCAAATTCTCAAAATTTCCGGAGCGGGGGGCGATCACCCCTATTTGGCTCATGCCGAGGAAAGCCGCTATCTGAAATGTGTGGTGTGTCGGGTGATTGAAGATAAAATCACTTCGCCTCGGGAACCTCACTCGCCCCCGGAACCCACCAGCGAAGACGATCGATAGGCCCCGCTCTCTACCTCGCGCCACAACACGGCGGCTGCGGCCGCTTTTTTTTCCTGATGGGCTTTTTGACAAGCCAGAATTTTCGTCTGAATCGTCCAAAGGCTTTCGCCCAAGGCTTCTACCGAAGCAGGGAGCTTGGCCTCGGGTTGAGCGGGGAATTTCTCGATCAGTTGGGGCCATTTTTTCAGCAGGCCCATTCGCACCGAGCGAGATTGTTCATCTTGTGTTTGTTGCGTACACTGCCAAGCGATTTGTAATCCTTGTGCAAGTTGCTTGGTCTGGTCGGCCAATCCGGAATCGAATGCTTGCAAAGTTTGAGCAATTCCTGCCACCCGCTCTGTGAGGCGTTGCCATTTCTGAAGAATTTCGAGGACGGGGCGTTGGGTGGGACTCGGATCATCCTCCAGACGCTGACAGGCGCGGTCCCGTTGCCAAAGTTGCTGGGCTTGGGAAATTTGTTGTTGGAGTTCGTCGATTTCTTGAATGATTTGTTCGGTCTGGTTCAACCAAAAGGGAGTCGGGAAGCCCGCTCGGGGACGGTTCTTTTCAAGAATCTTTTCCCAGTTTTGACAGGCAAGTTCATACTTTTCGTTAATTTGTGCAAGGCCGATTTTCAGGGCTGCTGGATCAGGGTTTTGAGCGACTTCCGCAAGTTTTCGACAGGCCCCCCGCAGAGCTTGCAGATCGCTTTCCTTGAGGGGTAAACTTTCGCTCAGGCTCAATAATAGCTCGGCCTCCACTGGGGTACTTTGACTGAGTATCTCTCCGAACAGTCCTAGGG
>JAOAAA010000197.1 GCA_026419115.1 Gemmataceae bacterium
CAGATAAAGCATGGGTTACCATCGATGGGCAAGATACCTTTCCGATCGAAGCCGGCCAGCGCGTGGTGATTCGGAAAGCACCGGTTTGTTTCCGACTCGTGAAAGTTCCCGGCCATAGTTATTACAAAACCCTGCGGGAAAAACTCCGTTGGGGGACCGCCCCGAATTACCAAAACGAATCTCATAAAGGTTAGCGAACCCCTTTGCGGTTCACTTCGTATTATAACCACTCGAAAGATTTATTTTGTGACTAACTATGCTACCGTCATCCTTTACCAGCCTGTTGCCGTTCGGGTTTCTTGTTAGCACATTGCTAGTACTTTTTAGCCTCCCTTGGCTGTTTGTCCTCCTCGTTCGCGAGCCGAAAAAAACGCTCAAAAGCCCGACAACTTGGGGGTACATTGCCGGAGCCATTGCCGCTCTGACCTTGGCGGTCAGTTGGTACGCTTCCCAGAATACGGCCGTGGAAGCCCTTGAAATGTTTGGGAGATTTGCCACAGCAGCGGTTCATCTCAATTTGATCTTGGCCATGATGGCGTTACTACCGCGGCTGGTCATTCTGATTTGGCCGAAAGGGGGGGCCGTCGCTTTATCGGCTTATCGTGAGGCGATTCGGCAACCCATCTTCTGGTTAGTCACCATCATCGGAATTTTTCTTCTGTTGTTGGGGATCGTCATTCCTTATTTCACGATGGGGGATGACTATAAATTCATGAAACAAGTCGGCTACGATATTTTGGTATTGGCCGCCACGTTGTTCGGCTTGTTGACCGCCTCGATCTCGATCAATGAAGAAATCGAAGGTCGAACGGCCATTACCGTCATCAGCAAGCCCGTGAATCGTCGCCAATTTTTAATCGGTAAATACATCGGCATTCTCATCGCCTGTTGGACGATGATTCTGCTGCTGGGATGGGTCTTCTCTTTTACCTTGTACGTCAAACCGTTCTATCAACAATTGGACGATATTATTGACCCCATGCCGACGGAGACCGTCAAATATCTCCAAGAAACTCTGCGGATTGAAGAAGAAGAGAATATCCGTATGAACGAAGAAACCCAAGAAAAAATTTACACCCCTAAGGGAACCATCGAAGGGCGGGCCGTCTGGCGTGGGGCCACCGCTTGGGTGGGAGAAAACTTTGCCCATCATTTGGGAGCATTCCGTGTGTTTGGTCAGGTGATGGTTTTGCTGGCCATCTGCGTTGCTTTAGCCACCCGTGTTTCTTTTGTGGTGAACTTGGTGACTTGCCTTGGTGTTTTCGTGATTGGTAACCTTTCGGGGATTCTCGTGGCCGTGACTCGGAAAAACGCCGAAGGAGGCACCGCGCTGACCTTGATTGGCTTCTTAGCACGTTTGTTCAATGCCATTTTCCCTGCACTGGATACCTACGCTATGGGGCCTGCGATTGTGCGAGAAAGCCCACTCGGAACCGTCGATTTCATTGGCTTCGTCGGCACAGTTTTGCTTTACTCGTTGCTTTATACTGCGATGGTCATTTTTATCGGGCTGCTCTTATTTGAAGATCGGGACTTGAGTTAACACCGTTGCTCCCTTCCCTATTCAATTGAAGGATGATTGAAGAAGATGAGGTTGGAGCAACAGAACAATTTCGATTTGAAATATCGAGGCGAGAAATCCAATCGAACGGGTCCTATCATTCTAGTGAATCTATCGAGAAAGTGAGAATCTTTTCAAGAAGCTCGCCCCTCCAACTGAAGATTGTGTGGAATTGTTAACAAAATCGTTCCCCATAATCTAGTTCGATTTTGAGAAATTTTGAGGATTCTTTCTGTAGGGTTGGATTTTCTTAAAAGAAATCCCTATGCAAATCAAAGCCAATCGGATAGAGATATTCTATCTTTGATGAAGTTGGTAGAGATTCGATTGGTTCTCCAAAGTCCCACGCAGCCCTTTTTTGACATTCGATTTGAGGTTCTGATAAGCACATGACGAACGGTTCGCCGTCTTCCAAGATTGCCTCCATCCCCAATGCAATCAACGCACTAGTCGCCCCCTTAACAACATCCGTCACCACGCCTGCACCTGCTGCTCCGCATAGTTTACCACCGTCTAACCCGTTACCGAAATTTCCGAAAGATGATGGCTTTCGGGAAGACCTGCGTAAACGAGTGGACGCCTACTTCGCAGAAACCGGTCAAAGTCCGCGCGACCTGTTCCGGATGTACCTGAAGACAGCCATTATTCTCACTTGGTTGATCGCTTCCTACATCTTCTTGGCCTATCATGCCACCCATTGGTACGAAGCCATCCCCGCTGCGATTTCCTTAGCCATGGCCATGTCGGCTGTGGGTTTTAGCATTCAACACGATGGCGGGCACAACGCCTATTCCAAACGAAATTGGGTCAATCGACTGGCGGGCATGTCACTCGATTTGATTGGTGCGAGTAGCTACCTGTGGAAATGGAAGCACGGGGTTTATCACCACACCTATTGCAATGTCGAAGGGGCTGATACCGATATTGATTTGGGAATGCTAGGGCGGGTTTCTCCCCATCAGCGACATCGTTGGTGGCACCGTTGGCAGCATATTTATTTGTTCCCTCTGTATGCTCTCACCGCATCGCGTTGGCATTTATGGGGCGATTTCAAAGAAGCCTTGACCGGAAAAATGGGACCCCACCCGATTCCTCGTCCAAAAGGTCGCCATGCCTTGTTGTTCTGGGGGGCCAAAATTACTTCGATCTTTACTTTCCTGATTCTGCCGATGCTTTGGCGGCAATCGATTTGGGAAGTGGTGCTGTTCTATTTCGTGGTCACTGGGATCATGGGCGTAATTATGACCATCGTCTTCCAATTGGCCCACTGTGTTCAAGAAGCCGATTTTCCTGCGGCGGCTCCCGCGGGTGAACATATGGACAAATCTTGGGCCGTTCCCCAAGTCGAAACGACGGTTAACTTCGCTCGGGGTAACCCCTTCCTTTCTTGGTGGTTAGGTGGGCTGAACTTCCAAATCGAGCATCACTTGTTCCCACAGATTTGCCACATTCACTATCCGGCGATCTCGAAGATTGTCGAACAGGTGTGCAAAGAACATGGCGTGCGATACACCGCTCACCCCACCTTCTGGCGAGGACTGGTTTCGCACTATCGCTGGTTGCGCGAGATGGGTCGGCCCCCCGTTTCTCAAACCGCCTAGTTTCTCTCTTTGACCTCTCTTAAACTTATCTTTCGCCTCTCCTCTATCTCCGGTCTTCTACTTATCTCAGCCTGCTTACCTGCGGCATATTTCTGGAACAAATCAGACAAACGATCCGTCCAAATCGTGCCGATTAACTACAATAGATTGAGGACCTACCAACTAATCCTCACAGGGGGCGTTCCCGACTCAAAGGAACTGAGCGATTCGGGTGAGTATTTTGCCTGCGAGGATTTCTTCTCTCGAATTGAATTCGATCCGTAGTAACGGAGTTCGTAATGAAAACTCTGAGTGTTCCGCTCGCGAGCCTAATCGTCGTTGGGGTTTTAAGTGGTGTCCCCCTCCGCGCCGCCGAGCCGATTCCCTTTGCGAAAGTGGCCCCTCTTTTTAAGACACATTGCCAAAAATGTCACGACTCGAACGATCCCAAACCAAAAGGGGGATTGCGGATCGATCGCTTGAATCCCGATTTGATTCAAGGTAAAGATGCTGATCACTGGCAAGAGGTTCTGAATCGGCTCAATTTTGGTGATATGCCGCCGAAGGAATCCCCCCCCTTGGCCAAAGCCGACCGCGAATTGATGACCGGCTGGATTGTCCAAGAACTAAGACGGGCCGCCCTCACCAAAAACCCGATTATCCATTTTCGACGTTTGACCCGTAAGGAATACGAACGAACCTTGCAAGATTTGTTGGGGCTGAACATCGAATTTGGCCGCCGTTTGCCCGAAGATGGACGATCCAAAGAGGGATTCCGTAACGATGGGGATGCCCTCCGGATGTCGCCCCTGCAATACGAAATGTACTTGCAAATTGCTGAAGAAGCCTTGGCGGAAGCCATCGTAACGGGGTCTGCTCCTGAGGTGCATCGTTATCGATTGGAGGCCAAAAAACCCCCCGTCGTGCTGCCCAAACCCGAGAATCGACCCGGTGAAAGTTACGATTACAAAGCGAAGGGCAAAACCTTTACCATTGGGGATGATTGCGTTTCTGGCAAAGACCCCAAGGAAGCTCAACCGGTGGGCGTGCTGCTACCGGCCGCCCCCCAACCTTTCGGGGAAGCGGCCTTGAAAAAGCCCGATTCACGTTATGGGTTCCGCCTGCATCATCCTTTCCGTCGGGGCGAAATGCTCATTCGGGTGCGGGTGGCTCGGATCGAACCGGAAGCCGGTGGTCAACAACCAACTCGTTTGCCTCTGTTGGCGGTGGGTGTAGGCTGTACCAACTTGCACGGGATTGAAATCAAAACGGTGGCCGAACCCATCGTCATCAATCATTCCGATTTTCGGACCTATGAATTTCGTGCCCGACTGGAGAATTTTCCCCTCCCCAACCCCGGACCTTTCCGCGATCAAAATTGCAGTATCGTCTATGCATGGAACGCCGCCCCGATGAGCAAAGAGCCGAATCCCCCCAAGCTCAAGGTCGAGTGGATGGAAATCGAAAGTCCCTTCTCCGAGCAATGGCCCCCCGAAAGCCATACGCGAATTTTATTCCCCAATACCGAAAAATTACCGGAACCCGAATATGCTCGGGAAGTGATCCGGCGTTTTGCCCAGCGCGCCTTTCGAGGCCCTGTCGAGAAATCGGAACTCGATCGGCTGATGGCATTCTGGACGGAAGCACGCAAAGAGGCCGACTCTTTTGAAGCCAGCATTCGAGAAACGCTCAGTCTCGTTCTGACTTCAACGCGATTCTTGGCTTTACCTACCAAGCGTTCGGGCAACGGCAAAGAACGCCTGACCGATTACGAACTCGCCTCGCGCCTATCCTATTTCTTGTGGAGCACCATGCCCGATGAGACCTTATTGCAGCTGGCGCAACAAGGGAAATTGCAAGACCCCAAAATTTTGGCCGAGCAAACGCGCCGGATGATTCGGGATTCAAAGGCCAATCAATTTATCGAGCAATTCACCGAACAATGGCTCGAGTTGGATCGTCTGCAACGGGTCACCATCAATAAAGGACGCTACCCCGAGTTTAACGATCAACTCGGGACCGCCATGAAACAAGAGACGATTCACTTTGTCGGGCATCTGTTGCGTGAGAATTTGAGCATCGTGAATTTCTTGGATGCGGACTTCACATTCGTGAACGAAACTTTAGCGAAACACTATGGAATTGCCGAGGTGCAAGGCCCCCACTTCCGTCTCGTGAAGCTCGATCCCAAACTAAACCGAGGTGGCCTTTTGACACAAGCCAGCATCCTGACGGGAACCTCCGACGGGTTAGATGGCCACCCAATTAAACGTGGAATGTGGTTATTGAAAAATCTATT
>JAOAAA010000198.1 GCA_026419115.1 Gemmataceae bacterium
GTGGTACCGTGGTGATGGGGGGGATGAAGTTCATGAGCGAAGGACGTAACGAATACGGCCCGCCGGTCATTAGCAAGATTCCCTATCTGAACCGCTTGTTCAAGAACGTCGGTTACGGTCGAGATGGTCAGAACCTCATGATTATGGTGACGCCTCGAATTCTCATCAACCGAGAAGAAGAGGAACGTCAAACCGGTACGATCCCAGAACAAGACTAAGCGAATCGGGGTCGGAATTTTGAACAACGCTCAGCAAGAGGGGGTCGAAAGGCCTCCTCTTTTTTTGTTACCGATCCCTGAGGGAAAGTTCTTTTGGCTATTTTCCCAGAAAAGCGAGTTCATAGAACAGGGGGTAAGTTGCTCCCCGTAGTTGAGTTGTTCTCGTGAAGGAACTCTTTTCTTTTCTGGACCCTCCTTTCGATGCCCTTGCTGCTGCCGTTGCCTTAGCGGGCATCTTTGTGACGTTTATCGCTCTCTCTTCGTTGTTTTTCATCTGGCTGGAACGGAAAGTGGCTGGTCGCATGCAAGATCGTCTCGGCCCGACTCGGGTGGGGGGGAAATTTGGTTGGCTACAAACCGTGGCCGATGGCATTAAATTATTGGTCAAGGAAGACACAACCCCCAATGGTGCGGACCGCATTTTATTTAAAATGGCCCCGTACCTTGCCTTTTGTGCCTCGTTTGTTGCCTTTATTTCCTTACCTTTTGGAAATGGAATCGTGGGCCGCGAACTGAGTGTTGGGGCTTTTTTCCTCATGGCCGTCCTCGCCTGCGAGGTCTTCGGTGTCATTTTGGCGGGATATTCTTCCGGCAGCAAATGGTCCTTGTTCGGTGGAATTCGTGAGGCCGCTCAGGTGGTCAGTTACGAAGTTCCCCGTGCTTTGTGTGTGTTGGTTCCGGTCGTGGTTGCGGGTACCCTCAATCTCAATACGATGGGGCAACAACAAGAAGGAATGTTCTGGAACTGGCGGGTATTCCATGATCCATTCACTTTGGTCGCCTTCTTTATCTTCTTCATCACCGCAACGGCTAGTTGCAAACGCGCCCCGTTCGATTTGGCCGAGGCCGAAAGTGAATTGGTTGCCGGCTTCCATACCGAATACAGCGGACTCCGTTGGTCGGTCTTCTTCATGGCCGAATACGGAAGCATGTTTGCCGTCAGTGCTGCCGCAAGCCTGCTCTTTTTAGGGGGCTGGCATACTGGTTTTCTCCCTTTTGAACCTTCTCAAGAATGGGGATTACTCGGCCACCTCCTCAATGGGGTGGTATTCATCGGCAAAGGTTTTTTCCTTGTGTTCGTAATGATGTGGATGCGTTGGTCGCTGCCCCGTTTGCGAATCGATCAGGTGATGATGACTTGCCTGAAATACTTCCTGCCGATTGCCTGTGTGTTGCTCATTGGGGTCGGAGTGTGGGAACTTTTCGCCCCCGATTGGTTGGAATCGGGCTGGCGTTACCTTAGCTCGATCGGCTCGCTGTTGGCGATTCTGGCTTTGATCGTGCGATTACTCACCGCCCCATTGAGCGTGCCGAAAGGGCAATTGGCAGGAGCTTGGACAGGGCTTTCGACCCCATTGATGCGTGCCAGCGGTAGATAATGGCCCTGTGAGAGAAATGCTCTGGAAGATAGAGTGTTGATCGATCGTTGGATGCGTTACGTTATTCGGGATACCCATAATCCTTTAGGGAAGAATGAGTGTGCTAGACGAAATTCTCTTTGCGATTGTAGCCCTTGGCACTGGATTAGGAGCCGTGGGGGTCGTCTTTACGCGGAACATCGTCCGTCAGGCGGTGTGCCTGCTGTTCACCCTCATAGGGATTTCGATGCTCTACTTCTTATTAGGGGCCGAGTTTGTCGGGGCCACTCAACTGATCGTCTATGTTGGGGGGACTATGGTCCTCGTGATCTTCGGGGTCATGCTCACGGCTCGGCAGGAATTTGTCACGATTCGTGCCACCCCTGTAGAATGGTTCACTGCCGGTTTGTTGGGCTTAGGGCTATTCACAATTTTGGCCAAAACCCTTCCCGCTTTGGAGTCGAATGCCTCCGAGAAAGGCCAGCTTCCCAGTACGGGGCCAATTGGTGTTGCCTTCCTTACAAAATATCTATTACCTTTTGAAGCGATTTCGCTCCATTTGTTGGTGGTTCTCATCGGTGCGGCCTACTTAGCACGGGCGAAAAAACGCCCCAGTGATTTGCCGAAAATTCCTTTAGAAAAGGAAGAAAAATGACCTTGACTTCGTTCTTGCTCATTGGTGCGTTTTTGTTTATCTGTGGGTTGGCGTGCATCTCCATCCGACGGAACGCACTGGGGATTTTAATGGGGGTCGAACTGATTCTCAACGCTGCCAACCTCAATTTCGTTGCTTGTGCTCGATACCTGCCGAATTTTGCTCTCGAAGGTCAAATTTTTGCTCTGATTGTGATCGTACTGGCAGCAGGTGAGGCCGCGATTGCTCTGGCGATAATCCTCAACTTTTACAACAATCATAACACGGTCGATGTGGATCGGGCCGATGAACTCAAGGGTTAAATTACCTCTCTTTCCTCTTTTCCATCTCCTATCTACTGACCTTGACCCATGTCCAATGACGATCGCTTGTTTGTTGGACTTCCTCCGCAGAATGCCCTAAGCGCACGACCATTTCTTGGACTTCGGCCAAGGTGAGCGCAGCATGTAACGAGTTCCAGAATAATTGTCTCTGATGGGAAGTGGCACCGGCTGCATACAGTTCCACCAAGCGAGCAATCTCCGCAGTCGAATCGGGGCGGAGTAAATCGCGAACCAGCAGCACCCCTTGGGGGGCCAAAAGACGAGTGATCTCGGCAAAGACCGATTCCGGCTCGGGGATATGATGGATGATGCTATTCGACATAATCGCAGAGAAGGAACGATCCGGATAGGGCATCCGTTTGGCATCGATCCTTTGTAAATGAATCCGATGTTCTAGCCCCGCCCGTTTGACGTTCTCGGCAGCCAAAGTGAGCATGTGTTGGGCGGCATCGATGGCGATGATCTCTCCCTTTTGTGATTGACGACAAAATTCGATGGGGATTTGTGCCGTGCCGGTCCCAATATCCAGAATAGGCCCCCGAGCATTCCAGATTTTGAGGAAATCCTCCACAAACAAACGATTGACCGTTGAATGATCCATACGATCGTAATCGCTGGCTTCCTCGGGCGTGTCCATATATTCGGGTTCAAGAATCCGGTCGATCATCAAGAATCTCTCTTTAATCTTATCTCAGTTCGCTCACGGCTCACTCTGTAGCCGTTCAGTTTACTCACTGCTCACTTTGGTTGAATATCACTTCACATGTATCATACTTCGTTGAATCGTTCTGAAAGTGTGGCTCACTGACTTGCAAAACCATGGGGATGTGTCGAATGCCATTTCCAAGCGGTCTGAATAATCTCTGCTAAATCGGTATAGCGTGGTTGCCATCCCAAGATTTGCATGGCTTGGGTTGGGTCCGCCACCAATTCGGCAGGGTCGCCGATCCGTCGCGCGGCTTCCACACAGGGAACTTGACGTCCCGAGACAGCTTCCACGGTGGTTATGACTTCCCGCACGCTGTACCCCTTACCCATCCCCAGATTGAGATTCAAATGCGTTCCGGCTTCGATCTTCTCTAAGGCCATCACATGGGCCAAAGCTAAATCCTCCACATGAATGTAATCACGAATGCAGGTCCCATCCGGAGTGGGATAATCCGTTCCGAAAATCTGCAACGGGGGCTTCTGTCCCATGGCAGCTAAGATGGCTAACGGAATGAGATGCCCTTCATTGCGGTGATCCTCGCCGATTTCCCCATCACGGGAGGCACCTGCGGCATTGAAATATCGCAAGGAAGCATAGCCCCATTCATAGGCTTGGGCATAATCATCTAATGCTTGTTCGATCATCAACTTGGTTCGACCATAGGGATTAATGGGATTTTTGGGCATATCCTCGGTGATCGGCGTTTTCGGCGGAATCCCATAGACGGCACAACTACTCGAAAAAACCACCCGATGGATATGATGCTTCCTCAGCAATTCCAATAGTCCGAGTGTATCGTGAACATTGTTGAGATAATACTTGCTGGGATTATGGACCGACTCCCCGACCGAAGCATAAGCGGCAAAGTGAATGACAGCATCGATCGAGTGGGTCACGAAAAAATGATCCAAGCGATCGATTTCGGCTAAATTGCCAACAAGCAAGCGATCCTGTGGGACTGCCTGTTTATGCCCATAAACGAGGTTATCGTAAATCCAGACATCGTGACCTTTAGCCCGCAGGGCCTTGACGGTATGGCTACCAATATACCCTGCCCCGCCTGTGACTAACACTTGCATGAATATCAAACTCCTCCCACGGTTGGCAACCCCGTCGCCTCGGCAACAGTTCGGGTAATCTCTTGCGATTTTTCTTGGGATAAACCTCGATAAAGATATGTATCAGGATAGTTATTTTCCGTAGTCAAGGCCGAGTAATATCGAATCGACCACATCGCAAAGTAGGACCAAAAGCCTGCTGCCACCAGCGGAACAATCAACTCGATAACCAAAAAGATCGTCGGCCCATCAAACAGAATTGCAAACATCGGTGTGATCGCCCCCATCAGCAGAATCAGCAAGACCACAATTTCAGAGAACCCCATCCCTGCATAGGAACCGGCACCCACACCCGAAAAATATCGCGTGGAAATCTCTCGTTCCGGTGCCGACAGAAAACAATAACGCCACTGAATGACAATTTGGTTTTGTCCTTTCCGATTCCGTTTGACCGTCAGTCGGGAGTACGTCCCCAACAAGAAGGCTTGAAGGACGATAACCATAAAGGCACCAAACAGGGTCGCGGGCGGTTCGTGATTAAGCACATACCCCGTACCAAAAGTAAAGAGGTTAATGAATAGACAGATGATGAAGATCGTCATCCGCACCCGCAGGGGCCACCCTAAAATCCATGTCTTCGAGATCGGTTCGTACTCCCGTTGTACCCTTTTTTTGCTACGAATATCGTACCCACAATGGGGGCAAATAATCGCATCAAACGGCCGATCCAAATGGCACGATTCACATTTTTCGGTCGTGATTTCTTTGGCTTCGACCATGTAAGGGAGCATATCGTCCGGATCATCCGAGGCCTCATACTCCTCACGAATGAATTTACTTTTCGCTCTTTCTCGCTTGGGGGGGGGCGTTTCCCCATCGGGGGGAGAGGTTTCCTCAACGAGGGGGGACATGAAACTGACTGGCGGCTTGACTTGGGGCTTCGTTCTCGGTTGTGATGGTGATTGTGGTTGAGATTTAATAGATGGAGATGGAGATGGAGCTTGTGCTGGATCGACCTTTTTGGGTACGCTGCGCTCAACGGCTTGTTGACTACATTTTGTTCCGCACCACACACATTCAATTCCCCCTTGGGGAATCCC
>JAOAAA010000199.1 GCA_026419115.1 Gemmataceae bacterium
ACCTCACACGCCAAGCAAGGACATCGACGCAGTCATCATGCTGTCAAACCCCTGCAATTGCAATACTGTAAAAATTGTAACGAGCCGGTTTTACCTCATCGGGTGTGCAGTAACTGTGGTTGGTATCAAGGTCGCATTGCGATCGAAATGGATAAAAAGGCTGAGGAATAATCTGTGATCCGCGTGGCCTTAGATGCAATGGGGGGGGATTTTGCGCCAGGTCCCATTGTCCTTGGCGCCGTTCAAGCCCTGCAACACGATCCAGAATTGGTCCTTGTTTTAGTTGGCGACCAAGCTCAAGTCGAAGCCTGCCTTCCCCCTGAAACCCCTCGGGATCGCATTGAGTTTGTCCATTGCTCCGAAGTCGTCACCATGAACGATGGGGCCGTTGAAGGTTTACGCAGCAAGCCGGATAACTCCATCACGCGAACTTGGCAGTTAATGGTAACCAAAAAGGTCGATGCGATTGTCTCGGCCGGCAACACAGGGGCGATGGTTGCGGGGGGGCTTATGTCACGCAAGTTTCTCAAAAACGTGAAACGCCCCGGCATCGCCACGCTCATGCCAACTGCCAAAGGCCCTTGCGTGATTATTGATGCAGGCGCGAACGTTTTTCCCAAACCCAGCCACCTTTATCAATATGGTGTTATGGGAGAAATTTACGCCAAGCACATGCTCGGGCGCGAGAATCCCACCATCGGCTTGATTAACGTCGGCGAAGAAGAGGGCAAAGGGCACGAACTCGCTCAGCAAGCCTATACCCTTTTGAAAAATGGCTTCGGGGCTAAATTCCTTGGCAATATCGAAGGGCGGGACATCCATAAAGGAGCTGTGGATGTGGTGGTCACCGATGGTTTTACCGGCAACGTAATTCTCAAACTCTCCCAAGGAGTTTTTGAGTTTGTCATGAATACCATTGCCGCAGAGGTGATTGGTCCGTTACAAGCAGAGAAAGCCACCGCAGGGGCGGCTTTCAAAAACATTATGAATCGATTCCACTACAGCTCCTTTGGGGGTGCCCCCTTGCTCGGAATCGATGGAATCTGTATCTTGGCTCACGGGTCCAGTAAAGAGGTAGCTATCTTTAACACCATCGGGGTCGCGACCAAATGCGCCCGAGCGAAATTGAACGAGTTAATTACTCGTGAATTGGAAACCCTTCCTCAACCCGAGGAAGGGTCCTAACATAGAAATAGTTCTGGATCATTTCTAGGACGCTGATTTTTTGGCCGCGTGGCGGAATGGCAGACGCTGGGGACTTAAAATCCCCTGTCCATACCGGACGTGTGGGTTCGAGTCCCACCGCGGCCACTGTGATTGTCCTGCAACTCCTCATCGATTCCCCTTCAAACAAACCTGTATTGCAATTCAATCTAGAAATGCGATGCCCTCTCACTCGGATTGAGAGGTGGGATGGCCCCCCTCCGATTTAGAGGGGGGATGGCCCCACTTGAAAACCCAATCCCAAGGCAATCAAGGCGACTTGATCCCCTTCTCTTTGGGCCTCGACAGAAAGCACTTTGGCAGCACTAATCGCCTGATACCAATAGCGTGTTCGATCTTTCAAAGGCATCTCCTGAGGGTTCAGCCCCAGTTCGATCACATAGTCTTTATCCCAATGAAGGTCTTTAAGTATCTCTGCTAATTGCCGCCAAGTGATCCCTGTAGAAATGACCGTACCATCTGAGGTAGCAATCCGTCGGCCAATCACCACATGGAACAACCCTCGCAGGTGACCATGGACGAGTTTGGCTTTGCGAAATGCTTCCAAAAATTGGCGAACATCCCCCATTCGTTTATCTCAAAATCTCCTTATGTATTTGATACCAGATAATCCCTGAAAATGCGTAATCATTCCGCGAGTTTGTTCAAGGAGGTTTCTTCTCCTTCCGAACATTGGGCACGACAGCAAAAGTCCCCCAAAGTTCACCTGTAGACGTTCGCAGGCCATGCGACTAGAGTAGGGGCATGGCCCTATCCCTAAGGAGAAACTTTGATGTTTCGCTTGACCCTTACCACGTTGGTACTTATGACCGTTGCCTTCTCTTCGGGAATTCCGGCCGAGCCGGTGAAAAAGGAAGACCCCCGTATTTTTGAAATCCGAACCTACTACGCGCATCCGGGAAAAATGAAAGCCCTTCATGAGCGATTCCGGAACCATACTTGCAAGCTGTTCAAGAAACACGGAATGGAATTGGTCGGCTTTTGGTCCCCCCTCGATGAGAAAGCCGCCGAGGAAAAGATGATTTACGTTTTGGCGTACCCCAGCAAGGAAGCCGCCGACAAGGCTTGGAAAGCCTTTCGGGAAGACCCCGAATGGATCAAGGCCAAAACCGAAAGCGAAAAAGACGGCCCATTGGTTGCTAAAGTGGAAAGCGTTTTTATGAAAGCTACGGACTATTCACCAATGAAGTAAATCGGGTAAAACCTATCGACTCGATAATCCGGTTAAGCCCCAAAATTTACGCAACAGTTTCGGATCGTTTTAAGCGGAAATTTCAGCAAATCTGCTACAGAATCTCTTGCGATCCCGAACCGAGACCGTTATCCGTGCCGATGATGAATTCAACTTCCTTTCTCAAGCCGAGATCGGGGGTTGGCGAACCATGGAGGGAATTCGATCACATGAAAAAGATCATCGGGTTGGCGGCAATGGTGTTGGTATTCGGGCTTCCTCAGGCTAGCCATGCACAGGAAATGACGGGAACCACCTTCGTCGGGCGTGTGGTCAACTATATCGACATATTTGGCTTGTGGACGAATAAAACCCAAGGGCCTATCTACATCGATGGGTTCTCGAAAAATCCCTTTATGGACTTTTATAAACCATCGCTGCCTCGCACCACTTTGCCCGCGATTCCTCAGAACCCCGCTCAGTTCCAACCTTCGCTGCCCCGCACCAGCATGCCACCAATTCAGGAAAATCCCCTCGCGGTGCAGCAGAACCCAAGCCGTGGCTCGACCCCGTACACCATTCGGAATAATCGCTATACTGTGGTCAATCCTCGCTAAAATTGTTAGATCAATATCTCACAATAATCGAAATTAGACATTATTCTGGAACTGATCCCGAGTCATTGATTTCTTGAATGCCCATTTGACGATTCTCGGTGCGAGCACCCGAGCGGCGGGCCGTTCCGCTCGGCATGGTGGGTTCTCTGTTTTTGCAGGGGACCTGTTTGGCGATACCGATTTGCTCGAACTCGCCGAACGAGTCCAGACCTTGAACTTCGCGGATTATCCTCGGGGATTTTCCTCATTCTTAGAAAGTACACCAGAAGAGACTCCTTGGATTTTTACCGGAGGAATCGAAAACCATCCCGATCTCGTTGCCCAATGGGAACAATTACGCCCCTGTTGGGGCACCTCGAGTGAATCACTGAGACGTGTTCGCGATCCTTTTCTAGTTCAAGATTGGTTGAGCGATTCTCCCATCCGGTTCCCCGCTTTATCACGCTCATTTCCCACAGGGTTTTCGGATAAACGATGGTTGAAAAAATCCCTTCGGAGTGCGGGGGGGCTGGGGGTGTGTTTTGCCTTACCGAAGCACAAGACTTGTTCCCCCGAAACCTATTTTCAACAGCATATCGAAGGGGTACCACTGTCGGCCAGTTTTTTGGCCACAGGAACCGAAGTGCATTTTCTGGGCGCGACCCAACAATTGATTGGTTTCGATTGGTTGCATGCTCCAAAACCGTTCCATTATTGTGGAAATATCGGGCCGATCTTTTTCAAGCAGAGTGTACAACATTCCCTCCAAAACCTAGCCTGCACCATTGCACAACAAGGTTCCCTGTGGGGGTTATTCGGGCTGGATTTGTTACGAGATTTTAGCGGCCGATTGTGGTTGTTGGAAGTGAACCCTCGCTACACCGCAGGGATGGAGATTCTCGAACGAGTGAATAATGTATCATTCGTACAACTCTTGGCACAAGCCCGCAATGGTCAACCGATCCGATATTCTATCCCCCCCCCCTCTCAGTTGATGGGGAAGGCTATCTTGTATGCTCCCTTTCCCTTTACGATTTCCCGCCCGTTGATTGTTCCCGAAGGCCATCTCTGGGCCGATCTCCCTCCGGTCGGCTCGCAGATCGAGGCAGGGCAACCGATTCTCAGTTACTTTGCTCAAGGTCAAACGGTCTCAGAAGTGTTCCATCATTTGAAGAAGCAAGCCCGTTTCGTCGAGCAATTTTTGAAGATCCCCTCACAATCCCGAAACGGCTCCCACTAGGCTTCTCCCTGTTCGGGAATCGACCTATAGAATATCAGGGCGTCCGAGATTCGATTTCCAAAAACAGGTTAGGTATGGCCGCCACAGCACCCAATACGGTTCGAGAATTCTGCGAACTTCTAAGCCATAGCAAATTAATGAACCTTGAAGAGATTCAAGGCCTCTCGAAACATTGGCAAAATGCTTCTAAGCCTGCGGATGATATTGAAGGATTCCGGAAACTGTTGGTTGCGAATCGATATTTGACGGAATATCAGGCCGCATTGATTGCCCGAGGGCGCTCCGACGGCTTCTTTTTTGGCGATTACAAAATTCTCGAAAAGATCGGCAAAGGGCGTTTCTCGGGGGTTTACAAAGCCATTCACAAATCGGGTCAGGTGATTGCTATCAAGGTGTTGCCCGCCTCGAAGGCCAGCGATCCCAAGGTTTTGGCTCGCTTCAAACGAGAATCCCGATTTCTGACCCGTTTGAATCACCCCAATTTGATTCGTGCTTTTCAAACGGGTGAAATCGACGGTCGGCATTTCATCGTTACCGAATTTCTCGAAGGTGAAACCCTTGCGGAATTACTAGAGAAACGAAACAAAATTCCTCCCATCGAAGCCTGCCGCTTGATTCACCAAATTCTTCTTGGTCTGCAACATGTGCACGAAAAAGGGATGGTCCACCGCGATATTCGCCCCGATAACGTCATGGTGGTGGATCCCCTTCTCGGGGGGAGTTCATCTTCTCCGAACGATACCCTGCGCAAAACCGTCAAGATACTCGATCTGGGTTTAGGGCGTGCTACCTTCGATGAAGAAGCTCCCTCGGATGAACCTTCGGAGCTGACCTCGGCCGGAGCGTTATTAGGCTCCGCGAATTACTTGGCTCCGGAACAAGCACGCGATGCGACCAGTGCCGACATTCGGGCCGACATTTATTCCGTCGGCTGCATTTTATACCAACTGATCACAGGTCGGCTTCCCTTTGTCGATGAAACCACAATCGGGCAAATTCTCAAACATGCTCAAGAACCGGTGCCGCAATTAGCTCAGGTGGTGTCTTCAGTTCCTGCGGGGTTACAACCAATTCTCGAAAAGATGATGGCCAAATTCCCGCAACAGCGTTACCCCACCCCACAAGCCGCCGCCGATGCTCTCGAAGTTTACACCCGCACCGCCCCGAG
>JAOAAA010000019.1 GCA_026419115.1 Gemmataceae bacterium
GTCTATGTGGAAGTTTTACGCGGCACCCCGTTACTGATTCAGATTTACTTCTGGTTCTTTGTGCTACCCGAAGTGATGAAGCTGACCGGTTGGGGGCCCTTGATTTGGTTTGCCACGTTGCCCCCGTTTGTGATCGGCGTGATTGGTTTAGCCGTGAATTATTCCGCCAACGAAGCGGAGAACTATCGGGCGGGTCTCTTAGCGGTTCCTACGGGCCAGACCGAAGCCGGCTTGGCCTTGGGCTTAAGCAAATGGCAAACGATTCGCCTCGTTGTTTTACCCCAAGCCCTACGGATTGTGATTCCTCCAGTGACGAACGATTTTATTGCTCTGTTCAAGGATACCTCCATTTGCTCGATGATTCTCATCACCGAACTGACGGGCCTGTATTATCAATACAAAAGCAATCCAAATATCGTTATGGAACTCACCTTAACCGTCGCAGGAATTTATTTGTTGATTAGTTACCCCCTAGCGATTTTGTCACGCCGTTTGGAGAAGAAATAACGACGTCATTTAGTGAAGTTACATCGTCGTTTGGAGACGCAAGCCCCCTATGGAGCAGACCACGATTCGCACGATCTTTTCGCGGGCCGATGTGCAAGCGGTGATTTCGTTGCATGCTGAGATTTATCAGCACGAATACGGGTTCAATCAGGTTTTTGCGGACTACGTTGCCACAGCCTTAGCGGATTATTGGGCACGATTTCCTCATCCGCGTGAAGAACTTTGGATCGTGGAAAAAGGCTCCGTGGTTTGCGGTTCGATTGCCTTAGTGCAACGGGAAGCAGAAATCGCACAGCTGCGCTGGTTCCTATTGGCTGCGGAAGTTCGTGGTCAGGGGTTAGGTCAACTGCTGTTGCAAAAGGCCCTATCGTTTGCTCGGGATCGAAACTACAAAGTGGTTCAACTTTGGACGGTGAACCTTCTGACTCAGGCCGCGCAGCTCTATCAGAAAGCAGGTTTCGTGAAGATCGCCGAGCAAGAGCCTCACGCAAAATGGGGCACTTTGGTTAGCGAGCAATGCTACGAACTGCGATTCTAAAGCGTGTTCAGGGTGAATGTCACGATGATACTCCCCAATGGTGCTGACACTCCTTTTCCACCATTAGACCGGCGTTCGCTCGATTCTGAGACGTTGACTACGGTAATGCCAAAGCTGGGGTAGGTGAATCGTCATTCAGGAAGGCATTTGCTCTTTCTTAGAGTATTATGATGGTCCAATCGCCTGACTCTATCCGGTGAACGTATTTCCTCTATGACAATTCTATCCTCTTCCCTTAGGAGTTTCCTTATGAAGGCTCTTTTGACGTTAGGTCTTGGCATGTTGTTTTCGGTCGGTTCGGTTCTCGGTGCGGAGGTCGGCTTTATCGATAAGGTCTATAAAGATGCCGACGGTAAAGAAGCCAAATATGTGATCTTCATTCCGCATGATTACAAAGGTGACAAAGAATATCCGGTAATCTTGTTCCTACATGGGGCAGGTGAAACTGGTACCGATGGCAAAAAACAAGCCCAAGTGGGGCTAGGAAATGCTATTCGCAAAAACGAAAAGAACTTCGGTTTCATCACAATCTTTCCGCAATCGCAAGAACGAACTTGGCGAGCCGGTTCCAAAGATGCCGATCGGGCCTTAAAAATCCTCGAAGAAACCATGAAGACCTATAAGACCGATAGCAAACGAGTCTACTTGACGGGGCTTTCGATGGGTGGCTATGGGACATGGAGTTTGGCCGCTGCCTATCCGACGAAGTGGGCCGCGATTGCTCCCATCTGTGGAGGAGGCGACCCCAAATCGGCCGAGAAAATCAAAGACCTCCCCTGCTGGTGTTTCCACGGTGATGCAGACAAAGCCGTACCCGTGGAACGCAGCCGAGAAATGATTGAAGCGTTGAAAAAGGCCGGTGGCAAACCCGAATATACGGAGTATCCCGGTGTCGCTCATAACTCGTGGGATAAAGCCTACGGAACCCCCGAGCTTTATCCGTGGTTCTTAAAACACAAATCGAAGTAATCTCGAATTGTTGGGGATCGCATCACGATACAATGACTTGGTAGTTTCACTACTTTTTTGAGGAGAGGCCGATGGTTCGCACTGCTGGGCTGGCGATTCTGCTGAGTTTCGTTGCCATGTCTTCGTTACAGGCCGATGTCCCTTTGGACAAAGGTCTCAAATATGTTGATCCCGTATTGGCTTTTGAAGGAGTCGAGAAATACCCCGACTATGTTTTCTTGATTCGTTTCACCAGCTTTTCTGGTAGTCCCGTGGGGGTGAAACCAACCCTGAAACCCGTGCAGAACGAAAAGCCCTTTGCGATGGGGGCACAACGTCGCTTGTCCGAGACGCAGCTTCTTGCCGTTCCCAAAAAACTCTATGAACAGAAAAGCAAAGATACCGGCTCGGATGCTTGGTTGAGTGAGAAAGTCGAAGGGGTCTTGGTCGCTCCGTTCGATACCCCCAGCACGGTCGGCAAAACCACAGATAAAGAGGCCCCCGTGAACAAGTACACCGTGAGTATTGTTGATGGGAAATTGATCGTCAAATCCGAAGCGAAAAAACGGACGGATGCCTCCCCCTCCCGACTAGTTCCCCTGTGGGTGGTCGGATTGGTCGGTGCCAGTTCGATTTTATGGCTAGGCCTGTGGGCGATCCGCCGAAATAAAGCCCATCCTCAGCCGCCCGTTAATCCTTGTTCCCCTCAATAATCTCCCTTTGATTTCTGCTTTTGCTCGATAATCGGCTCATCCGTGATGAGTTAGTCCCCCTAAGGTATTCGGCACTATTTCGCCGTCGATCCTGCCTTTGGTCGAGAATTAGTTCATCAGGGAGGAGGGGGGGAGATTTTCGTTTCTTCGTTCCTTCGATGCTTTAAGATCGTTTGATGAGGTGACGGGGAAAATCGGCTACGGTTTCGCAGCACAGTTGCTCCATCACTTGTTTAAGCTGCACTTTGAGCATAGCGATGGCATGTTGTCCCCCTTGTTTGCCCAGTGCCGCAACCGAGTACATAAAGGTTCGACCCAAGAAAGTGAACTCGGCACCCGAGGCCATGGCCCGCGCAATATCGGGTCCGGAACGCAAGCCACTATCGATCATGATTTTGATTTGCCCACGATATTTCTGCACGATCCGATCCAGCGAATGGATGGTCGATTCCCCTGCATCGATCTGCCGGCCCCCGTGATTCGAGATGATAATGCCATCTAGCCCCAGCTTAATGGCCGTGGCCGTGTCTTCTTCTGTGGCAACTCCCTTGAGAACGAGTTTTCCTTTCCAACGGTCGCGGATGGGAGCAATTTTTTCTTCGTTCAATCGGCCCGAAAAGGTGGCGTTCATATAGGCACCGAGCGCCTTCATATTCAAACCTTTGGGCATATATTTCACCATCGTGGCAAACTGAGGCTTCCCATGCAGCAAAGTGGTGATCGCCCAGCGAGGTCGGCCCAGAATTTGGAGGATATTGCGAAGGGTCATTCGCGGGGGCATGGCCAAGCCGTTGCGAATATCGCGGGGCCGAAAACCAAAAGTGGGAACGTCGCACAATAAAACAAGTGTTTGGCACCCGACGGCATCGAGCCGGTTGAATATATCGTCCCGCAAGGCATTATCCGCCGGATGATATAACTGGAACCAGAATTTGCCGTCGGTAATTTTGCCAATCGTTTCGATACTGGCAGTGGTCACCGTACTCAGAATAAATGGGATATTGTGTTCGTTAGCGGCACGGGCGAGAATTTCGGGCGCTCCCGGCCACATCAGGCCTTGCAAACCAATCGGTGCAATCCCAAACGGTGCATCGTATTCGTGACCGAACAGTTCAGTTTTCAAGCTCGATGCCGTATGTTTCGTGAGATAAAACGGCTTCAATTCAACCTCTCGAAGCTCCGCAGTGTTGCGATGCAGGTTCACATCTTCGTTACAACCACCATCAAGATACTCGAAAGCAAAACGGGGAATCCGTCGCATGGCACGGTTCCGTAAATCATCAATTGCGGGCAGGCTTGTGTTATAGGATAGATTCATCAGTCGTCGTTCAAAGTTAAACTGTAGTACTCAAGTTTCATACGAACATTCAAGGTCGGAACAATTCCTCCTTTCTGCTGTTATAGGTCGGGTTGTGTGTTTTCGGTACTTGAAAAAACCTGAAAGACCCAGAGAGTTGAATCGATCCTCTCGATCAAGCCGCGTGGCTGTTCTATCAGGTCGATTGATGCCAGAAGCATCTAGAGAATTGAATCGTTCCTCTCGACTCGCATCGTTTGGCTTGCTAGAAATCAGGTGTCTGGCACCAACGAGGGGGGGGGATTCTCATGCCAGTAGCATTAATTACCGGCAGCGGAAAAAAACGAGTCGGGTTTCATATCGCCGAAGCGTTAGCACAACGGGGCTACCATATCGCCGTTCACTACAGAACCTCGGCAAAAGAAGCCGCCGAGACGTTGCAAATCCTCTCGAAATGGGGGGGGCAACACAAGGCCTTTCAAGCTCAATTGGCCGATGGGAAAGAAGTTCAAAGACTAGTGAACGAAGTGTGCGATGCTTACCAGACAATCGACGTGCTGATCAACACGGCCGCCGTCTGGGGAAGGCACCCGCTAGAAAAAATCACCGCAGAGGATGTCCGCGAGCAATGGGAAATCAACACGCTGGGTAGTTTTCTGTTGTGCCAAAAGATCGGCCTGAAAATGGTGGAGCAACCCTTGGGGGGATGCATCATCAATTTTGGAGATTGGGCTACGGTACGCCCCTACACAGACCACGCAGCCTATTTCCCAAGCAAAGGGACGATTCCTACTTTGACAAGAACGTTCGCCGTGGAACTCGGTCTGAGAAACCCCAAGGTGCGTGTGAATTGTATTCTTCCAGGGCCAGTGATGCTGCCCGATTTTCTCTCGCCCGAGGAAAAACAAGAGGTTATTCAATCGACGCTCGTCAAACGGGAAGGCACCCCTCAAGATGTTGTGAAAGCCGTTCATTTCCTGATCGATTGCGATTTCGTCACCGGTGTTTGTCTCCCCGTAGATGGGGGCCGCACGATTTATGCTCAGGGGTACTAATTGCTTCTCAGGGAGTCTGGGAAGGAATCTTTTGCCCGTGAGATTCGACTTCAAGAGTGAATCTCAACTTCAACCAAAAATACTTTCAGCAAGAGGAGTTCATTTCACTCTCAAGATCGCCAGAATAATCTCAGGTCACCTTTCAACTTGAAGTCGGAGGAGGGCCGAAACTAAGGGGAATTGGAAGCTCGAGCTATGTCGAGTGGTCTCCTCTTGTCGGTTCGAGTTCGGGTCATACACTGATAGCTTCACTAAATTTTGATCATCATGGATATTCTTGATACAGGAGCGCTAGCATGGGCCGAAAGGGCGGAAAAGGACGTCGGAAAGTGGGTCGAAAAAAACGTCGCATGCGATCTCGAATTCGGCACCGAAAGTAGAATGAGTGTCTGCGCTTTTACCTATCTCAGGTAGAGCTATGAAACAACTGACTATCATCGTTAAACCCTTTCGGGCCGACGCGGTTCTTCAAGCACTTGCTAAACTTGATGTTTCGGAATGTGTCGTCCGAGAGGCCAAAGGATATAGCCGACAAAAAGGCTATCTCGAACGTTATATTGGTAGTGAGTATAGTTTAGCTTTCCTCCCCAAGGTCGAAATCTCTGTTTGGGTTGCCGACGATAAAGCCAAAGAGGTTTCCGAATTGGTCGCGACCATTGCGCGCACCGGCCGAATTGGGGATGGCAAAGTTTTTCAAATCCCTATCAGCATTCCGCCAATCCTTTTCTGATTTCTTCTTACCCATTCTAACGGCATCCGTGCAAATATCCCAGCTCCTCGAACGAAGAGCTTCATAGCAAAAAAATTGATGCCGAGTGACACTCAACAATCCACCGAAAGGTACTATCTTGATAACCATCTAGACCTAGGGAGATGACTATGCTACGAAAATTGCTTTTAGGAGTGGCGTGCTTGGGGTTCTTGACCCTGCCACAAACACTCCGAGCAGCGGATGAGGCGGTGGCAACCGACCCCGCTCTTCTGGTGCGTGTCCAATCGATCAACGATTTTATGAAATCGTTGAAATATCTGGTTTCCTTCAATGAAGACGACGAGCAGATTAAACAAGCTCTGAGTTTAATCAAAGACCTGATCGATGAGAAAAAAGGACTTGAAGGGATCGATGTTTCCAAACCGATTGGTCTCTACGCCAACTTGAAAGAAGAAGTGACCGAAAGCCCTGTCGTTTTGCTGATTCCCATTGCGGATAAAGAGACCTTTTTGACAGCCCTCAAAGAGCGTGCGAATCTCACGATCAAAGAAGGTAAGGACGGCGTTTACGAAACTCAACCCGAAGGCTTCCCCATGACGGTGTACTTCCGTTTTGCCAACGGATATGTTTACGGGACGCTCAACGATTCGGCGAATATCAAAAAGCTCCCCTTACCTGAGAAGGTTTTGGCGGGCAAACCGGAGGAGTTGATTTCGGTCACCTTCCGAGTGGATCGCTTACCGGAGCAAATGAGAAAAGCCGCTTTGGGTGCGGTCGAAGGGGCGTTGGTCGAAGCGAAGAAGCAACCCATTCCCAATGCCACAAAATCGATCGAAGATTTCCGTGACTTGACGGTTGATAAAGTTTCGGAAATAATCAAGTCGTTATTAGAGAATAGCGAAGGGGTTAGCCTCAAATTCGCAATCGATCCGAAGAAAGAAGAGTTCGCCGTGGAACTCGATATGACTGCGAAGAAAGGCTCGGAACTGGCCAAGGATTATGCCCGAATCAAAGAGAACAAAAGCCCTGTGGCGGGGGTGATCAATTCGCTAGGGGTTCCTGCAGGGTTGATCCACCTGAACATTGCCATGCCTGAATCGCTCCGCAAGAAATTTGGTCCCGTGATTGATGATGCTTGGGCCGAAGCGAAGAAGCAAATTCCTGGAGAAATTCAAGAAATCGCTGAACCGCTGGTCAAATCGCTATTACCCACCGTGAAACAAGCCGAACTCGATTTGGGGACGGTGCTCGTCGGTCCGAACAAAGAGGGGAAATATACTCTCGTGGCCGGTGTGAAAGTCAACGAAGGGAAAAAGATTGAGGCTGCCATCCGTGAAGCCAATAAAAAACTTCCCCCAGAGGTGACCGAGATTCTTAAGGTCGATGCCGAAAAACTCAAAGATGGAACCTTCCTGCACTTGGTGAAGAACCCGAATCCGGAAGACCCGAATTTGACCAAGGTCTTCGGCAAAAGCGATGCTTACATTGCCTTCCGCGATGACCTGATGTTGATTACCTTTGGGGTCGATGCAAAAAACCTTATCACCAAATCGCTCGAATCGAAACCAGCCAGCGGCGGGGTGTTGACCTTCGATATTTCCCTAGGTCGAATTGTTCCGTTGGTGGGGGAAACCGCAGAACAAGCTGCAAAAGCCAAAGAGATCGCCAAAAAGGTGTTCGGCAAGGAACCCAAAGCCGATCATATCCGCATGAGTATCGAAGGGGGAAAGAGTTTTAAAGTTCGTCTCTCGGCACAGGGCAGGGCGATTAGCTTTATGTCTCAACTGGCTGCCGAAGGGGTTGTCGATAAGAAATAGCCTTTCGTTTTGAAAGCCCCCCTTCACCGAAGTCAGCAAGTTGTACTTTTCAAAGCATCCTCTAATTCCTTCACTTACCAACGCTGAATCTTATCCTCATGTTTAAACCCGATTTTCATCGGCAATGGCATAGGTGTAACCTTGTTCCGTTAGGAACATTTGTCGATGTTCCGCAAATTCGACCTCACGAGTATCCCGAGTGACCAGAGTATAAAAAACGGCGCTTCCACCTGCCGATTTTGGTCGCAAAACCCGCCCCAAGCGTTGGGCTTCTTCTTGGCGAGAACCAAACGTGCCGGAAACCTGAATGAGGACATTGGCATCGGGCAGATCGATGGCAAAATTACCCACTTTCGATAAGACCAAATGCCGCACCTTCCCTTCGCGGAAATCGTTGTACAATGCTTCTCGTTCGGTCGTGGGGGTAGAACCGGTAATTAACGGGAGTTCAAAGCGTTTGGCGAGTCGGCGTAATTGGGATAAATACTGGCCGATGATAATCACCCGTTCTTGTTCGTAGAGTTTTAGGAGTTTGCCCACCACCTCATCCTTGGCGGGGTTTTCGCTGGCGATGCGGAATTTTTCTCGGAGTTCTGCGACCGCGTAATCCATCCGCAGGTTATCCGGCAAATTGATACGAACTTCGGTACAACTGGCGCCCGCGATCCAGCCTGCCGATTCAAGTTCTCGCCAAGGGACATCGTACTTCTTGGGACCAATTAAGGTGAAAACATCGCCTTCGCGGCCATCTTCCCGAATCAAGGTGGCGGTGAGTCCCAAGCGTCGGCGGGCTTGAATTTGCGCAGTGACTCGGAACACCGGAGCGGGAAGCAGGTGCACTTCGTCATAAATGATCAGACCCCAATCGCGTTCGTCGAACAATTTGAAGTGCGGATAATCCTCTTCTTTATCGGGTCGGTAAGTGACGATTTGATAGGTTGCAATGGTCACGGGGCCAATCTGTTTCGTTTCGCCGGTGTATTCGGCCACCTGATCTTCGGTGAGGTCCGTTTTGTCGAGAATTTCGCGCTTCCATTGTTTCACGGCGGTGATGCCCGTGGTCAGAACCAACGTCGATTTCTGAACAAGGCTCATCGCGGTGATTCCTACAATCGTTTTCCCTGCTCCACAAGGAAGCACGACCACACCACTGCCACCTTTTACCCCACCGCTGGCATAAAACACCTCGGCCGCTTCTTTTTGATAATCGCGAACGACAAACGGTTTCCCTGAAAGACATTGTTCCCGCAGGGCAATGGGCAGCGGTGCCCCTTCAATATAACCGGCAAGGTCTTCGGCGGGATACCCTACTTGGATCAGCGCTTGCTTCAAGACTCCCCTATGAGCCGGATCGACCGCGAAACCAAAAGCATCGAGTTTCTCACCTAGATAGGGCTTGACCTTGGGTTGTCGGCGTAATTCTTCGAGCAAGATCGGGTCTTCACAGCGAATTCGTAATTGCTCGGGCGAAACCCGTTCTAATTTCACTCGACCATAGCGGGAAACGGTTTCTTCCAAATCGATCGCCAGATTCGCTGGCAGAGGAAATTTGGTGTACTTTTGCAGCGTTTCGATCATGTGAGCAGCGGTGATGCCTGCCGCGGCTGCATTCCACAACGAAAGGTTCGAGAGGCGATAGGTATGAATGTGTTCGGGACTTTTTTCAAGCTCGGCAAAGGGGGCAATCGCATCCCGAGCTTCGGCATATTTCGCTTGGAACGTCTCCAACAGAATCGATCGATCGGGTTGGACAATCAGGGGATTGGTCGGCTCACAAACAGGCGGTACATTCCGGGTGGTCATTGTCAGAAAACATCCATCGGGTTTGCGAAACAGCTATTTTAGGGATGCTAACCAAAATGGAGCGAAAACAAAAGCCCAACCTCCCCGATAGCCCGACAGCACGCCTCGCGGTAGGCGATTTTCCCGAGACGAGTTACGGAGCGAAATAAACATGGGGAACACGGCAAGTCGGATATTCCAAGCGGTGACATGAGAGGGGACACAGAAGAACATTTTTACAAAACCAAGCCTATACCAGAACTCCATCAAATCTACTAACATCCTTCACGATTTTTCATAACCTATCGCTATCATTTTCAAGGAGGTTTGTTATGGTACGTCTGTGGAATGGTTTGGCGATTTTGTGCTTGTGCTTCGGTGTGGCCTGTGCCGATGAAGCCTCGGAAAAATTTCTGAAAGAATTGGCAGGCACTTATAAAGTCCTCTCGATCAAACGGGCAGGAGAAGAAGGCGAGAAAGAAAAGACCGAGGCGATGAGCATTACATTGACCGGAAATAAAGTGGTTATCAACTTCGGCAAAGAAGGAGGTAAAGAGATCAAAAAAGAAGGCATCTTGATTGTCGATCCTTCCCAGAAACCCGTTGCGTTGGACCTTACCCCTAGTGCCGGCAGCGATGAAGGCAAACCGCTTTTAGGAATTATCGAAGTCAAAGGGGATGAAATTACCCTTGCTTTTGCCGATGATTTCGACACGGCTCGCCCCAAAGAGTTCAAATCGACCAAAGAAAATAAGGTCTTCCTGATTACCCTTAAAAAATCGAAATAGGGTTGTAGAGCGGAGAATTGAGAATGTCCAAAAAACTTCGACCGGTTCTGCTCGGCGGATTCGTCTTGGTTATCCTTGGGATGGCCCTGTGGCTTCCGGGAACCGATGCCGATGAAGCCGATGTACCGATTGTTCGTTGGACATTCGAGAAAGCGAAATTCAAAGGGAAATCGCTTCCCGCCAGCGTTGGAAAAGACGCTTTGACCCTTCGCGGAAATCCCCGCTGGTTAAGTAACCCCGAAGCGTTGGAATATGTTGATGATGATTTTCGCTCTTTTGTGAAAGAGCGGATGGAACCGCATGATCCCCTTTTGCCCAAAAAAGAATTTACCGTTAGTGCGTGGGTGCGTATTGATGAGGGAACGAAATATGGGGGAATCGTTGGCGCAATGCAAGATAACGGTGATTACGAGCGGGGCTGGCTACTCGGATATTCAGAAACCCATTTTAGTTTCGCCCTTGCGACCGAGGTTCCAGTCGGGCAACCGAAAATGACCTATCTCAAAGGGAAAACCCCCTTCCAGCGGGGGCGTTGGGCTTTCGTTGTCGGTACCTTTGATGGCAAGCAAATGCGTTTGTTTGTGAACGGCCAAGAAGATGCCAATTCCTTGGCCCAAAATGGTTTGATTGCCTATCCGCCGGTCTGCAGCTTTGAAGTGGGACGCTACAAAGATGATGACGAAGATTATCCCCTACGCGGAGCCCTCCGCGAAGTCTCGCTGTATCACCGCGCTTTATCAGCTGAAGAAATTGCCAATCTCTTCAAAAAGCAAAGCCAACTGACCGAATTGCCGGAAGCACCCCGACCGAACACCTTTGTGATCTATCCCTACTTGCAATATCCCACAGCCGAGAGCATTACCATCATGTGGGAATCGGCCTTGGCAGGGAATGCCGTGGTGGAATATGGTCTGACCACGACCGATACCAAAAAGGTGGAAAAAGCCGAAGAAGGTCTAATCCACGAAATCCCCCTCGCGGGTTTAACTCCCGAAACAAGGTATGTGTATCGGGTCAGCACCACCACCAAGGCAGGTCAGGTTCTTACTTCCGATTGGTATCAATTCATGACGGCGGTGAAACCCGATTCAGCTTTTTCGTTCACCGTGATAGGGGATACTCAGCGGAACCCCAAGGTGACCGCCAAAATTGCAAAACTGATGTACGATCGGCGGCCTAACTTTGTCATTCACTGTGGCGATGTGGTGGATAACGGCCCCGATAAACGAGAATGGGTCCAAGAACTGTTTGGTCCTTGTCGCGATTTATTTTCTCGCAGTGCCGTTTTCCCGACGATTGGAAATCACGAAAAGAATCACGCCCATTATTACAAGTATTTTAGCTTGCCTGCACCAGAATATTATTATAGTTATCGTTACGGGAATGCAGAATTTTTTGTGGTCGATACCAATAAAAGTGTCAGACCCGATTCGGAACAATATAAATGGTTGGATAAAAGTTTATCTCAATCGACCGCCACTTGGAAATTTGCCTATCACCATCATCCCTGTTGGTCATCGGATGATAATGATTATGGGGATACCAAAAAGGGGATTCGGCGGCAGGGCGATTTGAATGCCCGATCTTTAACCTCGTTGTATGAAAAATATAAGGTGGATATTGTGTTTAATGGTCATATTCACCTGTACGAGCGAACATGGCCCCTAACGGGGGATAAAGTGGATCGCAAAAATGGTGTGATTTATATCACATCCGGAGGGGGGGGGGGATCACTCGAAGATTTTGATCCGTTACCGACGTGGTTCAAAGCGCAACTTCGGGTCGATTTTCATTGTTGTTATGTGAATATCCATCGAAATAAACTGGAATTCAAAGCCTTTGATCAAAATGGTCATTTATTCGATCAATTCGAGTTGGAAAAATAACTCAATTTCTTTTACGAATCCGATCTAAAAAACGTTTGAGGTCCTCAGGCAAGGGCATCTCCCAAGCCATGAATTCGTTCCGTTCTGGGTGAAGGAATCCTAGCTCGGCCGCATGTAAACATAAGCGGGGAGCCGTCGGATCGGTCGGTAACGTTTTGCCATCCGCCGATTTGATATAAACGGTTTCTCCACAGATCGGGTGCCCTGCTTCCGACAGATGAATCCGAATCTGATGGGTGCGTCCCGTTTCCAGTTGGCAACTCAACAAGGTGTGTTGGGGTAAAGTTTCGAGAACCTCAATATGGGTCACTGCCCATTTGCCCACCTGAGCGAGACCGCTCCCCCGCCGACCATCCCCTCGATCCCGAACCAACCACGATTCAATACTTCGGGAACGAAAATGTCCGGTGACAATCGCCAAATATCGTCGCGTCACCGTGTGCTGTTTGAATTGGCTTCCTAAATGCCTCTCGGCCTGTGCCGAGCGAGCGAAAACAACAAGGCCGCTGGTATCCTTATCAATTCGATGAACAATCCGCAGGCGAGGTAATTCATGCTTGCGGAGCTTCATTCTCAAAGCAATTGCCTCTTGAGTGAGGTCCTGTAAAGTGGGAGACAGGGCCTTGCGTTTCTCTTTCCACTCGAGTTCCGCCGGATGCCGTACCGTATTTAACCCCGAAACTTTTTCAACCACCACGATATGCTCATCAAGGTATCGGATTACCAGTCCTGCCGTGGTTTCTTCTTTTTTGATTTTGATTGGCTCTTTCAAAAGGGTGATAATCTCACCTTCTTTGACCCGTCGGGCATGATCGAGACATAAACCATTATTGATGAGCACTCGACGATTCTGAATCATCGTTTGAATTTGAGACCAAGATTGATTCGGTAATGCCTCACGAAGGAATTTCGCAAGGGTAACGCCAGCCTTTTCAGCAGGAACGGTGGTTGGAGGGAGTTGCATATCGAAAAAATCATCCGCCTAGGGGGCTAAATCCATTATATCGAATATCGCAAAATCGGAACCTGAGTTGGATGATTGGAAAAATGCCCTTGCTTAGTGAGCCAGCGCTTCGGAAATCAAAGAAAAATCGGTTTGCTGGTCCCAACTGTTGCAAGCAGGATGGACTCTTCAGGCCCCATTCAGTCAGAGAGGGGTGACTTTTCTCGTTTTCGTTTTCGTTTTCGTTTTTCTTTCTGATTCTCGATTTTCCATTCTCCATTCTCCATTCCGCTTTGCCCTTTTCTGGTTCGATCGGGCCTCTTTATTTTGCAGAAGGGGCTTTCTATAATAATTTCTTTCACGAATTTCTGGTCTGGTTGCCCCAATTAGAAGACGATTCAAAAATTCTCGTAAAGGATTGCTGATTCTGTGAATGCTGAGAAGAATTCGCCCCAGCAAGGGGTTTATCGCCCTTTGTTGCTGTTGGCTTTTCCGTTGGTGATTTCCAATAGCTTTTCGACCGTCCAAATTACGATCGACCGAATTTTCCTAGGTCAACTGAATCCCGATTATCCCGCAGCGACCCTATCAGCGGTGATGCTTTATTGGGTTCCCTACTCGTTACTGTATGCGACAGCCGGTTACATTTCGACCTTTGTTTCACAATATATTGGTTCGGGGCGGCCGCATCGGGCGGGGGCTGCCTTATGGCAAGGGCTGTATTTTGCATTGGTTTTTGGATTGGTTGGCATTGCCATCGCCCCTTTTTCGCGATCGATCGTTTCGGTATTGGACCATCGACCTGAATTATTGAGCCTCGAAGCCGAGTATTTTTATTGCTTGTGTTGGTTTACATTACCAGGCTTAATCACTTCGGTGGTCACTGGGTTTTTATCGGGTCGGAAGAACACACAAGCGGTGATTGTAGTGAGCGGTGTGGGAACGATCGTTCACGGGGTGGCAGCGTATTTATTGGTGTTTGGCCATTTTGGTTGCCCACAATTAGGGGTGGCCGGTGCCGGTTGGGCCAGTGTCCTTGGGGCATGGGCATCGGCCTTGGTGGGGTTAGGCCTTGTTTTCCAAAGGCAATATGAAACCGAGAATGCCACCCGTTCCCATTGGCGGTATGAGCATCAACTCATGCGAAGGTTGCTGATTTACGGGTTACCAGCCGGTGCTCAGTGGGCGATGGATGTGGCAGCATTCAACGGCTTTTTAGTGATGGCAGATTGGTTCGGTGAAAATGCCCTCGCGGCGGCCACTGTGGCGATTAGCATCAACAATTTTGCGTTTATTCCCATGCTGGGGGTCGGTCAAGCGGTGAGCGTTTTGGTGGGGCAATATCTGGGAGGCAATGACGATCGTCGAGCGGCCAAAGCCAGTTGGGCGGGCATGAAATTGGCGATTGCTTACACACTCATTTGGGCGATGATGTACTTGTTTATCCCCGATCTGCTCATCAATCAATTTACCACCGACGAAATGGCCTTGAGTGCTCGTGTGGAAGAAATCAAAGCAATGACTCGGGTTTTACTTTTATTCGTTGTGGGATATTCGGTCTTCGATGCCATTAACATTGTGATGGGCTTCGCCCTGCGTGGTGCCGGTGATACCCTTTTCGTTTCGGTAGTCTCGTTGACTTTAGCTTGGCCGATTATGGTAGGGGGGACCTATCTGGCTTACCGGTTGAACTGGGGGTTTTATGCTTCTTGGTGGGCAGCGACCTTGTACATTTTTTCGTTGGCCATGCTGATTGTGCTTCGCTTTTTAATGGGGAAATGGCGCACCATGCGGGTCACCGAACCGGGATTACCAGAAACGTGAAATTTTTAGTAGCGAGAGGCGAAATCGAAGAGTTTCGATTCGTAACTTGGATGAGCTGCACCCCCATTGGTGTGCAGCAAAGAGAAAAATCACATCCGAGCCTTAGAGTTTCAACTCGTAACCGGCCCGTGCTTCACGGGTGAGCAGCTTGTTGGCTTCTTCGGCGTTGGCACCGATGAATTTGTTGCTCTTGGGATCCCAAGTGAGCTTTTTACCCGTCATGAGAGCGATCACGCCGAGATGGCAGACGATCACGGACCCTCCACCGATTTGAGCATTGCAGATGGGTTGTTTTTTGCCATCGGCCACACAATCGAGGAAGTTGCGCATGTGGTTGGTGGGTCGTCCATCGTAAAGTTTGGGGTCTTCTTTCAAAGGTTCGCTAATGAGTTTGGGATCGCTGGCAACGAGGAAGCCCCGACTTGCGAAGATCGAGCCTCCTTCCCCGATAAACAAGACGCCGTTTTCGTTGCCGTCAATGGTTTTTTCTTTCCCATCGCGAGTTTTGGGCAGTTCCCCTTTGGCGTTAAACATTTTCCCAGCGTTGGTGCCTTCACCGGACATGGCGATGACTTTCACATCCCCGTAGGTATATTGGACGTGGAATTTTTCGTGACAGTTATAGCCATCCCCTTTGGAGTAGGGTTCGCTGGCTTTCAGCACTTCGACGGCAGTCGGTCCACTG
This sequence comes from Gemmataceae bacterium, assembly GCA_026419115.1. Lineage (GTDB taxonomy): Bacteria > Planctomycetota > Planctomycetia > Gemmatales > Gemmataceae > SKW135. The sequence continues at coordinate 15,496 of JAOAAA010000019.1, forward strand.
AAATCGGCATTCAAGGCCCACTGAGCAATATCAATGTGGTGAGCGCCCCAGTCGGTCATTTTGCCGCCGGAGTATTCGTACCACCAGCGGAATTCATAGTGGCAATTGGATTTGCCGCCGGCTGCTCGATAGGGGACTTTCTTTGTTGGCCCTAGCCACATATCCCAGTTGAGACCTTTGGGGACAGGGGCTTCAGGGATGGGGCCACTTTGGGGGTTGGTGCCGATGCGGCATTCGATGGTTTTGAGTTTGCCAATTCGGCCCGAGCGCACTAATTCGACGGCGAGGCGGAACGAAGGCATTTCGGTCCGTTGTTGACTTCCGGTTTGGAAGGTTACCCCTGTTTTGGCCTGTGTGGCCTGCACCGCAAGCGATTCGGCCACGGTCAACGTCAGGGGTTTTTCGCAGTAAACGTGTTTTTTGGCCTTCATGGCTTCAATGGCACACAGGGCATGCCAATGGTCCGGAGTGGCGATAATCACCGCATCGACATCGGAAGAGGCGATTAAATCGCGATAGTTTTCGTACCCCTTGGTGGTGTAGCCTTCGTTCTTGTATTGGCCGGTGGCCCGTTCAAGATGGTTGGCATCGACATCACACAGGGCCGTAATGGTGAAAAGGTCTTTGGAACCTTTGGAGGCGTTATAAATCCCCCAAGAACGACTTTGAGGACTTCCGGTACCGATGATGCCAAATCGGAGTTTTTCGCCCTTTTTGGCGGCCGGTTTATCTTCGCCAAAAAGCTCCTTGGCATACCACATCGGTAAGCCTGCTGCCGTGAGAGTCGCCAGAGACCGGGCCATAAACCCGCGTCGAGAGAGGTTTCCGCGTTGGAACATAGTTCACGCTTCCCGTAAAATAGATGGTGTTAGGAGAAACTGGTGTCTATTGTATGTAGTACAAGTGCTTCGCGCGAACCCCGAGGCATTTTTACCAATCCTACAGGGTGGTTGTCAGTTGTTGGTTGTCGGTGAATCATCCAATCAACGCAAGCAATTAATCCGCCAAGAATCTCCAACAAGGAATAACCAACAACACACTATGGCCGAAAATATCACCAAAGCGATTACCCTCGATAGCCGTGAGGAAGCCTTTCTTCTGCTCGGCCATCGCGATCAACATTTACGCATCATCAGGGAAAGTCTCGGCGCCAAATTGGTAGCTCGCGGAGACACCATTCAAATTGAAGGGACCGAAGAACAGGTCGGTCAGGTCGAACGGGCCTTTAGCCAATTACGGGCCATTCTTCGCACCACAGGACAAGTCACCGGCGAAGATGTGAAAACGGTCGTGGAAGTCATCCGTGCCGGTTCGCAAATCTCCGGAGCCAAAGGGGTCACCCTTATGGAAGGGGGGCGTTATTTGCGTCCCCGAACCGATGGTCAAGGTCGCTACGTCCAAGCCATGCGGGAAAACGATGTGGTGATTTGTGTGGGGCCTGCAGGAACCGGCAAAACCTACTTGGCCGTGGGAATGGCCGTGACTATGCTTCGCCAAGGCACGGTGAAAAAAATTGTGCTGGTTCGGCCTGCCGTCGAAGCAGGGGAGCGCCTCGGCTTTTTGCCCGGCGATCTGGTCGCCAAAATTAACCCCTATCTGAGACCTTTATTCGATTCTCTGAACGATTTGCTCGATTACGAAACCGTTCGCAAATACATGGAAACGGAAATTATCGAGATTGTCCCCCTAGCCTACATGCGGGGTAGAACCATCTCTAACGCGGTCATCATTCTCGATGAAGGCCAAAATGCTACCATTGCCCAAATGAAGATGTTTCTGACTCGTATGGGGATGAACTCGAAAATTATCGTCACCGGTGACCTCACTCAGATCGATCTTCCTCCGACCCATAAAAGTGGCTTGATCGATGCGGTTCATCGCCTCAGGAATATCCCTCGTTTGAGTATCGTTTATTTGGACGAAAAAGATATTGTTCGGCATCCTGTCGTTCAGGATATTGTTCGAGCTTACGATGAAGAAGCCCGCCGCAGGAAACCTCAAGGGGGATAGCACTACCCTTGGAATGGTTGAGAAAATGCCTGCTTGTCGATTGGATGGGGCAGAGAGGCTTGAAGTTCTGACCGTTAGTGATTCGACAGAGTTGATGGAAACCCGATGGGAACCCGCAATCCCCAAGGGGTGTACCCGAAAATTTCGCCTCGGATACCTTGACAAAACAGGCCTAGGGAAATAACCATTTACGAAGTACGATCTTCGGAGAGCGTTCCCCACAACAACCGCTAGATTTGACTCTTCCTATGAAATGAAGGCCATCCCACTCATCAGGGGCGACGGGCTGGAAAAGGTCGAAGCCTTCTAGATATTCGAGAAGGCTTCGACCTTTTTTCCATCAGAGGTAATGAAGTCAAATCCCTCGCGAGGCAAACGGGATACTTGCCCGCTTCCCAAAAAGATCGATTTCCTTGATTTTCACAGAGACTATACTCATGGCCGCTTCAAACCAGAATACCTCAAAAACAGTAACCCTCATTCCCGGCGATGGGATCGGTCCGGAGTGCGTGGAAAGTGCCCGTCGGATTATCGATGCGACCGGCGCGGGGGTCACTTGGGAAGTGCGACACGCCGGCGAAAGCGTCTTCAAACAAGGAATTCCTTCGGGGGTGCCTACCGATACGATTGAATCGATTCGCAAAACCCGTTGCGTTCTCAAAGGTCCCTTGGGCACTCCCGTAGGCTATGGGGAAAAGTCGGCCAACGTCACCTTGCGAAAACTCTTCGAGACCTTTGGTAACATTCGGCCCGTTCGGGAACTTCCGGGGGTGAAAACCCCCTATAGTGGTCGCGGGATCGATTTGGTCGTGGTCCGAGAAAACGTCGAAGACCTTTACGCGGGGATCGAACACATGCAAACCCCCAGCGTGGCACAATGTCTGAAATTGATTAGCCGCAAGGGGTGCGAAAAAATTGTTCGCTTGGCCTTTGAGTTCGCTCGAAGCGAAGGACGAAAGAGCGTGGTCTGTGCCACCAAGTCGAACATCATGAAGTTGACCGAAGGGACACTCAAACGAACTTTTGAGGAAATCGCCAAAGAGTATCCCGATATTCAATCGTGGCACATTATCATCGATAATTGTGCCCACCAGTTAGTTAAAAAACCCGAACAATTCGATGTCATTGTGACCACGAACATGAACGGGGATATTATCTCCGACCTGACGAGCGCGCTGGTGGGGGGGCTAGGTTTCGCTCCCAGTGCGAACTTGGGGAACGATGTGGCTATCTTTGAAGCGGTCCACGGCTCGGCACCAAAATATGCTGGGAAAAATGTCATCAATCCCACGGCGGTAATTGGCAGCTCGATCATGATGCTCCGACATCTGGGCGAGTTCGATGCCGCACAAAAAATTGAAAATGCTCTTTTGGTCACCTTGGAAGAAGGCAAGGTCAAAACCGGTGACGTGGTCGGTTACGATAGTGGCTTGGCCTGCACGACCACTGCCTTCACCGATGAAATCATCAAGAATTTGGGCAAAGAACCTCGCACCATTAAACCTCGTGTTTATAAGCCGTTGAACATCCCCCGAATTTCTTCTGATCCGGTTTCGGTTCGTCCCAAATCTCGTCGGGTCATTGGTGCCGATATCTTCGTTGAAAGCGGTTTACTTCCCGATAAATTGGGGCCTGCCCTAGAGGCCAAGGCCGAAGGGACTGCGTTGAAATTAAAAATGATTTCCAATCGGGGAACTCAGGTCTACCCCGATAAGGGCACCCTCATTGATTGCGTCGATCAATACCGTTGCCGATTTGTGCTGCGTGATGCTGCGGGCAATCTTAGCGATAACGAACTCATCACCTTGCTCAATAAACTCTCACCCGAGCATCAATGGGTCCATATCGAAAAACTCGCCGAGTTCGATGGCCAACCCGGCTTCACCAAAGCCCAAGGCGAAGATTGACCTTAAGAACAATACTATCATCTCATCCCTTAGACGATTCACCGCGAACTTCGTTTAGACGATTCACTTCGTGCTTCTTTCCAATTCAGAAGGGAAAAGCCTAGGAAATTGACTTGACAGATGACCTGATCCTAACTAACAGGTGGTCGATGTAAAAAAGGGAAAAAGGGTCTTTTCTTGATTCTTACCCTAAAATCTCACTAATTGGGCCAGTACTTTCTTTGAAGGATTTCACGGGGCAGCCCAATTGTTGAAGAATGGTTAGGTACAAGTCCGACATCGGTTTTTTGTCGGTGGGCCATTTCAAATGTTGGCCATGTTTAAAGCCGAGCTTTCTTCCCCCCGCAAGCAAAGTCGGGAAACTTTTGCCGGAATGGCTACTAATTTGGGCACCACCAAACAGAATCACCGTGTGATCCAATAAGTTCCCATCGTGTGCTTTAATAGCTTTGAGTTTCTCGAGGAACCGAGCCAAACAAGAAACGAGCATTAGATCACGCAATTCTAAAACTTTGACATCGGGAGAATCGGCGGCTCCTTGACCTTTGTGATGCACATCGTGGGCACCACGAACGGGGGCACCCGCTTTCGTGGCCCATTCTTTGTATTCATCGTAGTTAGGTCCCCCTTCGCCCCCTAAACTATGGGTCACGACTCGGGTCATATCGGTTTGGAATGCGAGTACAATCAGGTCCATCATCAATTCGATGTGTTCCTTCATACTATTTTTGCCTTGTGGGGTGAGTTTGACGGCTTCTTCGTCGAACTCGGGACGACCTTTTTCCAATATCTTTTCGCTATCCCCGAGACGTTTTTCAACTTCTCGAATCGATTCCAGATATTGTTCCAATCGCTGTCGATCATCACGGCCCAAGTGTTTTTGGAAATCGCGCACGCTTCCGGTTGCGGTGTCCAAAATACTTTTGTCTAAGGCCAAACGATGTTGAGCTTGTTTGATTTGTTCGGGGTCACGCGGGGGGAAAAGTTTTTCAAACACGGTTCGATAGTTGGCCGTGGCAGGGATATCGACCCCCATCGAATTTCGTGATAAGGTAGTTGTTCCTACACCATCGGCAAACGACAAGGCCAAGGAAGGAATCCACGTTGGTCCCAAATACTTGACCGCCACCTGATCCATCGAGATCGTGTTGGTGATGGTTCCGGGATTGATGTTAATGTTATGCCCCGTGAGCCAATTATATGGGTGAACGTGACCACTAATTCGCCCGACAATGTGGGAAAGGTTGGTCAAAACGGTAAACTCCTCACGGAGTTTTTCCAAGGGTTTATGCGAGGGAGCGAGCGTGTACTTAGGTCCGGTATCGGAAGGGAACCACCCATGCCGACCAATCGCCCCCGGAATGTAGAAGCAAGCCAAGCGACGCGGTTCCTTGGTCCCTTCGCTGGCTGCGATCGTCGATCCCCCCATGATCTCGAGGTAGGGCAGGGCAATGGTGGCGCCTAACCCTCGTAGTAAAGTGCGACGGGTGATAAAATGGGTTTTTGGGTTCATGGAGATTCCCCAGTTTTGGTAGGTTTCGGTTCTATCTTATCGGATGTTCGATTTCTTCGCAGCTCATTTTCTTCTAAAAACGCTGCACTTGTGATGACCCCTTTGAGTAAATCTTTGAGGGGGTATTCTTTCGGCTTGAGTGATTTCATTAACTCGGTGATTTCGTTCATTTCATCGATGCCTGCTTTGCGACCAGTTCCGTAGACGAGCCAATTTTTGAGCAACCCACGAACGAGATCGTCCTGGTAGTGTTTCACCACTTGTTCTTTGAATTCCCCAAAAGTAGAAAACGATTCGCCACGGGGTAACTTTCCAGCCGTATCGACGGGTCGGGTCTTGCCTTGGCCCTGCCAAGCAATGCGACCATCGAGTTCTGCCCGAGAGTAATGCTCGTATTCGACCTCGCGCCAACGACCACTCAAATCGAAGTTTTGGAAGGCAAACCCCACGGGATCGATTTTCTTATGGCACACCGAGCAATTGGCATCTTGTTGATGTTGCTTCAAAAGTTCGCGGAAGGGTTTGCCCTTATTTTTGGCATCAGCCGGATTTAATTCGGGGACTTCCAGTGGGGGGGGGGGCGGCGGTTGGTCTAAGATATGTCGCAAGACCCAAGCTCCCCGATAAATCACCCAATTCTCTCCCATCCAACAGAGCATGGATTGAATCCCAGCATGTCCGAGAATCCCCCCCCCGCGAGGGTCGCTCGGTTTGAGTTTGACTCGGCGCATTTGGCCTCCCTCAAGAGGGGGATATTCATAATGTCGGGCGGTCGCATTATTCATCATTGTCCAATCACTGATGATCAATTCTTTGGCGGGACGATTGTCTTTGATCAGTTCCGCTACATAACGGATCGTCTCGTTTTTGAGCGATTCTTTGAGATAGCGGGCAAAACGAAAGTCCTGCTTCTGGATATGAGATTGAGCAATGGTAATGGGTTGTTCCATCTCTAACCATTGGATAACAAAAGGACGGAAAAAAGCCTCGCTACGAGCATCGGCCAAGAGTCGATCCACCTGATTTTCGAGAATTTTGGCATCGCGAAGTTTCCCAGCCTGAGCCAATTGACGGAGTTCTGGATCGGGTGGAGCCCCCCAGAGCATGAAACTGAGTCGACTTGCAATCGCGAATTGAGCAATCACAGGATCAGCATGGCCCGGCGAATCCATGTAACGGAAGGGAGCCGCCATCAGGGTTGATTGGAAAGCGGCCCGCAGAGCTGGATCAAAAGAATCGCCCGCTTGACGTTGCTTTTCATAAAGTTTGAAGAAGGGTTCTTTCTCGCTGGCTTGTACGGGCCGTCGCCATGCCCTTTCCATCCATAGATCTAAGAGTCTTTTGGCAGTTTCAGGGTGATCTTTCAACTCCCCGACATTCTCTTTCCAAACGGGTGGCGGCCAAGCAATCACTCGCAACGGTTCAATTTCAATTTTTTGCAACACTATGAAAGGAACAGGTTGTTTCTCAATAGGAAGGGTCTTTTTATCAAACATGGGCCGGAATAAACCAGTCCCTCCAAGGGGAGGATTCGTATCTTTGGGATTGGTTTTATCTTCATTCTCGAAACCTTCCACTTGATAGGGAATTTCGACCCGATTCGACAACGAGATCGAAATCATTTTGTTGATAGCAAGGTCCCCAAGATGAACCTCGTAATCCAATCTCTGGGGATTTTCCAGCGTGCCCGTGATCTCACGAAAATCTAGGTCTTTGCCACCAATCCGTACCCAGAGATGCGGGTGGGGTATCTTTTCGATGGGTTTATAAGCTGAAACGACCAGCGAAACCCGCAGCAGGCTTTGCCGATTCGATGGTACCGGAAGGGAGAAGTTGGTTTCTTCGCGTTCGCCCACGGCACGGGGTTCGAGTAAAAGACCCATCCCAACTTTGGGGATTCCTTGCATTTTGAAGGTAAGCCCGTCATTTTTCAGCGCATCCAAGGTTTTGCGAACATCATTCGCTTCGCGGAGATTGGCCGAGATGATCTTGTTTTCATAAGGTTCGATAAATCGTAATCCTTCCACCGCCCGACGGGTCACCATAAGCCATTGGGCCACGCCATCCGAGGCTTCAAGCAACCCTTCGGCCCCTGTATCAAAGCCTGCAACGGTCCCATCATTGGGAAGGGCTTGAGAAAAATCGACCTTAAGGGAAGTTAGGTCTTGCAGGGCTGCATTCAGTTCGCGTCGATTCAACCGCCGCGAACCCCCTAAGCCGAGTGACCTTTGTTGTGCTTTCATCCATTCCAGCACGGCTTGGCGTTCCTTTACCGGAATTGCAGCGTTCCCCTCGGGGGGCATTTCGCCGGTCATAATCTTTTCGTACATCACGGTCCACAAATTCCGGTTGGCTAGCGACATCCCTTCGAGTTCATCGAAGCGCATGCCTCCTTGTTGCTTTTTGGCACCATGGCACGAGTAACAATGTTTCGCCAAGAAAGGTTGAGCCACTTTTTTGAAATCTTCTTGAGCCGATAATTCATAAAACAATCCAATCATCCCAAGGCTAAGAATCGCCCATAACCCACGAGCAGAAGTGATCATTTATTTTGGCTCCTTCTTGGGGATGTTCCAAAGTCCGACGGTGTTCCCGACCGCAGCGAGAATCTGTTTGCCATCCCAGCTGAATTGGGCATGATTGACCCGATGCGGGAATTTGAGCGAATACAGGCAGGTACCCTTTTGGGATTCCCATATTCGGATTTGTTTGTCTTCGCCAACCGAGAGGAATTTTTGACCATCGGCACTCAATGCCAGATTGATAATCTCGTCCCGATGATCGTTAAGGGCAAACATTTCTTTGCCTGTTTTGACGTTCCAAAAGCGAAGGTGTTGCTCTTGGCTGGCACTGATCAATGTGTTGCCATCGCTAGAAAGAATCATATCAGTGATGGCTCTTTTATGTCCATCAAAAGTGCGAAGGCTTTCTCCGGTTGAAATATCCCATTGGGTAATGAGTCCTTCGCCATCCCCGGCGAAAACCGATTTCCCATCCGGATGAAACAGCACCGAGGTTACATCGTATTCGTTGTCCATTTCGATTTTGAGTACGGGTTTTCCTGTGTCGAGATTCCACACAAGCAACGAATCATCGCCACTTCCCGAGACCAGTTTTTTTCCGTCGCTACTCAGTGCCAAACTGGTAATGTTTTCTTTATGTCCCTTGAGAATGTCGATTCGCTTTCCCTTTTGACTATCCCAAATCTGAATAGTTCCATCCCAATTCCCAACAAACAGCCGTTTTTCCTTCGGATGGTGAATCACAACCGTGACCCCTTTGGCTTGGGTGTCGAAGCGTGATAATTCTTTGCCAGCGAAATCCCAGAAGCGAATGGTTCCATCACTGCTGCCCGAAATGATCTGTTTCCCATCTGGTGTTAAACACACTTGGGTAACGGGTCCTTCGTGCCCTTTGAGAACCAACAAAGGTTTCTCTTCCGCTAAGCCAAGAGAAGAATAGCCCCCTAGCATCACGAGGAAGATTAGACTTTTCAGCGGAAAGCTGGATGATGGACTCCATATTCTCCGACTCATCATCGGGATCGCGAAGAAGATCAGACTCTTCAGTGGAGAGGGTAAATCGAACGGCATAGCCGAGTCGTTCAGGGGAGCTGGTAGGAAATTATGAGCTTCTTAGCATTTTTAGAATATATTATCGGTCATTTCTAGGTGAAATTCAAAAAAGTTGCCTTTATAAAATGAGGAGTCCGGTCTGGGTATTTCATGCAACAATCTACTTGGTGAAATTCCATAAAAGACCGCTCCCCAGAAGAACTTTCAGCTTATTTATCGATCTGGGTATGATCCACTTACTTATCGATTTGGATATTAAAAGTGTTGGAGCCTTTGACGATGGTGGTGGTCAATCCCGACGAGGAGACATCGTGATATTTTTTGGGAACCGCCACGAGTTTGAGATTAACCGTACCCGCTTTGCCATCGGGTCCTTTGTAAGCTCCGCCTTGCATCACCGCTTGTTGATAATCCCCCATACCGGCATCTGTATTCACCGCGATATTGACCTCACCAAGGGGGATGTTTTTGATGAGATATTTACCCGTTTGAGGATCGACTTTCCCTGTGGCCGAGCCGTTGTTGTTCTGAGCAATAATCAGAGCAAACAGCACGGGTTCGCCCCCATAAGTCACCGTTCCTTCAAGGGTCGCGCCCGATTCAGGTAACGTAATCGGAGCATTGGTTGCGCACGATGACAGGGCAAACACCAAGCTCGTCAAGATTATTTTCGAGGTAATTTTGAGCATAAATTTTCAAAGGTAACTATTTTGGGTTAGGTTCCAGAAGAATCAGATTCACAGATTCACACGGGAATTAGTCGAGGGTAAAGGTTTCGCCCCCGTTATCCGTGACGGCTGCACTCCAAGCAGGAATGCTTACCCGAGTCGAAACCGTCCGAACGCTACCATCGAACATAGCGACTTGAACGCCCCCTGCGGACATCGGGTACAAGTTGTAAAAGTTTTGTTGGCTGGGGATCAAACGGGGTCGAGGTGGTTGGAAAGTTTCAAACGGTTGGCCTGCAAAGCGACAAGAAGCAAGCCACCATTGACCATAAGTATCGTCCCAAGTTTGTGTGGGATCGTTACAGGTCGTACCAAAGAAGGGGACACCGGTTTCTGGAGTATCGGTCGTGGCCCACATATTGATTCCGCCCGTTTGCGAACCCGTTGAACCTTGGACCGACCAACTCACATAGAACATGTTTCCTTGACCGGTCACCATTTGCTTTTCTGCCAAAAGGATTGTGTTGGAGGTCCCATCTTGAATGTTCCCCATTTGTTTGCGGCCCCCCCCCACATTCCACCAAGCTACCTTCCACGATTCCATTCCTCGGCTTGTGTTGCCCAAGGCTCGAACATTCGCAGCGTAGCTGATCAATCCCATTTGGTAGACGTAATCGGTCCCGCTATTCGGCGTTACTGGTCCGGTCCAAGGCCAAGACCAATTCACACGGCGATAGGGGCTAGCATCGTAGGGGGCAATGTAAGTGCTGGGGACGGTACCGCCGGGGATTTGACTGGGGTCGCTTCGGCGACGATCCATAATGAAATAGCGATGCCCTAGAATATCGTTGTACAGGGCTTCTTGCTCGATGAACGGGAGCAAGCACCAGAAGAAGGTTGTTTTATCGCCCCCTGCGGTCGAGGCATTGAACGGGAGATACGGACCATCGTAACGCACGGCATTGGCATCGTTGAAAGTGGCCCATTGATTGATCGGGCCTCCTGGGGGAAGTTCACCCATAGCGCTGTCGGCATTATGGGCTGCCAATGCCATTTGTTTGAGATTGTTGGCCGAACGGGCTCGGTTAGCCGCTTCTCGGACCTTCTGCACAGCTGGCAGAAGCAATCCAATGAGGATTGCGATGATAGCGATGACCACAAGCAATTCAATCAAGGTGAATGCGGGTCGCTTTGTGAGTTTCATGGAGAGGTTCCTCAACGAAAGCAAATTAATAAAACACAAAAATTTCATGAAAGTGGACGAAAACTGAGACAAAATTCATGAGTCCCAGTCTTATCATTAGAGTTAGTTTAATACATAGCAGATTGATCTTTCAACATCAAGTCCGAAGAATTCTCAAGGAAATAACTGGTTTACCCATTTTTTTTCGTCTGCCTGAGGGTATCCCGTTCTTCTAGTTATTTGGATGAATCTGAGCATGTTGATTCAAGAAGGATTCATTTATGAATAAGAAATGCACAAATGCTCATGAAATTTTAATATAACCATGGGGCCATTCGTCGGACGGAGAGTGAGGGAATTGGGTTGTGTATCGTGATCGAATCGACACACGAACCTATCGTTGGCTTTGGATGATTTGCAACATATCGGCATGAACCTCGGCATTCGCAGCAAGCAGATCGGGGCGAAACACATCACAGGGAGAACCATCGAGACAGGTGACCATTCCCCCCGCTTCGCGGACGAGAACGATTCCCCCTGCCACATCCCAAGCGTAATTGTCCAACGCCCAATAAGCATCAAAACGTCCTGCTGCCACATAGGCCATGTTCAGCGCGGTGGAACCTGTTCGGCGGAGAGATTGCGCCTTCATCGAGAAGATACGCCACCAATGAACATTGCGATCTTGTTTATCCACATCGGGGGGAAACCCTGTGGAAAGCATTGCTTGCCCGATGCTTTTGGTGGCACTAACACGAATCGGGTTACCGTTGAGGGTAGCCCCTCGCCCACGAGCCGCAGAATACATCTCGTTTAAGCGGGGATCGTAAACGACCCCCACAACCAATTCCCCTTCGAGCATCAGGCCAATAGAGACACAATACGCGGGGACATCATGAACATAGTTCGAGGTGCCATCTAGTGGATCCACAATCCAAAGGGGAACATCTTTGCGAAAGTTTTTACCCGTGCGAGCATCGGGGTCTTCTTCACCCAAAAAGGCAAAATCGGGGAAGTGTTGATTGAGGTAACTCGAAATCATTTGTTGCGAGGCGTGATCCGCTTCCGAAACCAGATCGGCTCGCCCTTTTTCGCGTGCCGTGAATCGGCCCCGCCATGATTCCAGAACCGCTGCCCCGAGACGGGCGGCCGTTTCGGCAACTTGCTGACAGTGTGCTAAGGAGATATTCATACCCGATAGGATACCGATCTTTACTCGTATCGCACATCGGCCCGACCGAACAGCCGGAAAAGAATTTGCACTTCTTCTTGAGGATATTGGAACACGATCGATCGATTATACAACCACACTTTCGGCCGACCGGCTGGCAGCTTGAACGTCACATCGATAGGCCGACCTGTTACAGGATGGATGATCGTAACCTCGTGCACGCCGGCGGTGGGATTGAATTCTCGGGCAAATTCTTTCAGCGTTGGTACTCGTGAAGGACGAACGGGAACCGGCGGCAAATCGGGGATAGCCCCTCGAACAATCGGTGGCGGTGCCGGTGCCGGATCGGGCAACAGAACTTCCCTTCTCGATCCCCCATGTTGGCTGGTGGTCGAAAAATTCGGTACGCTGGGAAGCACGGGAATCATGGGCACCGGCACCGTATCGGGGGGCACAGCCAACACCATCGATAAAAGAAGTAGGGAGTTTGTCATAGCGGTCGCTCGCGGGTGTAATATCCGATACTATCCTAATACGTTGCGTGAATCTTTTTTCATGAAAAATAGGAAATTTACCCGATTCCCCTAACCATTATAATCGTTATAACCGTTAAACCTGATTCGGTCTCCCTTTGAGAAGCGTTGGCTCAGATAAATTCGCTGCAAAAGATCGGTCCAATTTGCTTAAATATCATGCTGGGAATAGGTTGCGCCTATTCCCGTCTCATTCAGATCAGTCCAACTTAGACGAACTTGATGAAATCAAGATGACCTGACAAAATAATATCACGATCGCTAAAATGTCAGATCGAATCCCCCCTATCAATCAAAGGATCATTCGACGATTAATTCTCCAGAGGGGTTGGTAACCGTGACACTTTCAAATCTTGACAACGGGTGAGCGATTCCCAATCGTTCGTGATTTCATAGACCCAGATCGAACCATCTGTTCGAGAGACGGGTTGCCGTGACCTGAGCCAAGCAAAGGTCTGCGGATCGTCCAAATAAATCCCCTGCAGATTGTTCACACTCACTGCCAGCAAAATCGGCCCGCGCCAATCGATGGGGTCTTCTGGAGAGGGGTCGAATTGTCCCCAACTAATGAGCCTTTGATAGCGAATTCCAAAGGCTTCGGGGCGGGCCGTCCCCGAATACGAGAAGTAAATGCTGGGATTCCCTCGGGTATCCAGATATTCTTTCAAGGAGATCAGCCCTTGTCCCCAATCAAGATTAGAATCACCAAAGGATTGTGCCGCGCGTTCGGGACTGACCCATTCCGAGAAATAAGAAATCGAATGAGGGACCCCCCGACTGCTGAAAAGCCATACAAAAACGATGAATCCGAGATTGAGCAACAAATGATATTGTCCCAAGAAACGGGCCGCCGCGATTATCAAAATAGGGTAGACAGGAAGAACCACACGCCAACCGAGATTAATTTTGCTGGCCATCATCAGCAAGAAAAAAATCGTCGCCGGCAGTAACAAAAATGCCACGTCGCGCCGTTTCCAACCGGAATAAAGTCCCAGAATCGTGAAAAAGGTCAACCAAATGGGCATTTTGTAAAGCAACACCAAAGGGAAATAAACCAGCCAACCGGTGCCGACCTGACCATTCCAAAAGTATCTTGGGGTTTGGAAGGAATTTCGCAGGAATTGTTGCTTTAACCCTCGGGGAAATTCGTCGGCATAAATGACAAAGTAACTGAAAATCAGTACGGCGATCACACAGAAGCCAAGGCGCAAGGCTACCGGAACCAAAGCGACAAGGCCGGTTTTTTCTTGTTCGGGCGGTGTACTGGGAATCGCGAGTCGCCCCCCGTAAAAAACGAAATAAGCACAGCCGCCAGCCACGCCGACCAGACACATCAAAAACGAAAATTTACTCGCCAAAGCAAAGCCAAAGGCGATGCCGGCAAAATAAAACCAAAACCCCTGCCTTGTGCCGACATATTCCCATAGGCCGTAACAACCCGCCACGAAAAAAAGCCCCAGCCCAAAATCCATACACAAAAGACAGGCTTGGCTTAAAAGGTTCGGATCACTGGCAACCAAAACCCCCGCGACCATCCCTGCCGAGTATCCCGCTAATCGAGTGGCCCAACGTGCCACCAGCCAAATCATGGCTACACCCAAAAGCATCCCCATTCGTCGAGCAGGGAACAATAATTCCTGCCAAGTGTGCCGACCGTCATAAAGAAATTGGTTTCCCAAAATCCAAGCATCGTGTTTGGCCCACGCTTGAGTATCTTCCGGCAAAGAGGGATTGAGAAAAATGAGGGGGATCGTCCACCACAACTTCAGCAAGGGAGGATGCTCGAACCCCAAGCGGAACCCGTATCCTTTCCAATAGCTGTAACCTGCGATGAGATAGTTGGCCTCATCGAATGTTGGGGAATTCGCTCGGATAAATCGTTCCCCGCGAAGCAGAAACAAGACCGAAACGAAAATTAACACAAGCCACGTCAAACGTCTCATGAGTTCCTAAAATTGGCTAGAAGATCGAACCCTTGGAATCAGTTTACCCGATTCGGGTCGGTTTGGTCGAACGAATCCCGCAGAAAGGAACCTCTCATGCGAAATCTTCTGGTTGTGGCCACGTTATTGGCCTTGTTCTCCCCAAGTTACAGTGCGGACCCTTGGCTTGTTCTGGAAGGTGGGGAAGGCCCTGGTAAAGGCAAACACATTGTGCTTGTCAGTGGGGATGAAGAATATCGTTCGGAAGAAATGCTGCCGCAATTGGCCAAAATCCTTGCCACCCATCATGGGTTCAAATGCACCGTTCTTTTTGCGATCGATCCAGATGGAACGATCAACCCCAACAATACGAAAAACATTCCGGGACTCGAAGCTCTGAAGCAGGCCGATGCCCTGATTCTTTTCATTCGCTTCCGCGATCTTCCCGATGAACAAATGAAACATTTTGCCGACTATTTCGATTCTGGCAAACCCGTGATCGGCCTGCGCACCTCGACCCATGCTTTTGCGAATAAAAGCAGTAAAACCTATGCCGCTTGGCATTGGCAATCGAAGGAGAAAGATTGGGTCGGCGGACTTGGGAAAAAAGTTCTCGGCGAAACTTGGGTCAGCCATTGGGGAAATCATGGAACGCAAGCCACACGGGGAATTTTTGCCCCAGAGCAAGCGAAAAACCCGTTGCTTCGGGGCATCAAAGATGGCGAAATTTTTGGACCGACCGATGTTTATGAAGCGCATCCTCCCAAAGATGCCAACATCCTCGTTCTCGGCGAGATTGTCGCAGGGATGAAACCGACCGATAAAGCAGCCGATACCCCGCGCAATAAACCCATGATGCCCATCGTTTGGACTAAAACCTATCAAACCGGTTCCAAAGTTGGTCAGGCCTTTACCAGCACCATGGCTTCTTCCCAAGATTTTGAAAATGAAGCCTATCGACGCTTGCTAGTCAATGCCACTTATTGGGCGGTCGGGCTGGAAGACAAAATCCCTGAAAAGGCCAAAGTCGATTTGGTCGGGACCTATAAACCTTCACCGTTCAAATTTGGTGGCTTCGTCAAAGGCGTTAAACCTTCCGATTTGAAGTGATTGGTTCCCCTTAAGTGCCTTTCTTCTTTCTCTCTTTTTTCTCTTTTTCTCCTCGCAGACCAGAACTTATTCCGGTCACGGTTGACAAATCTCCAAGGTTCGATTAGGTTTTAACCGTTTGCATCCCTATCCGGAAAGAAATGTCAATTTGGGAGAATGTCGTCGTGAAAACCTATCTGATTCTCTTCAGTCTCATGCTGATTGGTCTGATTAACCTTCAGGCCGAGGAGCAACCAAAGAAGGTGATGAAACCCTATCCGATCGGTGATCTCGTAAACACCCCTTTGAATGGATCGCTTGATGAACGGGTCAAAAGCCTGATACGCTCAATCACTTCGACGATCGAACCCAAATCGTGGGAAGACCAAGGAGGCACTGCCACGATCGAGTATTACCCGCTGGCTGCGGCTATTCTGGTGAATCAAACCAAAGAAATCCATGACGAAATTGAAAAGTTCATCGAAGACCGTCGGAAAGAACAAATGGAATCGGAGAAATCGGAAGACTCTCCCAAAAAAGAAAAGTAATTTCCTCCGCTTTGTGATTTGCCCTACTTCGTGATATTTGAGAGAGTGAAAAAAGAAACCATCACTCACCTCCCCAAGAATGCCAAACAAGGGACGAACCTTTCGAGATCAGGCAATTTTGAGATCAGCCGATTTTGACATCAACCGATCAGAGGTAAACCCACCCGTCGCGTTGCAGGGGAGGGGGTTTCGTGATTCTCAAGCAGTCCCCGATCTTCTGAGACGAGCTGATGAGAATGACCCAGAACTTCCTCAGTCTCGACTCGCCCGTATAAAGTGAAGGGGCTAGCCGCTTCAATGGTGACGTTCAACAGTTGCCCAATCAAGCGGGGATGACCATCAAAAACAACACTATGATCGGTCATGGTCCGGCCCGTGAGTTGACGGGGGCCGTTGCCTTGTTGCCGTTCCCCGACCTTACTGAGACCTTCGACCAACACTTCGACCCGTTTCCCAACCTGCTGCTTGTGGTTCTCCAAGCAATTGGCATTTTGCACCTGAAGAAGGTCGTTGTTGCGACGTTTTTTGACTTCTTCGGGCACATCGTCGGGATAAAGTTCATCGGCTTTGGTCCCCGCACGGGGGCTATACTTGAAGATAAAGCTATTTTTGAATTTGGCTTCTTCGACTAACTTCATGGTTTTGGCAAAACTCTCTTCGGTTTCGCCACAAAAACCCACGATGAAATCACTACTCACCGAGACATTGGGAATAATCTCACGGCAGCGATGCAACATTTCCCAGTAACTGGCAACGGTGTAAAGCCGCTTCATTTTTTTGAGCATCTCATCGCACCCGCTTTGAACGGGAACGTGGAGATATTTGACGACCTTGGAAAGGTCACGGACCGCATAAAGCAGGTCGTCGCTCATATCTTTGGGGAAATTCGTCACGAATTTGATTCGTTCGATACCGTTGATCGCTTGAATCCCTGCGAGCAGGTCACTCAAACGGGTTTTCCGCCCATCGCCATGATCGAACTCATAGCTATTGACCGTTTGGCCGAGTAGAGTGATTTCCTTACATCCTTCGGAAGCCAATTGCCGACACTCTGCCCAAATGTGGTTGGGGTGACGAGATTGTTCCGGCCCGCGAGTTGAAGGAACGACACAATAGGTACAAAATTTGTCGCAGCCAATCTGAATCCGAACATAGGCCTGATAGGGGGATTCCCGCATGCTCGCATCGCGTGTGGGATCGTAACTTTCAAAACTCGCTTCGATTTCTTGACGCGAGCCATCTTTGCGGCCCAAGCTGAGAGCATATTGAACTTCTTGGGTTTCCCGTGCTTTTTCGATCAATTCGGGAACCCGTGACAATTGCCCCGTTCCCACTACCAAATCGACATAAGGTGCCCGATCGACGATCTTGGATTGATCTTTCTGAGCCATGCACCCCAAAACACCGATGATTTTTTCGGGATGACGTTCCTTGTGACGACGAAGCCGCCCAAGGGCCGAATAAATTTTGTCCTCGGCATGCTGACGAACGGAACAGGTGTTGAATAAAATCACATCGGCTTGGGTCGGTTCATGAATCAATTCGTAGCCCTGTCGGCGTAACGCTCCAATGACCAGCTCGCTATCGAGCACATTCATTTGGCAACCGACCGTTTCGATATAAACCGTTTTCTGCACGTTCATCTCAGCTGATAAGGATATTCCGAATAAGACTATTTTAGCAGAATCAGGTTCACAGGATAGAGGTATCCCCCTGTTGAAGGCCAACGGGATGCAGAAATGCGCTCGTAGCTCATCATCTTATCAACTCGTTCCATGCCACTCCCTTGCGCTCGTGGCTCATCATTATTGACTAGTAGGATAATCGTTCCATGCCCATGCGAAGGCTTCTCCCAACTCTGTTGTATTCTGCCCAATCAATACTTTTTATCTGGAGGCCCCATTTGATAACACAGGATGGAGACTTTGTCGGTGCTCTGATAATTTTTAAGGATTGCTAGTGGTTTATAACTTGGACCGATTCTGCGGAACGCTCTCAAGAAAAGCATTCTGATAACCGATCTGTAAGGAAGCGATTGTATAGATAACGTCGTTTGTAACGGCATTTGAGAGCCTGATAACCAGAGTGTTAGGAGGAGTGGGTCCATGCGATTGAAATTCCTTGGGGTGGTCGCAGCCCTAGCAGTAGGAGGAGGGATTGCGAACGGTCAACCAGCCCCTTCGGTCCCACCTGGAGCGATTCCCCCCGGAGCAATTCCGCCCGGAGGTGATCCTTCGAGTGCCTATCCGGGTTCATACCCTCCCGGAGCCGGACCACCAATCGATGGTCGGATTTCTCCGATCATTCCACCCCAAGGGTATGAACCCTATCTTCCCGGTCAGGGCTATCCTGCCTTCCCACCCAGTGAAGATGGTTATCCGATTGGTCGGGGCCTTGGGTTCCTGTATGGTGGTGTGCGTGCGGGAAATCCCGTCACTGTATGGACCAACTTCGAGTATTTGATGTTTTTCTCGAAAGGTCAACGAGTCGGGATTCCTTTACTCACCACTTCTGCAGTGAGCGATTTCGGGGTTTTAGGAGCTTTGACCACCACTCCTCTGATTGGTGGTGAAACCGTAGGCTTCTCGTACCAACCCGGCTGGCGATTCACTGCAGGCGTCTTCGTTGATCCCGATCGTCGATTAGGGATTGAAGCCACGGGGTTTTTCGTGAATCGTAATTCGCAAACCCGAGCGGGGGCGAGTAGCGATGAAGGGGGGCCTCTCCTAGCGGTTCCTTATCAAGATCAATTTGATGGCGGAGTGAATGCCTCGCGAACCCTGAGTTCGTCGGCACGAACGCCTGCCTTTGTGGGGACCTTCGACTTCCAAGGGTTGCGAAACGGGGTGTTGACTCAGCGAACCATTGTAAACATTCCGGGTGTTGGTCCCTCTGCACTCAATCGTCAACGTCCTAACCCTATTTATGTTCAGACAGGCCCGATCCTTGGTGCTGCCTTGTTCGAGACGGCTACTTTGAGCTGGGGTACAGAACTCAACGGGTTGGTGAACATCTTCCGAGGTACTGGTGAAAATCCTTGGAACTTCAACCTGATGTCCGGTGTCCGATACTTCTTGTTAGACGAACGAATGGCCTTCTTCACCAGTTCGGTTTCGCGTAGCCCTGGCTATACGGAGCAAACACTGATCTCCGTGCCGCGATTGCCCGACGTGTTGGAAGATCGTTTCGTGCCGACCTCGACCTCGTTCTTAGGTCAGAATTATATTGGTGCTCACACGATTCAGACCTTGGATACTTGGCATACCACGAACGACTTGGTCTTAGCCCAAGTGGGCTTCAGCTGGGATGCTCGATTAGGTCCCCTTGTGTTCATGGGTTATGCCAAAGCCGGTGCCGGTTTGAACTACCAAGTCAGTGACCTTGGTGGACAATCCGCGATCGAGTTTTCCGATCAAGGGGGTCTCACCGCAGGAGCACGCAACACGGCAGTGGGTGGCAGCTACAACGTGGGGGCAGACCTTGGGATTCACCGAAATATCACCTTCGCAATTGCGGGTGAAATCGGATTAAACTTAGGTATCCAAATTACCCCGAACGTGATGGCCTACGCAGGTGGAAGCGCTCTGTGGGTCAATGGGGTAACCCGTGTGGGTGACCTGCATACCGGATCGGTGAACTCGGCCTTAGTCCCAGTTTCGCCGAACTACGGGGCAGCCACTTCGACTACCTTCCCACGAGATTACTTCCCCAAGAGCGATTTCTGGCTCTTCGGTGCGAACTTCGGCTTGCAACTGCGTTACTAAGCTAGTTTCTGGAATGGCTCTTCCTCCTGTAAAATCGATTCAGGAGTCTCTCTCTCACAAGATCGAATCTGGAACATTTTGCGTAAGGTCGAATCGGAACCGATTCGGCCTTTTTTCTTTTTCTACTTCGCCAATTCCTGATTCAGGATTGCCTTGGTAGGTCTCTCGATACAATGCCCTGCATCTCTCCTGTTCGCCCGTTTGGATTGGGGGCCTTTCTCATGCGTTCCCTTCGCTTTCGCCGGTTTGGATTGGGGGCTTTTCTCATGCGATCCTTTTTTTGGTTGGGCTTGATGTTGCTGATTCCCCTGACTGCCTTTCTGCAAGAAAAAAAGCCCTCGGTTGTTGACAAAGTTGAAGCCCAACCCCTGTTGGCTCAAGCCAACCGTTTGAGCAAAGCTCTGGAGTTACTGGGGGAACCGCTCGCAGCCGGTTCGCTTCAAGAATTGACCAAGCTGACCGAAAAAGATGGCGATGAAAAGGTTACCTCGACCATTCAAAAAATCTTCGATCCTTTGACGATCGCCACGGTGGAGCTGAACAAAGAGGGAATCGCACGGGTCACACCGACGGCGAACAAGGTCGAATTGCTCGAACAAGGTTGGCGTATCTACTTGGTCAAAGTGATCAACAAAGAGGGAATAAAAACTCCTTTTCGGACCGAAAGTCCCAATGCGCTTCCCTTGGCCAATTCTCCCAAAGACGACGTAGAAAATCGCTGGTTAGGCTTGGCCGATTACACGGGGCAACCGTTGTTGACCAACCTTTCGGGCTTAGAGTTGGAATATCGGGTGGTTCAGCTTTATGCCCGTCACAGTGGAGAACATAAAGCGAAACTGCACTTCGCCACGGCCCCTGCCAAGAAGGGAGAACCCCCAATTGCCGAGCGTGCCCGATGCGAAATTCTATTTCTGGTGAAGCCGAGCGTGGAAGTTCGCTTCCGTGTTCGTGATGAGAAAGGTGAAAACACCATGGCAGCGTTTGTGATTCGGGATGCGCAAGGACGAGTTTACCCCGCTCAATCGAAACGCCTGGCTCCCGACTTTTTCTTCCAACGGCAAATTTATCGGGAAACGGGTGAAACGATCCGTCTACCTATGGGGAAATATCAGGTCGAGTGTTCCCGAGGTCCCGAATCGATTCCCGAGAGCAAAGAAATAACGGTCACCGAGAAAGGGGGGCTGATCGATTATCAGGTGCAACGCTGGGTCGATCCGGCAGCGAAAGGGTGGTGGAGCGGCGATCATCATATTCATGCTGCGGGGTGTGCCCATTACGAAAAACCGACCGAAGGGGTCCATCCGCCCGATATGCTCCGTCACATTCGCGGGGAAGATTTGAAGGTGGGTTGCTGCCTCACATGGGGGCCTTGCTTCGATTATCAAAAGCAATTCTTCACTGGCAAACCCGATAATGTCTCGAAATACCCCTATCTTTTGCGGTACGATGTGGAAGTTTCGGGCTTTGGCTCGCATGCTTCGGGGCATTTGAACCTATTGAAACTGCGGGAGCAAATTTATCCCGGAGGCGATTCCAAAACGCATTGGCCAACGCTGGGGATGAATACGTTGCGTTGGGCGAAATCTCAAGGGGCGATTACCGGTCCGGCCCATTCTGCGAGCGGTTTGACCCGTTATGTTGGCAAAATTGCCCAAGGTCAAGAAGGGCCTAATCAGTTACCGAATTTCCACATTCCGGCCTACGATGGCATCGGGGCCAACGAATTTATCGTGCAGGTGACTCATTTGGTTCCCGGCCCTGACAAGAAGTTGGTTCCGGCGGTCGATTTTATCTCAGCGATGGACACTGACCGCGTGGCCGAGTGGAATATGTGGTATCACACGCTGAATTGTGGTTATCGCGTTCGGGTCAGTGGCGAGACCGATTTCCCTTGTATCTATGGGGAACGGGTCGGAATCGGCCGAGTTTACGTCAAGTTGGACGGAAAGCTCGATTTCGATCAATGGACCGACGGGATTGCCGCCGGTCGAAGTTATGTCAGTGATGGCACCACGCACCTGATGGATTTTGCAGGCCAAGTGGGTGAGAAGAAATATGAGTTGGGGGTCAACGGCAGTGAAATCAAACTCGAACAACCTCAAAAGATTCGTTTCACCGTTGAGGTGGCCAGTCGGCTCAACGGGAAAAAAATCCCCATCGAGCTGGTAGTGAATGGCTACCCTGTCGAGAAAAAGGAGATTGTCGCCGATGGTAAATTAAACGCGCTGAGCTTCGAGACGGAGATCAAACAGAGTAGCTGGGTGGCGGTTCGATGTTTCCCACACGCTCACACCAACCCGATTTTTGTGCTGGTGGGGGAAAAACCGATCCGTGCCAATCGGGCCAGTGTGGAATGGTGTCTGCAAGGGGTCGAACAGTGTTGGAAGATGAAGAAAGGAACGTACAAGAAAGAGGAACTCGAACAAGCAGAAAAAGACTACGAACACGCCCGCAAGGCCTATCAAAAAATTCTTGAAGAACACCCCAAGGACTAACTAATAACAATCAAGGATAAACCAATAAAAAAGCCCCTCCACAGGAAGCCTGAGTCGGATCAGACGAAGGAAGGCCCTTGCTCTGTGCCTATTCTTACTTCTGGGGTAAGCTCCAATTGAATGTCGCGATTCCAATCGTTGCCGATACGATGAGCCGCCGACGATACGGCACCCAAGTCGCTAAGCCCATCTCAGAATCGCACTCAGTGAAAGCCGCTTTCCCAGACGAACAACAACCTCGGATAGGGTACTCAGACGCCCATCTCGGAAACGCTCTCAGTGAAAGCCGGTCCTGAGTGAAAGCGACCAGCAATCAGGGGGCTTGGTTTTAACCGAGGGGTTGCCCTATCCATTATTTGATTGAAGTGATATTCTGACCTTTTTCTTGCCCGCATCATGGAAGTGCGATGAGTTCAACACCTGTCCGAGTCTTTTTACCTGCGATTCTCTCAGGGATTCTGGCTTATTTATGCTTTTTTCCCTGCGATTTGGGTTTTCTCGCTTGGTTTGCGTTGGCTCCCTTATTCTCGACCTTCACTGCGACCGTTTCAACGAAAAGGTTGTTTGTAGCTTGTTTTGTTGGGGGATTGTTTTTCTTTCTGCCCGCAACTCAGTGGATTCGCTTAGCCAGTCCGCCGATGTACGGGGCATGGATCGGACTGGCGCTTTATTCTAGCCTTATTTGGAGTATCTCCATTCTTTTTATTCGTTGGCTCAAATGGTGTGGCTTACCGTTGTTGTTTGCGGCCCCGATTGTTTTTGTATCGGCTGATTATTTCCGGACTCATTTCCCGACGGGCTTTCCTTGGTTGAGTCTGTTCGGCTGGTATACCCCGATTGGTTTTGGTTGGTACCAAATGGGTCAAACCCAACATGATTGGCTTCGGCTGATTCAAATCGCCGACGTGACCGGAGTCTACGGCATCACCTTTATGGTGATTATGGCGAATGTGTTGGTCTGGCAATGGTTAGCTCGTTGGGGACCCGTGACTCGCTGGCTGGGACAAGATTTCCCGACCAGTAACCGACCTTGGTTTGGAACCATTTTATTTGCAGCAATGTTTGTAGTGTTGATGGGTTACGGTACCGCAGAATTAGAGCACGAACCTTTCGCTATAGGTCCCGTTGTGGGGGTCTGTCAAACTAATATCGCCCAAGAGATTAAGCTGAATAAGGAAGAGGAAGTCGAAAATCGCCGGATCATGGAGTCGGACTTCATCAAGCAAGGGAACCAAGTGAGCCAAACCGTTCCCGGCGAAAAACTCGATCTAATGATTTGGCCTGAAACTTCTTACCCCTTCCCCTACTACGAGAATACCCCTGAAATTTCTCCGTTGATTGTGGAATATCGACAATGGTTCGAGAAACGCTTGCGAACTACCAGTATCAATTGGCGCACCTACTTACTTATTGGCACCAATGGTGTGAATGTCGAAGGGAATAAAGAGATCAAAGCCAATAGCGCCCTGTTATTCGATCGCCACGGCGATACCCCTGAATTAAAGGGGCGCTTCGACAAAATTCATTTGGTGCCGTTTGGCGAATATATTCCCTACGTTCAAACCCTGCCGTTTCTGAAAATCTTTTCCCCCTATCCGGAAGAGTATCAGTGCCGTGCCGGCTCAAAGTGGACCCGATTTTTATTGCACAAAGTTCGTGGCGGCCCGCGTTCTTTTGGATGCTTGATCTGCTACGAGGATACCGATCCTGCGATTGCTCGGGGATATTTCAACACGCGAGAAAAACCGGTCGATTTTCTTGTGAACCTGACCAACGATGGTTGGTTCCGAGGGTCCGAAGAACACGAGCAGCATTTAGCCATCAGCCGATTCCGTGCGATTGAATGTCGGCGGGCATTGGTCCGGAGTGTGAATCTGGGAATTTCTGCCCTGATCGATGGAGATGGCCGAGTGATTGCTTTGGCTAACCAGCCGCCCGAAGTGGACCCCAACACGGGACGAACGCGCGGTATCCCCGTTTCGCAATGGAGTCAAGCCAAATCGACCGATGGAACCTTCCGAGCGACGGTCCCCCTTGATGAACGAATCAGTCTTTATACTCGTTTAGGGGACCTCTTTGCCCTTGTTTGCTGGGGGGTAATCATTTTCTTCATGCTGATTCGTTTTTCTAGCCGCATCAATAACCGGTTTTTCGCTCGACCGATGCAACAAGAAATCCCTGTCGATTCACCAAAGGAAATCACCTGAAAATGAGAATTCGCCTCGATATTGAAAATGAGAATTCTACCGGAATTTCTGAAACTTTGTCGATCAAGCGACTCTCTGAATACGGAAGTGTTCTCTTATTCTCCTATCCCGTTTAGCCTCTTGTCTCGGTTCCGTATGATACAAGCATGGGGAAAATTCATCTGGCTCAAGTTGTCCGTTAGGACCTAAATGGTATAGGATAATAGTAGAGAGTTTTGGTAAGGGATACAGACACACGCAATTCAAAATTATTGAGTTGCCTTTTCTTGGAGAAGCGTCGCAATGTATGAACGCTTTACGGATCGTGCTCGCAAGGTGATGCAGTTGGCCAATCAAGAGGCCCAACGCTTTAATCACGAGTACATTGGCACCGAACATATCCTCCTCGGGCTGGTTAAAGAAGGCTCAGGGGTAGCAGCAAATGTTTTGAAGAATCTCGATATTGATCTGCGAAAAATTCGCACGGAAGTGGAAAAATTAGTTCAAACCGGAAGTGGCGGCGATCAAGTCGTTCTTGGGAAACTTCCACACACACCGCGTGCCAAAAAGGTCATGGAATACTCCATGGAAGAAGCACGCAATCTGAACCATAACTATGTCGGTACTGAGCATCTATTGCTTGGCCTGTTACGCGAACAGGAAGGGGTCGCGGCTCAAGTCCTCATGAATTTGGGGATGAAACTCGAGGACG
>JAOAAA010000001.1 GCA_026419115.1 Gemmataceae bacterium
GTGCAAGTCGGCGAGGGGATTTTCAAATCGACCGATGCAGGCAAAACGGGGAAACACGTTTGGAAACAGGTTGGTCAAATTGGGCAAATCGTTGTGCATCCCACGAATGCCGATATTGCCTATGCCGCCGTGTTGGGGCATGCCTTTGGCCCCAATCCCGAGCGGGGGATTTATCGCACAAAAAACGGGGGGCAAACGTGGGAGAAAATTCTCTATGTCGATGAACAAACCGGCGCTTCGGACATTACGCTCGACCCTAATAATCCACGGGTTCTCTTAGCGGGGATGTGGCCGACCCGACGACGACCTTGGGAGATGACCAGCGGGGGTCCGGGGGGGGGGCTTCATCTCTCGACCGATGGCGGGGATACTTGGGAAAAACTCGGTCCGAGCAAGAAGAAAGATGGAAAAGGCAACGGGCTGCCCGACGGCCCTTATGGGCGAATCGGTGTGACCATTTCCCCCGTCGATGGCAAGAAAATGTACGCGCTGATCGAAGCGGAAAAAGGGGGACTGTACCGAACGATGGATGGGGGCGAAACGTGGGAGTTGGCGACCGATAATCGTTTACTCCGGCAGCGCCCTTGGTATTTCTCGGTGATTAAAGCGCATCCCACACAGGCCGAGACTTTGTTTGTGTGTAATGTGCGGCTGCATAAAAGTACCGATTCGGGAAGCCATTTCTCGGAGGTGAAAGGCCCCTCGCATGTGGATCATCATGATTTATGGATCGATCCGAAAAATCCGAAACGCATGATTAATGCCAACGATGGGGGAGTTGATATTACCACCGACGGAGGGAAAACATGGCGTGCTCCTCCGTTACCTATCTGCCAGTTCTACCATGTGGCCTGTGACAACGCGACCCCCTACCGTGTGATGGGCTGCATGCAAGATATGGGAAGTGCATCCGGCCCGAGTAACTCGCTCAACCATGATGGAGTTCGCTTGGCAGATTGGACCACCGTAGGGGGGGGGGAAGCAGGATATGCCGTGCCGGACCCTTCCGATCCGAATATCATTTATGCCGGCGAGTACGGCGGCTATATTTCTCGGTACGATCGACGAACACGCCAAGCCCGTCATGTTGGCATCTATCCCTACGATCCTTCGGGCATTGCCCCTTCCGAACTGAAGTATCGTTTCCAGTGGACTTCCCCAATCCTGATTTCCCGCGACGATCCGAAAACCATCTACCACGCTGCCAATGTGATCTTTCGCTCGCGGGATGGTGGCCAAACTTGGGATAAAATCACCCAAGATTTAACCAAGAACGATAAGAACAAACAAAAATGGTCCGGTGGTCCCATCACGGGGGATAACACCGGTGTCGAAGTGTACTGCACGATTTTTGCCCTCGCGGAATCTCCCAAGAATAAACGGATTCTTTGGGTGGGGACCGATGATGGCTATGTTCAAATCTCGAAGGATGAGGGCTTCTTCTGGGAAAATGTGACCCCGAATATCCCCGACATGCCCGATTGGGGAACCGTTTGCTGTATCGAACCTTCTTATTTCGATGAAAATACGGCCTATGTGGTGGTGGATAATCATCGCATGAACGACTTGAAATCCTACATTTGGAAGACCACCGACCAAGGTTTAACGTGGCACCCCATTACTCTAGGGCTTCCCAAGGATGAATATGCTTTGGTCATCCGAGAAGACCCCAAAAAGAAAGGGCTACTCTATTTAGGTACCTCGAAGGGGGTTTATCTTTCGACCGATGGCGGCAAAGGCTGGCGCCCCTTCCGATTGAATATGCCCCCTGTTGCCTGCACCGATTTGGTTGTTAAAGAGAATGATTTAGTAGTCGGCACTCATGGTCGATCGATCTGGATTTTGGACGATCTCACGCCGGTTCGACAATGGAACCCCATGATTCGTCAGAAGGAATCGCATGTCTTTCCTCCAGCACAAGCCACCCGTTGGCGTTACGATTCCTCGATCACGGCTCATTTAGCTACAGCCGCTGGGGAAAATCCTCCAGAAGGGGCCATCATTTACTACTACCTCAAAAATAGCCCCAAAAAGCCAATCGTCATTGAGATCAAAAATAGCGAAGGTAAAATTGTCAACCGCTTTGAAGGAGAACCCGAAGGAGCCATGTCCGAGAAGAAGGAATCGGACAAGAAGGAATCGGACAAGAAAGAAGCAGAAGATGAGGAAGACGAAAAGCCCGAAGTGCCGACCAAAAAAGGGGTGAATCGCTTTGTGTGGAATCTGCGACACGCCGGAGCCACCAAAATCAAAAAGGCCCAAATCGACATGGGGAATCCTGCGGTCGGGCCGCTCGTGGCGCCGGGGCGATACAGCGTAGAAATCACAATCGAAGGACAAAAACAGATTGTCTCGTTAGAGGTGAAGGCCGATCCACGAGTCACGGAACCGGTGGCGATAACGAAAGGTGGGAAAACCCCAGAGTATCTGAGTGTGCCTCCCCGAATGGCGGACGAGAAAACCATACAAGAAAATGCCAATGTCCCTTGGATCAAACGAATGGGGATTCAAGAACGAATCAACGATGAGTTAACCGAGCAGGAACAATTTGTGCTCAGCCTTCGAGATCGGGTCAATCAACTGACCCAAACCGTAGAAACCCTGCGTTTGGTGAGAAAACAGTTACTGATGCAAGAGGAGCTACTGGCCAAAGAAAAAGAGGCCAAAATCAAGGCATTGCTAAAGCAGAATAAAGCGATCCAGAAAAAACTTGATGATCTCGAAGCGAAGCTCCACAATCCGAAGGCCGAGGTGAATTACGATATTTTGGCCCAGAAAGGTGGTGCCAAATTGTACTCGCAATTGAGTTCCTTGATCGATTTTGCCAAAGACGGCGACGGCCCCCCGACTCAGGGGATGAAATTGTTGGCGAAAGAACTTTTCGAGGAGTTCGACAAGCTCGTTCAAGATTGGGAAAGCCTGAAAAAAGAAGATGTGGGTAAACTCAACGATCTCAGTAAGGGGATCGGTGCCCCGTCGATTTGGCTTCCCAAGTCGGAAGTTCCTGCTCAGAAAATGAAATAGCCCCCTTCGCCTGATTCATGAAAATCCTTTAGCAGAATATCCTCCCTAGAGCATGTTCAATGTGGGAGTTGCGGTTCCGATCCATCCCCGATCGATGATGGGGCTTTTCCGCTCATCATCTGGTATTCTGGACGATCCTTCTGAACAATCCAGCCACCACAAACCCGCCTTGACAACAATAGCGCAACCTTGAAAATGATACCGCAACCTTGAAAATGCTGTACAATTTTAGAAGGGTACCGACAAAATCTCACAAGGTACTAAGTAGAAGTTGGCCCCCGCCAAAACAGATAGCCTCTCCAATTTCAGAAGGGGACCGACAAAACTCTACGGGGATTTTTTACAATCGCTCGTAAAATCGGAACGATCGTCCCAGAATCGGAAATTTTCGCTCCGGCCAAGGCCGATTGGTTCACAAATTTGCCCTAGGGTTGATAATGTGGGTAAGGGGAAAAACCGAAAAACTTTATAGAATAAACGGATGCAGTTGTAAACATTCCCCACCCAACTGCAGGAAGTTTTGTGAACGAATTCTAACGATACCAATGGCTAGTCAGTCTGAAAATCCTGTTCCAAGCGATGTCGAAGCGATTTATAATCGCGGCGCCGCGTTTTTAGAACAACGTAAATGGAGCGAAGCCATCTCGGAATTTTCCGAAGCGATTCGTCTTCGCCCCGATGTCGCTGCCGGCTATCGTTCGCGATCCCGCGCCTTTGCCGAGCTGGGCAATTATCCCCGTGCCATTGCTGATCTGGATCAAGTGATTCGGATGCAACCGGACGATTTGAATTCACTGTTCATTCGTGCCCAATTCCTCCTGAAGCAAAAACAATACGATGAAGCCTTGGCCGACTGCATTAAAGGATTGCAAATCGATAACGCTCGCGCCGACTTTTACGGGTTACGCGGGCAAATTCAGGATGCTCGCGGAAATTCCGAAGCGGCCGAGAACGATCTTTCCAAAGCCCTAGAACTCGATCCAGAAAATGCCGCCGATTACTTGATTCATCGCGGGGACCTTCGCCTGAAACTGGAGCGAGAAGACGAGGCCCTTGAAGATTTGAACCGTGCCCTAGAGCTTCGTCCCGATGATGCGAACGCTTATACGATTCGGGCGCGATTGTATTGGGGCCGACGAGAACTCGACTTGGCCTTGAAGGATTTTGAAAAGGCCATGACGCTCGACCCCACATGGATTTGGCCCATCAATGGTCGGGGACTCGTTCTTCATGATCTAGGCAGATATCATGAAGCCATCGCTTTGTTCGATGCTTCGCTTCGACTCAATCCCGATCAGGCACCGGCCCACGAATATAAAGCCAATGCCTTATTCAAACTGGGTCGCAAGGAAGAGGCCTTGAATGAAATTACCGAGGCGATTCGGAAAAATTCGAATTCGATGCGGCTTTATAATCGCCGTGCCATGTACTACTATTACAACCGAGAATTCACCAAAGCCATTCGCGATCATACCGAAGCCTTGAAACGGGAACCGAATGATGCGGCTACCTATAACTATCTCGGTTGGGTCTGGTCCACGGCACCCGATCCCAATGTTCGCAATGGCCGCCGTGCTTTGGAATGTGCCACCCGCGCTTGTGAATTGACGGAATGGCAATCGCCTGGGTTTATCGATACGCTGGCTGCGGCTCACGCCGAACTCGGTCAATTTAATGAAGCCATCCGTTGGGAGGAAAAAGCAATCCACTTGGCCAAGGATGAAAAGTCACGAGCACTTTATGCCGATCGAGCCGAGTTGTACCGAAATAAAAAACCTTTGCGGGTCGATCCCGATCCCGAGGCCGACTAACACTCACTCTTCAGCGGAACCGGTGAAGGATAGCCCCCTCACCCTGCTTCAACGCTTTTTAGAACGGGTTTATCCCTATTGGAATAGAGCGGGAATGCCCCTCTGCACTCTAGGCCTGCACATTCCGAAAATCGGTCTTGCGAGAGATGCGCTTCATCAACCCCGCAAGAACCTTGCCAGGCCCGACCTCATAGAATCGCTCAACGCCTAAAGCCAAAAGATTCTGCATAGTGGTTTCCCATCGCACGGGCTGCAACACTTGCGAAACTAGAATCGCTTTAATCTCCTTCGGGTCGGAATGAGGTTGCGCATCGACATTGGAATAGACAGGAATCTTCGGCGAAGAGAGGTTCACATGGGCTAAAACTTCCGCCAATTTCTCATCGGCCGGTTTCATAATTTCGGTATGGAAGGCCCCCGCCACGGTTAACGGAATGGCCTTTCCGCCCTTCGCTTCAATCACGCGCGGGGCCACTTCCATAGCGGCTTGATCGCCAGAAAGAACCGTATTTCCAGGGCAAAGATAATTGGCAATCCAAATGCGCCCCACGCTCCGTACTTCTTCCACCACCTGTTCCACCGTAGGCAGATCGAGCAAAAGAGCGCTGACCATACCGCTTGGGGTGGCATCGGCGGCTGCTTGCATCGCTTGACCCCGTTTTTGCACCAACTTCAAACCATCCTCAAAACTCAGAGCACCCGAAAAAACAAGGGCCGTATATTCACCCAAGCTCAGTCCAGCCGTGGCCACACATTCGGTAATCGCCTCGGGTTCATTCGTTTTGAGTATTTCCAATGCGGCCAAACTGGTGACAAAAATGGCCGGTTGACTCACTTCGGTGGAGTTCAATTTCTCGGCGGGACCATTCAGGCACAGGTCTTGCAAATCGTAACCGAGAATTTGGTTGGCTTGTTGAAAGAGCTGTCGAGCCGTTTCAGAGGATTCGAGCAAAGATTGCCCCATCCCCACAGTTTGAGCGCCTTGACCGGGAAAAAGAATGGCTGATTTCGGCATAATCGTTCAACGACTTTGTGTGAGATTCCAATCAAAAATTTCATTCTAGAAAATCGAAAGAGAGTTCCCAAGGCACCCCCACGCTCCAGCAAAATTTTTGGAGAGGGGGCTGAAAGCGATGGAAGGGAAGTAAAGAAGAGGGAGTGAGAAAATCCCCCCCCGCGCTCAAGCAAAATTTTTGGATAGGAAAATCATTTGGGCAGCGAAGTAGGACTAGGGGATTTTGCAGCGAAGTAGGACTAGGGGATTTTGTATGGCCCATTGATCTGGTCGATCAAGATGACTTCGATTGTCGCCTTCCCATTCAAATTTTTCACTTTTCGAGTCGTGGCGCTTGACCGAATTACTCGGTTAGGGTAGCATGAATCTTTATCCCACCTTGCGATGTTCGAGTCGCAAACTGATTACTTACATTAGCCCGTTTTGAGGGCCACTCATGGTGCGCATGCGTTACAACCTTCCCACGCTTGGCTTGCTGGCCTTGGCGTTCCCTGTTTTGTCTCAACAACAACCGGGTGTGGCCTACCCACGCCTTGAAACCATCTCACCGTTGGGGGCCAAATTCGGCACCACCATCGACGAGTTTGTTCTTACGGGAGCCGATCTCGACGAAGCCGACGGACTGATCTTCAGTCACCCCAATATCAAAGCGGAAGTGATTGTGCCGCCCCCCCCCAAGGTCGATCCCAAAGCCGACCCCAAGAAAAAAGACCCCCCGCCTCCCCCGAAAGGTCCCCTTCCCCCGAATAAGTTCAAGGTGACCATCGGGGCCGATGTTCCCCCCGGCCGTTACGATGTCCGAGCGAAGAATAAGTTCGGCCTGTCCAATCCCCGCTCCTTTGTGGTGGGGGATCTTCCAGAAACGCAAGAGAAAGAACCCAATAATGATGTTCCCCAAGCTCAAAAGATTGAGGTGAATAGCACCGTCAACGGGATCATCAATACCCCGACCGATGTGGACTTGTTTGTAATCGCTGCCAAAAAAGGTCAACGGTTGGTCCTATCGGTCGCGGCGGGCTCAATCGATAGCCGTGCCCGCCCTCAAGTCGAACTGTTCGATAAGGACGCCAAACGCCTTGCCTTTGCCAATGCCACTCGCGGTGCCGATGCCGTGGCCGATGCCATTATTCCCGAAGATGGGGAATACTTTGTGCGAGTCACGGAATTCACTCATACCATAGGGGGGCCCCAAAACTTCTATCGTTTGACCGTCTCGACGAAGCCTTGGATCGATGCCGTATTTCCTCCTGTGGTCGAAGCAGGAAAACCCTCACAGGTGACCGTTTATGGTCGGAATCTTCCGGGGGGAACCCCTGCCGAGCCGCCCGCTCGTGTGGGGGCACCCGCTCTGGAAAAATTGGTCGTGACCGTGAATGCCCCCCCCCTTGATGCCAAGCAAACCTTTTCCACCTCTTTAGAACCCAAACAATTCACCATCGACGGCTTTGAATACCGTCTCAAAGGCCCCAATGGTTTTTCCAACCCGATCCTTATTGGATTTGCCCGCGAGAAAATTGTTCCCGAAGTCGAACCGAATGACTCCGCCGACAAACCCCAGACGGTCAGCACCCCTTGCGAGATCGTGGGGCGAATCGATAAACGCAACGATATGGATTGGTACAGCTTTGAAGGAAAAAAAGGCGACGTCATCATGATCGATCTGTTGGCAGATCGCATGGGGATGGGTACCGATCTCTACTTCACGGTGGTGAACGGGAAAACCAAAGCCGAAATTACCGAACAAGACGACAATCCCGAAATTCTCTCGACAACCCAATTCTTCAATCGGACCTCGGACCCCGCTCCTTATCGGTTCGTGGTGCCTGAAGATGGTTCGTACTTAGTCCGAGTGGCCTCGCGAGAGGGGAATTTCTTTTACGGCTCTACCGTGTGTTATCGTTTGAAATTAGGGAAAGAACAACCCGACTTCCGCTTGGCAGCAATGCCTCCAAGCAACTACCTTCCCGATGTCACGGTTTTGCGTGCCGGCGGCGCCCAATATCTGACGGTTTTCGTTCAGCGGCAAGATGGCTTTACCGGAAGCATCGCCCTGACCGCAGAAGGGCTTCCTGCCGGTGTCACCTGTGCCCCTCAAATCATCGGGCCAAACCAAAAACTCGGCCAATTAGTTTTCGAGGCTGCCCCGACTGCTGCCCCATTCGAGGGAACCATTACCGTCAAAGGTACCGCTACCATCAACGGTAAGCCCGTAGTGCGAACCGCCAAACCCTATACCATCATGTGGGCAGGGCAACAGCAGCAAAACAATCCTGTCTTCACTCGCTCCGACCATTCCTTGTTCCTTGTGGTGCGAGATAAAGCCCATTTCACGGTGACACCGAATTTGGCGGGGGCCTTTATCAAAAAAGAAGAGAAGATGACCCTGCCTTTGACCGCCAAGCAAGGCGACAAAATCACGGTCCCGTTTACCGTGAATCGAATCTCACCGGAATCGAAAGTCGCCATCAACGTCCAAGGAATGCCGACCTCAACAGGAAACGCGCAACAATTACCCATCACAATTGGGAACAACAACGCAGCGATCGCCGTGGCCCCCGATAAGAACGATGGTACGTTCGTGATCGACATCAAGCCGACCGCTTTACCGGGCACCTACACGCTGGCACTCAAGGCGACGGCCACGATCCAATACGATCGCGGAGATAAGAAAACACGCCCCGCCACGATCGAATATGCCCTACCGCCGATCACAGTGGAAGTTCTTCCAACAGCCCTAGCAAAAGTGACCATTCCCCCCACCCCTGCCATCAAAGCGGGGACTGCGGGGGAACTCGTGGTCCGAGTCGAACGTCTGAATGAATATGCAGGCGATTATAAGATTAAAGTGGCCCTTCCCCCCACGGCCAAAGGGATCACCATTGCTGAGGGGACCATTGCACCGAACCAGAATGAAATTAAAATTCCGGTGCAAGTCGCAGCCGATGCCCCTGCAGGTCCCATCGCCAATATACCGGTCACCATCACAGGAAACTATGCAGGGAAACCCCCCATTGTTCCCCAAGCGACCACGACCCAAACAATTGACAAAGCCCCGCCAGCGAAGAAATAATACACACCGTAGAATGTCCCGCCGGCGGAGCAGGAGTCCATCTCCCATGCTGCCGGCGAAGAAGGAATACATACCCCAAGCCCACCCGAAAACCTAACCCCAAAAACCTCCCTATGAAAAAGTCCTTTTCACTCCTCACGATCATGGTTTTGCCTGCTCTTGTGTGTGCGCAAACCGCCAACGATACGAAACCCATCCCCGAAATCAAAATCGATCGCAAGGAACCGGTCGATTACGGGAAAGATATTTTCCCGATCTTCAAAAACAAATGCTTCGTCTGTCACTCGGGCAAAGAAACCGGTGGCAAATTAGACCTGAGCACGCATGCCAAGCTCATGGCCGGTGGCAAAAAAGGAAGCCCGATCGTTGCCGGCAAAGCCGAAGAAAGCATCCTCTACAAATATTGCGCTCGCACACTCAAGCCGATCATGCCTCCCAAAGGTGAGGAACCTTTGACCCCCAATGAGTTGGCCCTTCTCAAACTGTGGATCGATCAAGGTGCCAAACCTCCCGCAGATATCTCAACCGTGGGAACCGGCAAACCCGAAGTGGTGTTGACCTTACCGCCCAGTGTGGTCAAGCCCATTCGTGGTGTGGCTATCAACAACGATAAATCGTTGATCGCCTCGGGACGAGGAAACCAAATTCACCTGTACAAAGGCGATGGAACTTACGTCAAATCTTTGGTCAATCCCGATTTGAAGACGGCCGACGGCAAACCCGCTTCGGTGGCCCATATTTCTTTGGTCGAGAGCTTAACCTTTTCCCCCGATGGGAAAACCTTGGTGAGCGGCTCGTTCAAAGAGGTGGTTTTCTGGGATGTAGAAAAAGGGACCATCAAACACAAATTGACCGATTTTGCCGATCGGGTTGTCGCCTTGCATTTCTCAAGCGATGGGAAATATCTGGCGACCGGCGGCGGTGCCCCCACCGAAGATGGCGAATTGAAAGTGTGGAATGCCGAAACCTTCAAGCTCGTTGTCGAAATCAAACCCAGCCATTCCGACACGGTCTTTGGGGTTTGTTTCAGCCCCGATAACACCAAATTAGCCTCCTGTGGTGCCGATAAATTTGTCAAGGTGTTCGAGATTCCTTCCGGCAAATTCTTGAAATCGTTTGAGGGTCACACCAATCACGTTATGGATGTCGGTTGGAAACCCGATGGGAAAATCCTTGCCAGCGCCGGTGCCGATAATAACGTCAAAATTTGGGATTACGAAAAGGGAGAACAAGTCCGGACGATTCGGGCACACCAGAACCAAGCCACTCGGTTGGTATTCGTCGGAAAAACTCCCACCTTCGTCACCGCATCAGGTGATAAGAACGTCGGAATGTTTAATGCCGATAGTGGGGGCAATGTCCGCAGCTTCACCGGCGGTACCGACTTTATGTATGCGGTTGCCGTCAGCTCCGACGGTAAACTCGTCATCACCGGCGGAGAAGAGGGGATTTTGAGAATCTACAACGCCGACAATGCTCAACTTATCAAAGCGGTTTCTCCTCCAGGCGAAGAGCCTAAGAAAGAAGGGTCGAAGTAACCCGTCCCAATCACCGATTGAGGGGATATCGATAAGGCCATGCTACTCCCCTTCGCTGTATACCCCTTTCCCTTATAAGTTTTTTCGGCTCAAGATTTTTTGGGTGAATCTCGATTGATCTCAAAAAGTCTCTGTGTTAAAATTTCGATATGAGTCGTTTGTTGAATCAAGTTTTGGTAGTCGTTTGTGCTATCTCGTTGGTGTTCCCAGCGGGATGGTGCTGCAAGGTGGCTTGGGGCGGTTGCTGCCAAGGCACCCCTCAAGCTGCACTGCCAACGGATGAAGCAGAGGACTTTTGCCAACCTAGCTCTCCGGCCCCTAAAAAGTGCTGCTGTTGCGAAACTGTGCCCGTACCGGTGGAACCAACCTCGAACGATACGGGGCTGGCCGATCGGCTAACCGATCGATCCGCACCTGCAAAAGCACCGCAACCGATCCCGCACGGGTGCTGCGAACCGGTCGATGCCATTTTGAATAGCATCACTATCGATTGCGTTGACCTCTCTCCTAGTACCTTATTTTGGGAACTGGTTTGGGATGTTCGGAAGGATGCCCCTCGTTCGGTGGTGGGGCATGAAGCTAGGTCCCATTCTCCTCCATTACATGTTTTCTTGTGCGTTTGGCGTTGTTAAACCGACCACGAGTCTCGGTCAAAATTTCTTCAGAACAACAACCTCAAATTTCTTCGCCCCCAAGTAACTGGGAATGAGAAGATCATTCCTTAATGGAGTATTTTAACATGCGTAAGAATGTATTTGCTTTCTCTGTGGTTGCTTCTTTGGCCCTGATTATGGGCTTGGCGACGGTATGGGCATCGGCTCATCCGCAAACATTCGTCAAAAAGTCTT
Organism: Gemmataceae bacterium; assembly: GCA_026419115.1. Lineage (GTDB taxonomy): Bacteria > Planctomycetota > Planctomycetia > Gemmatales > Gemmataceae > SKW135. The sequence continues at coordinate 11,307 of JAOAAA010000001.1, forward strand.
CAAATAACGATTGCTGTACTGCGAATGCAGATTGCTGCTTTGCTGGTTCTCCGTGCTGCGAAGCCAACGCTAATTGCTGTTTTGCTGGCTTGCCTTGCTGCTTTGCTGGTTCTCCGTGCTGCGAAGCCAACGCTAATTGCTGCGAATTAGGCTTAGATTGCTGCTTTGCCGGTTCTCCTTGCTGCGAGAAATCGGCCAAGGATTGCAAAGCCGATTCCGCTTGCTGCAAAGCTCAAGAAAAAAGCTGCTGCATTGAAACGCCGAAAAGTGACAAACCTCGCTCGAATTGCTGCAAAAAAGGATAAGTGATCCTTTGGGCAATCGATCATCCATCAATCGATCCAGCGATTGTGAGGCATCCCAAAACTCTAAGAAGAATTTGACGGTCTGTTAAATTTTAGAGTCACCTCCTCAATCGAGTGTGAGGCACCTCTAGCGTTTCCTGTCCCCCTCTCGAATTCTCGGAAGAAATACCATAGGATGATTATTCCAAGAAGCGAGAGGGATTTTTGAATTCAATGAAGGAAACGCGATCAAATTTCAGTTGGGTTTTTCTTGCGGTTGCCAGTGGGTTGCGTTTCATCGTTCTTGGGGCATTATCGGCTCATTTGCTAGGGCCTTATTCTGGCGGGCGAGGGTTCGACCTACGCTTAGAGACCTTGCTTCCTTGGTTGGTGATTCTCTTCACGCCGGCTTTGGGAATCGGCCCATTTGCTGCCGCGATTGCCAATTCACGGGCACGCAGTTCGATCTTATTTTTCTCGACCCTGTTTGGCTTTCTCGTTCTGGGTCTGTTTGCGATGTTCCCCCCTTCGGCTTGGTTGCGTTGCTTTGGCCTGCTGATGTGTGAGACCGGTCTTTTTCTCATTGCCAGAAATACCACTTTTGCCAATGAACCTCGCTCCCTTTATTGGGCGGTCAAACTTAGTCACCTCCTTTCGATCGGTGGGGGAATACTCGGAGCTTGGTTCACTTGGTCCGAAATCACAGGGGAATCGACACCCCAGAAATGGAGCTTTGCCCCCTATGCGGTTCTCTGTTATTTGTTGGCCTTGGTGCTGTGTTATCTGGGACGTCCCCAAGCGACGGGGGAGCCGTTCCTGAAAGAATCACCGGTGTTATCGTTCGTGCTGGGAACACGCCAAAGTTTTTCGGGAAAATACTACCTGCGATTGTTTCTCACCAGCATTCTGTTTTGGGTCATGCTTGGCCTATTGTGGGTTGTGGTACCACGCTTGGAAGCCTACACCTTTAAGGAAGAATTTCGCGAATTTTATGGGCAGCGCATTACCATGAACATCGGCCTAGGGATGTTCGTTGGGGTGGCCCTGATGATGTTTCAACAACACGAATACCGTGCGGGGTTCGGTATCCCCATGAGCTTCCTATTTGTCGGTCTCGCAGGGTTGTTGCGCGTCCTGTACGGTGTCAGTGCGGGGGTTTATTTCTTGGCAGGTATAGGATTGGGATTCGGTTGGGTAGCGTTCACCTTATGGAATGGAATTTGGGGGTCGCGGGCCTACTTAGGCACGTCGGCGGCACTCGGAACTTTTAATGCAGGAATCGGCGGTATCGTGGTGGCAGGCCTGACCTTGTGGGCTGTTCGTCAACCCGATTCAGTTTCGGATATTTTTACGACCATTTGGCTTTGGGGCGGGCTTCCTCTGGGGGGGGGCCTCTGTGTGATTTGGTTTCGTCCTCTGTTTGAATTTCTCGTGTCGGTCTTTTTTTGGCCGTTGTATCGCATTAGTACCCAAGGACCCGGAACCAAACAATTGCCTTTCCGTGGCCCCTACCTGATTATTGCCAATCATGCGGCTTGGTTCGATCCGCTGTTTGTGGACAAAATTGTACCGGCTCCGACGATCCCTTTGATGACAAGTAAATTTTACGATCTTCCCGTGATCTCGTTTTTGATGCGACGGGTGATTGGCACCATTCGAGTTGAAGATACGACCTTGAAACGAGAGACGCCGGAAATTCCCCAAGCGATCGAGGCATTAGATCGCGGGGAATGTGTCGTGATTTTCCCCGAAGGTTGGCTCCGTCGAAAAGAGTCCCAACCTCTGAAACGCTTTGGACGGGGCATTTGGCAAATTCTGCAAGCCCGCCCCCAAACGCCAATTATTCCCATTTGGATTGAAGGGAATTGGGGTTCATTCACCTCGTTTTACGGTGGGAAACCCCCGACCAAAGGAAAAAAACCGGACTTTTGGAGGAAAATTCAAATGGGTGTGGGGAATAGTTTTACCATCCCTTCCGAACTACTTGCCGACCACATGAGAACGCGAACCTACCTTCAAAATCGGGTCTTAGAAGCCCGAGACCATTTAGGGTTACCCCCGTTGAATCAAGCGATCGAAGGCCATTCGGAATCGGAAGAGGTCCAAGAATGATTCGTGTTTCGATTGCTAATCCCCAAGAAAAGTCGGAAGAGGTTCAAGAATGATTCGTGTTTCGATTGCTAATCCCCAAGAAAAGTCGGAAGAGGTTCAAGAATGATTCGTGTTTCAATTGCTAATCCCCAAGAAAAGGTCGAAATTCCGTTTGCACGTTTCAAAGAGATCGTTCGCGGGGTGCTCGAAGGGGAAAAAATCAAAGAAGCCAAGATCAGCCTCGCCATGGTGGATGATACAACCAGTGCCCGAATCAATCAGCAGTTTTTGCAACATGAAGGCCCCACCGATGTGATTACATTTCCGCTGAGCAAACCCAAGGCCAAGGTTCTCGAAGGCGAATTGGTTCTTGGGGTCGAAGTCGCGTTGCGGGAAGCCGAAGGACGAGGCCATACTTTTGAAGAAGAAATGTCGCTGTATATCATTCACGGTTTGCTTCATTTATGTGGCTTTGACGATCACACTCCCGAAGAAACGCAACAAATGCGGGCCAAAGAAAAGCAATATCTGGCCCATTTCGGGATTGCCGATATTTCTGGGGAATAATTCAGGGTACAATTCAATAAGAGCCTTTTCTGTTTCCGGATCGAGCGAGAGGCGGGAGAAAAATCGTTTGCCGACCTAGCTAGTTCCGGTGAACCCCATTCCGGTACCTTCATTCATCAAGGGAGGAAGGGACTAGGGCAGTGGGGGGGGAAATAAATGCGTTGTCAATTGGGCAAACCGTCGTGATTAAACCCAACCGAGAGGCTGAAAATGCTTTCGTTTTGTCGCGCCGCGTGCAAATGCTTTCGTTTTGTCGCGCCGCGTGCAAATGCTTTCGGTTGGCCCTGTGCAAACGACGGAATCATCCCCGTAATGGCCAGCCGATTTTTTGGCCTTGTGTAATCTGCCTTTTTTATCTATTTCTCAATGGTTGAATTTTGTCGTTGAGGGCACAATGTATAAATTCCTTTTGTGTCTGCGGTATTTGCGGACCCGATATTTGGCGTTCGTTTGTATCGTCAGTGTGATGCTCGGTGTGGCGACCCTCATCGTAGTGAACAGCGTGATGGCCGGCTTCAGTACCAAGCTCAAAGACCGGTTTCGGGGACTGCATACGGATGTCACCATAGAAAGCCCCAATATGAACGGGTTTAGCACCCCTGCGGCAGAACTGAAAGAGAAAATCCTGAACTCGCGGGCCGGCGAATTTATCGAAGCGATGACCGAAACGGTCGAAGTTTTCGGCATGGCCACGTTCGAGTTATATCTGCAAAGTGGGGGTTCCGAGCCGATCACCATGCCCGTGCAAGTGATTGGTATCGATCCGGAAGCCCGTGCCAAACTCGGGGGCTTTGCCCAATATCTCACGACCCCCAGTCGTCGCGAAAAACCGAGCTTCGAGCTGGACCCCAAGGCCCTTGCCCGATGGCATCATTTACATCCCCCTGTGGATATTCCCGAACATAAACCGTTGATTCCCGGTGCCCCCCCCCTGCCTGACCCTCCACGCGACCCCGTGAAACCGATGGGGTGCTTTCCGGGTTTTGCCATTACCCATTATCGCAGTACCGATCCGGTCACCGGTGCCGTGAATCACAAGCCGCTTCTGTTGATGGGCGATAGCATTCGCATTGTCACTGCCAGTGCCACTAAACGCCTTGAACCTGTCTATGCCGATTTTGCCATTGCCGATTCGATCCAAACCGAGATTCCGGAATACGATCGCGGCTTCTTTTGGGTCAAGCTCGAAGATTTACAAACCATTCGCGGCATGCCCGGCCGATGCAGTCATATCCATATTCGTCTGAAAGATTATTCCAAGAATAAGGAAGCGGTCGAGGCCCTGCGTGAAATTTTTCCCGATGAACGAGAAGCCATCGTTCAAACGTGGGAAGATAAAAACCGTACCCTTTTAGATGCCATCGATACAGAACGTGGCATTTTGAATCTGTTGCTCTTTATGATTGTGGGTGTTGCGGGTTTTTCCGTGTTGGCCGTCTTCTCGATGATTGTCCGCGAAAAGACCCGCGATATTGGTATTTTGAAATCGCTAGGAGCCTCGGATCGGGGAGTTATGTCGATCTTTCTCGGTTACGGGTTGCTCCTTGGTGGCTTGGGAGCCGGCCTAGGAATCGCCTTGGGACTCACGATTGTTCACTACATCAACCCGATCGAACAATTCCTTAGCAAAAATACCGGTGTGGGCTTCGACCGCCGTGTTTATTATTTCGAGGAACTCCCGACCCATGTCCAACCCGAAATGGTGGCGTTGGTCACAATCGGTGCTTTGTTGATTTCGGTTCTGTTTAGTGTCCTACCTGCTCTGCGTGCTGCGATGCTCAAACCGGTTCGGGCACTTCGCTATGAATAAACGAATGTGAATGTGAATGCGAAGGGGATGCCTTCGACGGCATCTCGGAAACGTATCAACGAATATGAATGCGAATGCGAAGGTGAAGGGATTGCTTTCGCTATGATCTCGGAAAGGAATACCTATGATTCGAGCTGTGAACCTCACCAAGTCCTACCACCGACATAAACACGTTGTTCCCGTTCTGCAAGGGATTGACTTGGAATTGCAACCGGGGGAATTTCTCTCGATCGTAGGGGCTTCCGGATCGGGAAAAAGCACTTTGTTGCATGTGCTTGGCACGCTGGACAAGGCCGATTCGGGAATGATTTTTTTTGGTGACGAGCGGATCGATCAACTTTCGTCCAAAGAACGCGATCGATACCGTAACGAAAAATTTGGCTTTATCTTCCAATTTTATCACCTACTTCCCGAGCTATCCGCGATGGAAAACGTGATGATGCCCGGGTTAATTGGTTCGAGTTTGTTTTCATGGTGGCAGAAACGCAAGCAGATCAAAAAACGGGCCACCGAATTATTGGAACGAGTGGGCTTGGGGCATCGATTGCATCATAAACCTCGGGAAATGTCGGGTGGTGAGATGCAACGCACTGCAATTGCCCGAGCTTTGATTGCTTCGCCCAAAGTGCTTTTCGCCGATGAACCAACGGGGAATCTGGATGCCGAAGCAGCCGATGAGATCATTCGCTTACTGCGGGAGATAAATCGGGAAGAGCGGGTGACGATCTTGATGGTCACACACAATTTGGAGCTAGCTCGGCTTTCCGATCGGGTCGTGAAAATGTCGTCGGGAAAATTTAGCCCGTTGAGTGTGAATGCTCCCCCTTTGGGCTATCAACCTCTGAATGACATTCCCCATCTATGCCTCCCCGCCCCGCAAGTGTAATTTTGGAGCTGCCAAGGAGAAATATCAGAGGAGATTTTCTCTCCAATTTTTCCCATGAGAGCATTTTCAAAATTATTCTTGTAGATGAAAGTGAATGAAAAACGTGCAGAAAAAGTGAGCAAGCAATCACCGTCAATAGGTCTCCTAGTCTTTGCAGTGAACTTCACTATAAGGAAATTTAAATTGTTCTAGAGCGTATCTTGAATTGATGATAGTCCGATGTGTAGCATTTGAATGGCGTTATTCCAACCGAGCAATAATCCTACTCTATCTAGTTCACTTGAGCTTCGTTCTCCACGTTCTCAAGAATATCGCCAACGGTCTAATCACCTCCCTTGTTGCCACCAAGTATAAAGTTCAAGCACAACGATCAAATATCATTGCATCTCGATACGAACAGAACGAATGTGAGCTTGGAGAATTTTTTCTAAGTTGGTTTCGCGGCTGCAGTATCGCCCAAAATGCCGGATGGTCAGCGAAAAAGACTCCATCGAGATCATCACCACGACACCAACTTTGAACGCGATCTGCTCTCTCAAGTTTAAACATCCAGAGGGACCCATTCGAGCACATCGAAACGGGCATGAGGAGAACGGGCCGGATGGCGATATACCCCTTGATACGGTTCGCGACAGTATTTCACCAATTCGCGAACTTCCCGAACCGTGAGAGTTTGTTCCCGACAGAAGGTAACCTCTCCCAGCTTCGGGACAGAAATTACGTTGACCGCAGTGATCAGGACCCCAGAATGTTGTAACACCGCTTCCCCCCCCATGCCATCCGGTACGAGCATATATTTGTCATCGTGTTCTAAGGCTCTCACAACCTGCGGGGTCGCTTTCTGTTGCAAATGGCGAACCAACGCATACCAATCATTCGTATGCTGTAATTCGGTAATATCTCGGGCAGGGAGTAATGTGCCAAGGAACGAAGCGGCCTGATCAATCAATGGATCGAGCAATTCTGGCATGACCTCGCCGGGGCGTTGGCAGATCGCAATCAATCCCCCGTGATTGGCCAAGATGAGATTCTGCAATACATCATCTAACCGAGTGAGATTTTCGGGGGCAATTTCATTAGCAAATCGCTTGGCCGAGTTCTGAAGGTCGTTATCACCATCGGGGAGAACCACTTCTAAGCCTGCTATTTTTGAAGTCTGAACTTTCGCATCTTCTGGGATCACCAATAAATTCCGTACGCTCGTCAGCCGTTGCCGACAGATGGAAAGCTCACGAATTTTATCTTCTAGACCCAGTTGCACTTTCTTGAACACCTTGGCAGCACTTTCGTGAGATTCCTGAATGATTCGCTTTTTGGCAAAGACTTCTAGGGTCGAAAGCAAAGTTCGCATATTTTTGCCGTCGCGTCCCCCAAAGAGGCGGAATCCCCCCCCCCGAATACATAACTCCAAAGCCCCGCGAGCCTCGGCAATGGCAATTTCACATTGACGCGCTGATTCCTCCGCTTTCCTCTCGGCCTCGGTTGCTAATCGTTCACAAACTTCTGCCAATCGCGAGAAGGCGGCTTCCGAATTTGCTAGTCGTTTTCCCGGAAGATTCGAGAATGCCGTCGCCTCGGCCGTCAGTCGCTTCAGCCAACGAGTGGTGACCTCGTTCGTGGCATGCGTGAACAGACGGGTGAGTTTTCCGGTTCGGGCCGCCTCGCTGGGATCGAGCGAACCTTTGCCCCCAAGAAAACTAATTGCCACGTCAAAGGTTTCTCGTGCCCACACCAGAGCCGCCCCATCGCCGCTGGGGATTTTATCTTCCTGCTTGTGGAGCAGGTTTTGCCAAAGGCTGAAAGGGTCTCCTTCGAGTGTTTGCACCGCTTGGAGAACTTGGTTCGCAACCGAAGCGAACTGAAACTCGGGGTCGGCCAATAATTTCCCAACCGTTGATTCCACAAACTTGGGAACCGCACCCGTACCCGCTTGCCAAAGGGAAACCAAGCGATCTAAAGTGAGACGGGCCGCATTCCGCAACAACAGGCCGCGTGGGAACCAAACCCCTGCGGTACCAAAACTCCGGAAGCCTCTTTCCTCTTGCCGAGATCGATCCAGATAATCTCCTAGTTCCGTGGTGAGATCATTACAGAGGTAACTGGCCAATTTCCCAGCACATTCATGGGGAGTCTCAGGGCTACGACCTTCCGTTTGCATTAGATAAACCGAACCAAAGGGAGCGCCGCTGGTTTCGAGTTTGGCACCATCGGGACCGCCATACGCCGCTCGGAATACGACGGAACCATCCGAGTAATGATTCAACTCCGTGAGAGTCGCATAAATGTTTGAAAGTTCCTCACTGGGCGTCGTCGGATCGGCAGGGGCTCCACAAAACAGACATAAATGCAAATCACCCAAAGGTTGTTTAAGTTGAGCCAAAACCTTTTTGATGGAATAGCCCACATCGGGGAGTGCACCCGAGGAAGCTCCGCCGGCAGCAGCAATTACGAAGACCCGAACCGAAGGAGAGCGAAGGGGATAGCCCGTATGGCTTGTGGAACGGGTGATCGATTCGGGGTGGATGGCAATTTCGATTTCTTTTTTGATTCTTGCGGAGAACTTGAGATAGTTCTCACCAAAGGCTAATCGTCCGAGTGACCGGTCGCCATTCGGATCGAGATTTCTTGGGATCGAATGAAGTTTCTCGCGGGGAAGCCAATCGCCTAACTGATCCAGTACCCCGCGACGGTATTGGGTCAACGGCTGCAGGGGCATTTTCAGAAAATCTTCGGCCACGGGGTCTGGGTTGGTGTTCTTCTTACCAATGGGAGAATGTTTCGGGTCACAATCCGTCGTCAAGAAGCGGAACATCGGCACCAGTTTGAGGTCCCCTAAGCGATCCGTTAGCCGATTCTTCAATTCGTTGACGGCAATTTTCCCAAAGCCTCCCAAACCTAAAATGATCGTTGGTCGGAATATCCCCACATCCACGGGGCGAGCCGAGGGAATTTCTTCCTCGACATGGGGGGCGTTGTTTGCTGGTGGAACCGAGGCAGAAATTTTCCCGCGCGGGTCCGCCACCACAACTTGTGTGGGCTGCGATTCAGCATCATCGATTTCGATTAGTCCTGCGGAAGCAACTTTCGGCGGGTTGAGCTTGAGCAATTCTTGAACGAAGGTTTGACAATTCGGATAGCGCTTCTCGGGGTCCTTCGATAAGGCTCGCAGCAAAACTCGGCGTTCTTCGGGGGGGACCAAACTTAAGTTGGGTTCCACTGAGGTATGCTGCACGGCAAGGTCCTGAATGTTCTTCCCTGTGAAGGGCCGACTTCCGGTGAGCAACTCGACATAGACAATCGCGAGGCTATATTGATCCGTGTGACGAGAAATTTTCGAGCTAAAGGTTTCGGGGGCAGCATACATGGGGCTCATCCCACCCATCAAACCTCGGGAACTTTGTCGGTCGAGATGTTTTGCGAGTCCGAAATCGGCAACCTTAATATGATCGCTGAGCAAGAAGAGATTCCGCGGTTTCACATCGAGATGGAGGACATGAAATTTATCGGCCAAGAAATCGAGTCCTTCGGCAGCCTCCGTAAGATATTTCAAAAGTTTATCTCGGGGGATACCGGGAAGTCCCTCTCGGCGATAATGTTGGAGAACGTCATGAAGGTTTTGGTCTGCCAATTCCATGACCAAGACCACTTCATTATTCACCACATCGATTCTTTCGATGGATAACACGAACGGATGACGAACATCTTTGACCCGTTGCAAGGCCCGAAACTCTTGTTTCGCTCGGGGGTCTTCTGTATCACCCGATAGGTTGCCAAACAGGAATTTGACCGCTTTACGAATGCCACCGGGAGCTTCGCACTCCCACACTTCACCATAACCACCCATACCAAGGGGTTTGATGAGTCGATAGCCCGGCAATGCTTCTGCATCTGGTTCGCGTATCCAGCTCATAAAACCGATTCCTGAGATTTGGACGTGTCCTATTGTTACAAGTTAAATCATGCTTTGGGATGTGTCCAAAAAACTCGAAACTTCTGTGCGAATTGCGTTCTTGCCAAAACTCAATTCACTACCATCTCAAAAAAAATCCCTTCTCTCAACTCACAAATTTCAGGCTTGAGTTCTTACGAATAAATTCATCTCGTATCTCAGGGATTATCGGGCATTTTCTTTGGAACTTTTTATGAGTGTGGATACGGAGAAAGGGGGTGATAAAAGGGGATACAAACAAAGGGGATTCAACGAAAGGGGAACAAGACGAAATTGAGTTACTTAATCACATCAAAACTCCAGACATTCACAATGCCATCTCGACCACCACTGGCGAAATACTTCCCATCGGGGGAGCAAGCTACGGAGTGAACTCCTCCGGAGTGCCAACGTAAGACGGTCAATTCTTTCCCGTCTGCCACGGAAAAAACCCGAGTGGTCTGATCCTGAGATGCACATAAGACCATTTGGCCATCAGGTGAGAAGGTAACAGACCAAATATCTTGCGAGGCTGCTTGGAAATTCGAGATGAGTTTCCCGTTCATAATATCAAAGATGCGAATTCGCCCGTCCCAACCTGCGGTCGCTAGCAGACTGCCATCGGGGGAGTAACTCACCGAGTAAACGGGACCATCGGGATGCTTCAGTCTTTGAACCGATTCGCCCGTTTCTGTTTCCCAAATTTTGACCGATTTATCGCTACTGGCAGTGGCAAAGGTTTTTCCATCGGGTGAAAAGGCAATCCCCATAACCATCCCTTGATGGCCTACTGTTTTAATCGGATTGCGGGGATCATTTCGCTTCCAGATCGTCACTAACCCTGTTCGGGTTCCGGCAACAATCCGATCTCCCTTGGGTGAAAAGGCGATCGATCGGGCCGAGGCTTCGAGTTGATAGCTACTCGCAGGAGCTCGGCGATCGTGTATGTCCCAAACGCGAACGTAACCATCTTCCGTAGCAATCGCCAGATGAGACCCTTCGTTGTCGAAGGAGATGCTCCATACTGGCGTGGTGAACTCGAGGCTGATATATCCTTTAGCCCAACCCGTGGAAGGTTCCCAAAATTTGACGGTACCATCTTCCAAAGCCGTTGCCATAATGTCCGATTTTGGGGAATAGGCAATCGAGAGAACCGATCCCGTTTGCTTCGTCGTTTGGTAAAGTGGTTCGGGGCCAGATTTTACTAAATCGAGACCGGTGAGAGTATTGGGGTCTTCGTGAATCGTGGGATGTGATCCACGTTGACCGATTAAAGTCCACTGGGTCAATTGCATTGCTTCCGTCACCCCCAGCAACAAGCCCAGCGAGCCGACAGTAGCAAGGAATCGGACGGCAGTGCGCGTCAGCCAAGTGCGACGCCGCGGACGACCGAGAATTCCGATTTTGGACGTTTTTTTAGGAATCGAAGCCAACCGCACATATTGTTCATTGAGAAAGTTGGCCACTTCCAATGCGGAGGAAGGGCGTTCCACGGGGGATTTGGCGAGCAAGCGATCGATCAGATTGGCCAACCAATCGGGAGTATCGGCACGCAGTTCTTGCACGGGTCGGTGCGGTTGGTCCGTGACACCCCTGAGGACCGCAAAAGCCGAATTCCCGTTAAACGGAGGCCGGCCCGTCAGCATTGCGTACAGAACACCGCCTAAGCTGAAGAGGTCGCTGCGGGGGTCCACAATCACTTCGCCTCGGGCTTGCTCAGGGGACATATAGAGGGGGGTGCCTGCCACAAAACCCGTTTGGGTTAGTTTCACATCCTCATGGCCTCGGGCCAAGCCAAAGTCGGTGAGCATCACTCGACCGGTTTGCTTGTCGATCAGAATGTTGGCAGGCTTCACATCACGATGGATCAGATGATTGGCATGAGCAGCCGCCAGCCCCGAAGCGACCCCAGCCGCAATCCGCACAACCTCGATAATCGGGAGTTTTTCACCCGTGTCGAGAATATCTTGGAGAGAACGGCCGCGGACAAAATGCATCACAATATAGGACAGCCCGCGTTCTTCTTCATGTTCGACATGGTGGATAGTGACCACATTTTCATGCCCCACGGCCGCGGCCGCTCGGGCTTCTCGGCAGAATCGACCTTGGGCCAATTCATTTTTACTCAGTTGCGGGTCTAATACTTTAATGGCAACCGTTCGCGAAAGGCGGGTATCGAACGATTCCAAAACAATTCCCATTCCCCCGCGACCCACCACAGACAAAATCTTGAAATGATGTAGATAACCTAATCCCCCTTCTTCGTCTGGAGGTTCTAAAAAGGGAAGTTCATCAAGGAGTGTTGTGGGTTTCCGAATTTTACTCGCACTGGAACTCCCATTTTTTTTGTGAGAACCGCTGCCCTGAGGAGTTCCATTTTCAGGTTTTCGTGATGCTGGATGATTGACGATGGCTGTGATATTGTTCTTGATATCCTCTTCGACTGAAGCTAGTGCTTTCCAAAAGGCAGAATCGGCCTGCGGTTGATTCGGGGTCAATTGAGCATGCTGAATGATTCGAGAAGAACCAACCGCCAGTTGTTCAATGATTTTTTGGCAATGGGGGCAAGTATCCAAATGACGATCCACCTCGGCTTGATCGGCTTCCGTCAAATGACCGGTGATCGCTGCTTGCAGGCGTTCGGTGCTCGGACAATTCAATGGCATGAGTGAAATTATTATAACAACCCCCGTCCAGAATATGAAAACGATTTTTTGGCTTTTTCAAAATCTCTCCGCAAGTCCCGTACCAAGCGTCATCAATTTATCTCTTTACGAGCATAGATTTCCATCGGTTCGATTGGGAATGGAGTTGTTAGTGTGCCTTGCAGTTGCATTCCGATTAGTGAGGCTTAGGAAAATGTTTTATTGTCCTAATTCTAGTTTGGTCTACTCCCATGATCGGCTTATTCCCCTAGTGAGACTTCAACCGCCTTGCGAACATCTGCTACGGGAATAATGTTGATCTGCTGCGCAATCGTTTCGGGAATCTGTGACACGACCGAGGCATTCGCTTGAGGAATCAGGACGTTTTTCCGACCTGCCCGAGCCGCTGCCGTGATTTTGTGGAGCAAACCTCCCACGGGTCCTACATCCCCATGCAGGGCTACTTCTCCAGTAAACGCAAATCCCGGTTTCACGGGTTTCCCTGTCAGTGCGGAAACCATCCCAACTAAAAAAGCCAATCCTGCCGAGGGGCCAAACTTAGGCTCGGCAATCCGCACCAAATGCACTGCGACTTGCTGGGTCTTCAGGCGTTGTTCCGAAATGCCCAATTCGCGGAAATTGGCTCGGATGTAGTTGTAAACAGCTTTAATTGAATCGACCAGCACCGTATCGCGGGACCCCGTCACGTTGATTCCCGTAGAACCATTCAAGCAAGAAACTTGGATTTGCAATATATCCCCACCGACTTCTTTGCCCCCTTCGGTGACAACACATAAACCCGTGACGGCACCGACTACCGCTTCGGTATTCAAACGATCCACCAAAGGATCGATGGTTTCCTTACGGGGTTGCAGGTCGGGGGCCAAGTGTTGACTCAGGTGAACGGGGCCAATTAGCTTCGGTTTAAATTCGCCCGGCGCTAGGATGGATAATTGATTATGCACCCGTTGCCTTAATTCACAAGCAAAGGTCACAACTTCCAAAAGGTCCTCATAGGTCCAGTTCCCATCCGGATACAAAATCTTCAATAGGCCCGAGCCGATTCGTTCAACCGCGACTTGATCGCGACGGGTCACCCCTGCTTGTAACGGGATGGAGCGCACTTTATCGGCAAAGGAATCTTCCCGTAGGCGGCACAGAACTTCACCAAAGTAGTCGATCACGAAGCCGACCCCTGTGGTCAACGAGCTAGGGGTGATTTTCGGCATCTCCCAACCGGGTAGATAACCATGGATCCGATCATGAAATGCGGTATCGATTAATTCTTTCGGCAAAGGTTCGAGCAAATGCACATATTTGGGGTGCGGGAGATTCCCTTCGACATCAAGATTTCCTGCAAAAACAATCCCCGCATCGGAGGTGAAGCCTAAAGAACCTCGACTAAAGTGTCCGCTCTCCATGTAATCTTTCAACGTCGAGATCGTTTCGTTCTCATCGCCGAAATTGGTATGGGCAATTTCATCGAAAACAACGACTTTCCGAGTCCCTAGAATGCCGGTTTGTTTGTTCTGCAAATTCACAAACAGGTTCGCCGGTGTGGTCTTTCCGCCGGAAATCGTAAACACACGGGGCGATAAGTTCCGTAACAAAAACGTCTTGCCCGTTTGGCGAGGCCCTAGCTCGATCATGTTGACGTTGCGTTCAACTAACGGAACCATCCGAGAAAGCAATAATAATTGTGTCCGTCGATCGGGAAAGGCCCCTGCGGAATATCCCGCCGATTGTAACATCAGGCCGATCCATTCCTCTTTGGAGAAGTGCTTGCGAAAACTGCGATACTCCTCTACATTGGGGGGACCCACTTGGAAGGGAGTGAAAGAAATAATTTCGTTGGGTTGGTCCCGATCTTCCTCGGGGGCATATTTGACCCGCACGGTTCCCCACAGCCCGCCCAACAGCAAGCCGGGATGCTCTTGCGGAATGTTCGCGGGGACACGCACCTTACTATCCCCTAGGGCCTGAATTTTACCGACCCGTTGCCCTTGTTTGAGATCGACACGCACTTCCACAAAATCAATCAGGACCACTTCCCCTTTCGCGAGCAGTTTATCCTTCAACAACTCCCGATGTTCCTGATCGGGCAATAATTCTTTGATTTTCGCTTGAATATCTTCGAGGTTTTGCCGCCAAGTGTCTGGTTTGACATATTTGGCAATGAGATATTCTGAAACGTAACGGGGTAAGCGAGAAAACGAAGTCGATGCCGACAACGATTTTATGACCACTTTATCACCCAAAAACTGACGGGCTTTTTGGTCCAACGCGGTCAATGGATACTCATCATATATGGACATGGTTCAGATTCCAAAAACATCATCTAAATCGGGGTTATGTCGTAAATCCGTTGGGGGGGGGGCGACCGGCTCTTCGAGAGGGACCCCGTAGGGGGCCATCAATTTTTCGGCCGCCTCGCGTACCGAACGACGGGTTTCTTCTGCTAGTTCGATAAATTTCTTTCCCATCGATTCGACTTTCTTCGGATCGTTTCTTTCCCAGAGCAGATTGAATTTTCGACGAATCAATTCGGGAGAAAGTTCGGCCTCGTTGGGAATCTCCAGAATTTCACGATAATTCGGAGGTTCAACGGGATGAGGGGGGGGGGCCTTCATCTCAGAATGGAGCGATTGTCCTGAAGTCAACGAAGAATTCCCCCGAGGCGACGCCTCGGTCCCAGAAGGAGCCAGCGGGGCAACGACCGAAGTTCCACGAGATGCGCTGCCACTTTTGGCAGCCAAAGCCAGACCGCTCGCCGGTTCCGGAGTGAGCAATAAAGGTTCTGCTGCTGGTTTGATCGACGAACTCGAATTCGGGGCGATTTCAAAGGCCGCGAGGTAGCGTTGCAAGGCGGCCACCTCTTTGGCATTAGGGGTTCCGGTGGCCGCTGCAATCCGTTGCGCCCATTGATATAATCGTTCCAGAAACGGGCGTTCAAAAGTTTGTTTCAATTTGGGCAGAAGCCAGAATTCATCCTGATTTTCTTTCTCAATTTGTTCCAACGCAGGGTCAATATGTTTTCGGAGCGTTTCATTCAGCCCGTATTCCTCTGCCAAGAATGCTCGCACAACTTTTCGTTCATCCTTGGCTAAACGCCCATCGGACTTACCGACCAGAATTCCAAACCGAGCAACTAAATACATCTGATCCAACAAAGTTGTTTCGGAGATAGAAACATTTTTATCGGCCTTCGATTCTGATTGGGAAGTTGTGTTCGTGGCATTAGATGCAGAGGAACTCGAAACAGTCTGGACGGCATTCGATTCCGAACCCGAAACATTCTGGACGGCATTTGATTGATTGGTTTGATTGGTAAGCGGGGCCTTCACGGAATTTTCGTGCGAGGGGGGGGGCGGAGCAATCGATTGAATCGTAGGGGAAGATACCCCGACTGGGGGAGGCACTGGTGAGGGAGAGGGGGGGGGCGGTGAGATAGGGATCGAAACGGCAGGAACCGAATCGACCTGTTTGGGCTTAGGTCGTTCGGGGCGTTTCACAGGGGGGATTGGCGGTACTTCCGGAAGCGGAGATTGGGCTAATTCCGGTGGGATGCGTGGCATCCGTCGCAGGATGTAATTTTCAAAGGTAATTTTCTTGACCGATTCCGCTAGGTTTTTATATTTTTCTAGCGTCTGCTCCATTGCCTGTAGTTCCAATCGACGTTGTTCGACATCTGCTTGATAGACGGCTTGGGTATAGGTCTGAAATTCGACAAAATCGCGGTATTCGGGGCATTGACCTGCGTCGAACTCGGCCTTTTTCGCTCGAACAAAATCAAATACTGCCGAGACAATATCAAGCGATTTGCTACTACCAATTCCGCTAATGTTCTGGAGCTGAAATTCGATTCCACGAGCATTCAATTGATTCATACGGGCATAACCCGAGGCTTGGAGTAACTCCACCGTTTTGGGACCAATCCCCTGATAGCGAATCAGTTCGTCCACTTTAAACCGAGACAGGTACCTATCAAATGCGTTTTCTCGTTCTCGTTGAATGAGAGCGTCAACGGGCGGGATGGGGATTTGTAGTTTTGCGTAGGAGTTTTGTAGTTCTTGATAACGAGCCAAAATGCGATTTCGCCAGCTCAGTTCAAAACTTTTATGGAATCGATTCCGGTAGTAAAAATAGGCAATGATAACAGCCAATATCGCTAGGTGCAAAAGGATAATAAGTAGAGAAGCGAGTGCATGAAAATTCACTGGGCCTGACTCCACAAAGATGGCTGTAATGTTATCGACTTAGGGTTATTCGTAACTTGTTTTTATCATCTTATGCAATGTAGGTTGGGATTTGTGAAAAATTTCAACCAAAATGCCCCTAAAATCAGGATCAATCCGAATCGATCCCAGATCGGGAATTTTTTTCTTTACATCGGGACTGCAAAAGATTAAAATCACTTCTATCCTCTAAACCCTCTTCCGAGTCGATCCATGCACAGGCTGGGTCTACTGATCTGTTTGTCTTTCCTTCCCTTCACGGTTTTTGCCAGTGAATTACCCAAAGATTGGGCCTATCGATCGTTTTCGCGACCCGAGATTCCCCAGATCGAAGGCAACTCTCATCCGATCGATGCTTTTATTCAGGCTCGATTGAACGAGAAGAAATTGCAGCGGCGGCCGAAACTCGACAAGGCCCTGTTATTGCGCCGACTGAGTTTGGACCTGACGGGTCTTCCCCCTACGCCGGAACAACTCAAGGAATTTTTGAACGATCCCTCACCGAGGGCGATCGAAAAACAAATTGATCGACTCCTTGCCTCTCCTCATTATGGAGAAAGGCTGGCCTTGATGTGGCTCGATGCGGTCCGCTATGCGGAAAGCGATGGTTTCAAAGCCGATGACTATCGTCCCTATGCGTGGCGATACCGAGATTACGTCATTCAAAGTTTTAATTCCGATAAGCCTTTCAATCGATTCGTTCAAGAACAAATCGCAGGGGATGAATTGTTCCCCAACGATAACGAAGCCCTGATTGCAACCGGTTTTCTGCGGATGTATCCCGATGAATATAATGCCGTCAATCTGGAGCAACGTCGTCAAGAAATTCTGAACGATATTACCGATACCACAGGACAAGTGTTTTTGGGGTTGACCCTTGGTTGTGCCAAATGCCACGACCATAAAACCGACCCGATTTATCAGGAAGATTATTATCGTTTGCAAGCGTTCTTTGCTGGTTGGAAGCCAAGCGACGAGTACCTCGTAAACGATAAAACCGCAGAGCAGCTCAAGGCCCTTCAGGAATGGGAAGTGAAAACGGCGGAGATTCGTAAGGAAATCGCTGAGTTTGAGAAACCCTATCGAGAAAAGTTCACCGCCAAGCGTCGTTCTCGTTTTCCCGAAGAGTATGCCAAACTGCTCGATATGCCGGAATCCGAGAAGACCCCGCTGCAAAAGCAAATCTGCGCCATGATCGAAAAGCAGGTTTATGCGGATGAAAATGGCATGTTCAACGGGATGAAACCAGAAGAAAAACAGAAGCACGAAGCGCTCAAAAAACGGTTGGCAGAATTCGGTCCCAAACCGGCCGAACCCCCGCGAGTGATGGCCATGCGCGATATTGGCCCCGAAGCTCCGCCGACTTTCCGTCTCAAACGGGGCAATTGGCGATTCCCGAAAGAAGAGCTTCAGCCTGCGTATCTTTCGATCATCGATGATAAGAAGGTGAGCATCACGCCAAGCCCCCAAGGCCTTGGGCGACGGGCGCAGTTGGCTCAATGGTTGACCCAACCGCATCATCCGCTCACCTCGCGCGTGGCAGTGAATCGGCTGTGGCAGCATTTCTTTGGGCGGGGCATTGTTCCCACCTCCGATGATTTTGGCACCACCGGAGAACGTCCCACTCATCCCGAGTTGTTGAACTGGTTGGCAGTGGAATTGGTCAAACCCAGCACCGATAAGCAAGCCCAACCTTGGAGCCTCAAGCACATTGTTCGCTTAATCGTCACCTCGGAAACGTATCAACAAGATTCGTTCAACCATCCCGAGGGAGAAAAACAAGACCCCGACAATCTTCTATTTTGGCGACAGAATCGCAAACGGATGGAAGGGGAAACGCTTCGCGATGCGATTTTAGCTGTGTCAGGAACCTTGAACCTGAAAGCCGGCGGGCCGAGCGTCTACCCCGAACTCCCTCCAGAAATGAAAGGGACGAAATGGCCCCTTTCCCCAGAAGCCGAGCGGGACCGACGCAGCATTTACGTTGCTGTTCGCCGGAACACGCGTTACCCCTTGTTCGCAGCGTTCGATTCTCCAGAACGGACCGAGGCCTGCAATCGACGTTACGAAACCACGACGGCTCCGCAAGCTCTGATGCTATTGAACGATCAAATGATTCTTCAAAAAGCCTCCTTGCTCGGAGAACGGATTCGCAAACAAGCAGCGAATGATTCGGAAATGATCGAGAAACTCTTTGTCACCACGCTCAGTCGTCTGCCTACCAGTCGGGAAAAACAACTGATCCTCAACTTTGTCAACAAGGATACTCGCGATTCGGCAACCGTCTGGCGTGAAGTCAGTCATGCCCTGTTGAATACAAACGAATTTATTTTTATTGATTGATGGCGCAACCTATGTACTCGGCCAATCTGCACATGAATCGTCGGGAACTTTTGAATCGAATCGGTCTGGGATTCGGTTCCCTCGTTTGGGCGACCCTTTTGAGTGAGGAACTCGCGGCAAAGGAATCGGCAAGCACTCAGCCGTTCGCTCCGAAAAAATCTCACTTCCCTGCCAAAGCCAAACGGGTCATCTTCCTCTTCATGGAAGGGGGGCCTAGCCATATCGATTTGTTCGATCCCAAACCCGAATTGGTTAAAATGCATGGTAAGCCCCTGCCGGCCTCGTTCGGGAAAGTGATTACCCCTATGGGGACGGGGGGCAACAACCTGTTGGCTAGTCGGCGTAAGTTTGGTCGATTCGGTCAATCGGGATTGGATTTTTCCGATTGGCTTCCTCACATGGCTCGTACTGCCGACCATTGGTGCCAACTCCGTGCTTGTTATGCCGACGGGTTGAATCATGTGGGTTCGGTTTTGCAGATGAATACCGGCTCGATCTTAGCGGGCAAACCAAGCCTTGGTTCGTGGGCTTTGTATGGCTTGGGGACGGAAAATCAGAATCTACCGGGGTTTGTCGTGCTGACCGATGGGGGCGAAGTAACGGGGGGGGCCAGAAATTGGGGGACCGGCTATATGCCCGCCACCTATCAAGGAACCCTATTTCGCTCGGATGATCCACCGATCTTGCATCTGAAAAACCCCAAGGGGATTAACTCGATCGATCAACGTGATAAACTCAAACTGATTCAAGAACTCAACGACTTACACGGAGAAAACCGTGCCGAGGATACACGGCTGAAGGCTCGCCGAGAGGCATACGAGTTAGCTTTCCGAATGCAAGCGGAAGCCCCCGAAGTGATCGACCTCTCGCAAGAACCCGAACGAATCAAAAATGCCTATGGCTTGTATCGTAAAGCGACAGCGGAATTTGGTCATCGTTGCCTTCTAGCTCGACGAATGATTGAAAGAGGGGTCCGCTTTGTGCAAATTTATTCAGGCGCCGGCAGCAGATGGGATGCTCATGGTAATATCGAAGCCAATCATACCAACATGTGTGCATCGGTCGATCAACCCACGGCCGCTTTAATCGAAGATTTACAGCAACGCGGGTTACTCGATGAGACTCTCGTCATCTGGGGGGGGGAATTTGGCCGAACCCCCATGAGCGAAGGAAAAGATGGCCGCGATCATAACCCCTATGGCTTTTCTATGCTGCTCGCGGGGGGGGGGGTTAAAGGAGGCACCATTTACGGCAAAACCGATGAATTCGGGCTTTATGGGGTCGAAAATCGCGTTCACATCCACGATTTCCACGCGACGATTTTGCATCTGTTGGGATTCAACCACGAGAAATTAACCTATCGCCATCAAGGGCGCGAGGAACGACTCACCGATGTCGCTGGCAAAGTTGTGACCGATATTCTCAAGGGGTGACCCCTGAGCAGCACCATGTCTGAAAAATGGATCGTCTACATTCTTTGTTGTGCGGATAACACTTTTTATACGGGGATTACCAACAATCTCACTCGTCGGCTCAAGCAACATAATCAGGGGATCGCTTCTCGATATACCCGAAGTCGCAAACGTCGTCCCTTAAAGATCGTTTATCAAGAACAAGTCAGCAGCAAAGGCAACGCCCTGCGACGTGAATACGCCATCAAGAAGTTAAGTCGTACGCAAAAAGAGCAACTGATTCGCACCGGAAAAAACGACCTTCGCCACAAAAGGGGTTTTGGTGATTCGGTGTTACCGGATCGCGAAGAATAGGCAGATCGCCAGCATGAATGACCCCCTCGGGGATGGGACCTCAGACGATTGGACCCGCTCATCCATCTTGCCTGATGATCTGGAAGCGGGAATCGGGAAGCTGGAATCGGCGGGAATTGGGAACATGGTTTCCTAATGAGGTGAGGTTAGCTAAAATAGAGATTCACCTATCTGAGCGATTGACCATGACAGACAAAACGTATCTCGAAGAGGTCGAACTTTCCGGCCACATTCTCGATTCCTTGTTACTGCCAAAAGTTTTGGATGTGATTATGTCTCGTGGGGGGCATTATCATATTTCGAGCATGAAAATTGGCGAAAAAAGCACGGACCCTTCCGTGGCGCGAATTGAAGTTTGGGCCGAATCGCAAGAGAAACTCAACGATATTCTCGATGCGATTCACGATCACGGAGCGATACCGGTTCATGCCGCCGATTGTGTGACCGCCGTTGCCGAGGTCGCGGGCGCTTTTCCCGAAGGATTTTATTGCACCACGAATTTGAAGACCGAAGTTCGCATCGGCGGCCAATGGATTGAGGTGCAAGGGCAAGAAATGGATGTCGGCATCGTGATTGATCCGAAAGGTCCGACGGCTCGTTGTGTGCCGATGGGCGATGTGCAACAGGGCGATTGGGTCGTGATTGGTCGCAGTGGTGTTCGCGTTTTTCCCGAAGAGGCACAACGCAAATCGGAATTGTTCGAGTTCATGTCGTCGGCGGTTTCCAGCGAGAAACCCAAAGGGGCAACCGTTCGGGAAATCGCCGCTGCCATGAAACGAACCAAAGCGTCGGGCGAAAAAA
Source organism: Gemmataceae bacterium (assembly GCA_026419115.1). GTDB lineage: Bacteria > Planctomycetota > Planctomycetia > Gemmatales > Gemmataceae > SKW135. The sequence goes on from JAOAAA010000001.1 coordinate 32,663, forward strand.
TCTTGGCAGTGCTGGGGCCGGCCGTCGTTCATACGGGGGGGGGGCAGTGGATCGGTTGGTTAATTCAAAATGGGTATCTCGATATTCTTTTTGCCGGCAATGCCCTAGCCACTCACGATTTGGAGCAAAACATTTATGGCACCAGTTTGGGGGTCTCTCTAGAGCGTGGTTTACCGGCGGAAGAAGGGCATGAACATCACCTGCGGACCATCAATACAATTCGTCGTTTAGGGGGGATCGAAAAAGCGATTGCAGCGGGAAAGATCACCGGTGGGATCATGTACGAGTGCATCCAACATAAAATCCCCTTTGTGTTGGCAGGAAGTATCCGTGATGATGGCCCCCTACCCGAAGTGATTACCGATGTCGTCCAAGCTCAAAAAGCGATGCGGGCTTTAATTCCAGGGGTGGGCTTTTGCCTGATGGTTGCGACCACTCTTCACTCGGTGGCGGTGGGGAATTTGCTCCCCGCGTGGGTGAAAGTGGCCTGTGTGGATATTAATCCGGCAACGGTGACAAAGTTGATGGATCGCGGGACTGTGCAAACGATCGGGATTGTCAGCGATGTGGAACCCTTTTTGCGGGCATTGGTTTCGGAATTGAAAGGTTAATCGATCCCACTCGGAGGACTGGAACTCTCACGGTTCGAGAGTGATCGTATTGATTTCGGAATTGAAAGGTTAGTTGCCTCCCCCCCCGCAGCAGCGGTTCCGTCCCAAAATCACGTTAGAGCCAGTTCAAAATTGGTGTTGCAGGGGGCCAATCGCCGCTCATGCTATGTTCCGTAGACGATCCCCGAATTCTTGGCGCGACACTAACTCTGAAACCACTTTAGACCTTTGCAGTCCAACGCAGAATGGGTTCGCGGTCGGCTTTGACCACATCGGGGCGGCTGATCGGCAAGGTATGCGGAGCATGCTGAAGATAGGTCGCTTCTTGCGAGGCAATTTCGATCAGCGCCTCGGCAAAACGATCCAAGGTTTCTTTGCTTTCGGTTTCGGTCGGTTCCATCATGAGAGCTTCCGGAACAACCAAGGGGAAGTAGACCGTCGGGGCATGGAAACCGTAATCGAGTAAGCCCTTGCAAACATCCATGGCCGAGATTTTCTTTTCACGCCGCAGGGTTTTACAACTGGCGACAAACTCATGCATGCAGCGATCGCCATGAGGAACGTCGTAAACCCCTTTAATGCGAGATAACAAATAGTTGGCATTCAGAACCGCGTGCTGAGAAACTTCCTTGAGACCTTTGGCCCCCAAAGTGCGAATGTAAGCCCAACCTCGGAAGAGAATCCCGACATTGCCAAAGAAACTTCGCACCCGTCCAATCGATTTGGGATAATTGTAATCGAGGAAGAACTTGTTATCCTTCTTAGCCACAATCGGAGTGGGCAGATACGGGGCGAGAAAATCGCGAACGGTGATAGGGCCAGAGCCTGGCCCCCCCCCTCCGTGCGGACCCGTAAAGGTTTTGTGAACGTTGTAATGTTGCATATCGGCACCGAAGTCCCCAGGGCGTGTGATCCCGAGGATTGCGTTCATGTTCGCGCCATCAAGGTAAACCAGTCCGCCGGCCGCATGCACTTCTTGCGTGATCGTTTGAATTTGCTCTTCAAATAACCCCAACGTGTTGGGGTTGGTAATCATGAATACAGCCGTGGTTTCATCGAGTTTTCGGCGGAAATCGTCAAGGTCCACCAAGCCTTTGGCATTCCCTTTGACGGTCACGCTCTCGAATCCTGCCAAGGCAGCACTAGCGGGGTTCGTGCCATGTGCGCTATCGGGGACGAGAACCTTTTTCCGCTGGGTCATCCCCTTATCGCGGAAGTAAGCCGCTGCCACATACAACGCGGTCAATTCCCCATGGGCGCCGGCTGCCGGTTGCAAAGAAATGGCCGGTAAGCCCGAAATTTCTTTCAGGAAGTTTTGCATCTCCCAAAGCACTTCGAGCATCCCTTGGCAGGTCTCTTCATCTTGTAACGGGTGCAGGCCCGCAAACGCCGGATCGGCCGACCAGCGCTCATGACGTTTCGGATTGTATTTCATCGTGCACGAACCGAGCGGATAAAAGTTCGTATCGATGCACATATTCCGAGTGGAAAGATTGTTAAAATGTCGAATTAAATCGATCTCGGCGACTTCTGGAAGGGGGGGGGCATTCTGCGCTCGATATTTCGCAGGCAGAAGGTTATCCAAAGGAACCTCGGGTACGTCGCTTTGTGGGGGGATATGGCAACGGCGGCCCGTGCGAGACAATTCAAAAATCAATTCGGTCGATTGTGTGTTATTCATACTCTTGTGATTATCGTTTCTTTGTTATCGTTTTTGGTTAGGCTAATCCCCGACTACCGAAGGCCCTTTCATTTGGTACGATCTTATTCCGTTCCAAGCGATTATGATTTTGACTGATCTCACTTGAATCCGGCGAGGAATAATCCCCAGAGGAACCCGTTATTTTGGTGTTGAGTTCCTGCATAACTATCTTAGGAACTGGACCGTAACGGTTCTAAAAACTTCACCACGTCTGGGATAATTTCTTCGGCGGCGTCTTCCAAAATGTAATGTCCGCAATCGGCGAATTCTTGAACTACGGCCTCGGGTAACTGGCGACGCCACTCTGCCAGAAATTCCGGTGTGAAGACAAAGTCCTTCATTCCCCAGTAAATCCGAGTTGGGGTGGAACGATACCGGTTCAGAGATTGTTTGACGGCCTGCACGATTTCCCAGCCGGCATCCTGCGGACCCAAAGGGATCGTTTGTACAAATTTCAAAATGGCAATGCGATCTTCCCAACTGCGATAGGGACGCAAAAGATTTTCGCGCACTTGAGGATCGAGCCTTTTACGTTTGGTTCCAATGTTGGCGGCGTGCAAACAAAACAGATTGCGCGAACGAATCAACCAAGCCCCCAAGCGAGTATTGCGGCCTAGCTTCAAGCGCCACGGTAGGGGCATCCCTTCCGGCAGACCAAAACCGGCCGTATTGAAGATGACAAGCCGTTCGATCGCTTCAACGGGTAATTCTTTCGCCCAAGCCAGCCCGATCATTCCGCCCCAATCGTGAACCACAAGGGTGATTTTTTCTCGAACATCCAGATGATTCATCAGATTCGTGAAATCGGTTACCCGTTCTTGAAGGGAATAGCCATACTGCGGAGGTTGGGGCTTATCCGATAGTCCACAGCCGAGATGATCGGGAACAAGGCAACGATGAAAGGGGCTTAAAGCACGGACGAGATTGCGGTAGTAGTAGCTCCATGTGGGGTTCCCATGCACCATCACGACGGGGGAACCTTGTCCCTCATCGAGGTAGTGCATTTTTCCGGCAGGTGTGGTAAAGAAATGGGAACGAAAAGGGAAGTCGGCGTTTACCATTCGACCCCTAACATCATGCAGTTCAGCCCCGAGCCGATGCCCAAAAAGCCAACGCGATCCCCTTGTTGCAGAAAGCCATTTTCTTCCGCAATGGCAGCCGTCAAAGGCAGCGAAACAGTGCCGATGTTCCCCAGCGTTTGGAAGGTGGAATACTCCTTGTGAACGGGAATGCCCAAGGTTTTGAGAATCGTCTCGCGATGGCTAGAGCCGACTTGGTGACAGATCACTTTATCGAGTTGCTCGGTGGCCCACCCCACGCGATGGAGGAAGTTTTGCCAAGTTTTTTGGCCCAGCTCGACCCCATATTTCAAAACATTCACGGCATCCGTTGACATGAATGGTGCCATCAAATGGCGTGCCCGATCGGCCATTCCCACCAGTTTGTTCTTGAGGTAGGTTGCAGGTTGTGAGGAGGCGATCCGCTCGATGGTCGGCGAGATATTCTCCCAGCCCCAGCGGCAGAGCTTGTGGTGTTGTGGAGCATTCCGAGCCACCCCTCCTACAAGCCGTCGGCGTTGTTGGAACGAAAGTTCTTCATCCACTACCAGCACAGCGACCGCTCCCGATCCCCCCGTTAAGGTGGCGATTCCCTGTTTGAATAGTTCCATCGATTGGGAATGAATCATTTGGTCGATCATCGCTTCGTTAATTTCCCGAGCGGTCTCGCAGGAAACGACAAGGCCCGCTCGACATTGACCTAATTCAATCGCATTGGCTACCTGAATGATCCCGTTGAGTACACCAAGGCAGGCATTGGAAATATCGTAAACGGTGGCATCGGGAGAAACCCCTAACTTCGAGGCCACTTCGCAGGCCGTGGCCGGTTCCAATTGTTGCCGACAAACACCCGTGTAAACCAGCATGTCAATATCATCGGCACGAATATGCGTCGATTCGAGAGCTTTCCGAGCGGCGGCAACGGCCCCATCGGCCACACGGAAATTCGGTTCCCACCAACGTCGTTGCGAAATTCCAGTCAGCGCCTCTAATTGTCCTAGGGGAATTCGCAGGGTTTGATACAACGGTTGCAAATGTCTTTCTAACTCAGAGGTGCTTACGACCCGTTGAGGTAATTCGTAGTCAATGGCTTCCAAAAAAACCCGTGAATAACGCATGTCGTTAAATCCCACTCCTCAGCAAATCGTCTCGTCGAAACATCCCTAAAATAGTGACACTATCTTGTTGATTCTAACTTGCCTCGTTCCTTTCCAGTCGTCGAGCGATCGAAAAATCCTTCATGTGATAGATAATCCGACCATCGACACTCAGAAGACCATCGGCAATGATTGTCTGCGTCTTATCATCATACTTTGTAATATAGGCTTGGATAGTCACTTCTTTATCGGTCGGCAAAATTTGTCCCCGATAAGTCCAACTATGGGATCGATTCAAAGCTACCGCTTGCCAACCTTCGGGAGGATGCCCCCATCGATCGGCCGCCTTGATTCGGAGAATCTGCAACAACGATTCCAAGCCCAACGATCCGGGCCAAACGGGGTCCTGATAAAAATGGGCCTTGAAAAACCACGCTTCGGGATTCACAATAGCCCGACCTTCGACCACTTCGAGTATCCCCTTTTTGTGGTACGAACTTTCCCATTCGATTCGATCGACCATCCGTAACATGGCATCCGGATAAGGGAACTCGGTACTCACGGGACGAGGGTGAGGGCGAGGGGTTCTCCCCTCGGAGGGGGGGGGAATCAGTTGAAATTCTCTTAAGCCGATTTGATTGGCCAACGCTTGTTTGGAGAAGAAACCAAAATAGGTATCGCCCACATAGACCGGTTGGCCATTTTGCCGCAGATCGAAATCGTAGTTTTGAATAATCATGCCGCCGGAGGAGGAAACCTTGGTGATACGGACCCGTGTGACCAAGGTACCCGCATCGGGACGCACTTCCCGATATTGGACGGCTCGTCCTCCGAGATTCCGGAAACTCAGATCGACCTCGCTGGTCAAGGCCGAACCAAGATACGCAGCAAGCCAGCCACACGGTTGCAAGGCCACTTCCAACAGCACCGAGAAGGGCATCACCGGATAACGATTGGCGGCAAAATACCATTCCTGTGGTGGGACATCGTACTCGGCGACAATTTCTCCCCCTGCGGTCATTTCCCAAGGTCGACACTTTTCGATATGGGTAATGCGATCCAAAAACTGATAAGGGGGACCCGGCAACCGAGCAATGACCCTTTCGGCATCGAATATCTGGTATCGATCCCCAAAGGCTTCCGAAGGTTTCCCCACGGCAAAGGCTCGAATGCTTTCGGGACCAAATAAGGTTTCTCCCTGTGGAATGGCCGTGGCCTGCCACATTTGCTCCAACGATTCCCGTGTTAATCCCGAGATTCGCAGGGACATATCCGTAATTTCCACAATCGGTTTTCCATCGGCATACATCAGGGCATCGCAAATGAAATAGGGTTCAGGACGGAAGCCGATCTCTTTTAACGATACTTCATAGGTGACTACTTTCGTGGAACTAATGACCTGCCCACGACATTTGAGCTTACTTTTCACATTAGGAACCGGTTCACAGACAACGGCCCCTTTTTCCCCGACAAACCCCATCCGGCTGACTAAAATCCGCAAGGTGTGCAGACAACATTCGTACATCAAGGTGCCGGGCATGACCTTGTCATCCACAAAGTGACAGGTCAAAAACCAATCATCGGGTTTGATGTCGGCCTCGGCACGGATTTGACCTAAACCATATCGCCCCCCCCTTGGAATGATTTCGGTCACGCGATGGACCAATTTCAACATGCCTCCGGGCAACAGAGCGGGTTGCTTCAACGGGAGTTTGGCAAACAGCGGGCCGAAGGCTTCCACTAGATTGCCTTTTCTTAGGGCATCGACCTGAGAGGCGCTCATGGATTCATGAGCTAAAGGAGCATAGGGAACCCATCCTGCGGGAACTTTGCCGGCCATGGGCTTTTTATCCAACTCGGTGTGAATAATCCCTTTGCCGTTGGCCAATTCTTGTTCCGAAAAGAACCCTGCGACCCCTTCGCTCATGCTCAATAAAGGCTCACCGTTGACGGTGCTTTCAAAGCGGAAGCGGAACAAGTAGGTTTCGCCTTGGCGGAAGAATTCGTCGATGTGAATATCGTAACGGATCAAATCTCCCACGACGGGTAAGGAACGATGGAAGGTCACACGGGCATCGAGCAGGCGATAAACCGCCAAGCCCTTGGTGCGGAGATCGATTCCCAAAAATCCGGACAGGAAAAGGTCGGCCTGACCCGATTCTACGGCCACACACGTTGGGATACGCCCCGAATCAAGATACCAGCGATCCTCGGTGACGAGGTGTTCGGTCACCACACGACCTTGCGTTAACGATAGGGGTTCTCCCTCAATCAGCAGAATCCGATCCACTAATTGCAGGGGACCATCCGGAAGGCGGACTCGGGTCGGGTGGGAATCAATCTCGGCGTATAACGGGCCAAGTACTTTCCCGATCGATCCTCGGGCAAATTCAAAGCATTGCTCCTTGGTGAGCGAACGAGGGGGATCAAGCCGAGATGCGGAGGAGGGGGGGGGCTGCGTGAGATTGATCCCAGAGGAGGAAGGGGGGGGGGCATTTACGTTCATCCCAGAGGAGGGGGGGGGCGAAGAATCCGTGTAGGAACCATTTTGTCCCCTAGTCCCTTCTCTTTCTCCCAAGGGGTTCACTGTTTCCGTGAAGTTGAGCGTGGGGTCCAGCACTGCGGAGTGACCATTCAACATCCACATCGTTTGTTGTTGGATCAAAGCATTCATGGCCCATTGCGTTTGCGTGCTGAACCTTAAAAAGGCCTCGTGGGCAGCCACATTCAGACGTTGAGTTTCGACGAGATGAACCAACCAAGGTTGAAGCGTTTCTGCTGAAGTATAAGGTTGCATTGTTTCAGCCGAGGCATGTGGTTGAACGAATTCTGCAAAGGGATGGGCCGAGGAATGAACAGCATGTGTAGCCGAATGAGATGGGATACTAGGGGGGGGGGCGTTCACTGGAATTTCGGGACTCGCGGGGAAGAATTCGCCTGAAGAGTCGGATTTTTCTGGGACATCGATCGTTATTTCAGTCGAATGCGAAATCGTTCGAGGGGTATAGTGTGCTGGTTTTTTCAAGGTTTTTCCTATCGGCGAAACAGCAGGTCGAGAAGGTTTGAGTAAATCGAGATTCAGGTCGATCCCTTCCACATGAAGTTGGGCAAGAATCTGTAACAGGTTCGCATAATTTTCAAGGCGAGGGGCCGCCACTGCTAAAGCCAGATGCGGTTCCCCATCGAGGATGGAACTAATCATCCGAGTGCAAGAAGCGCCGGGTCCCATTTCAAGGAAGATTCGGGCACCATCTCGATAAGCACTGCGGACGGTTTTGGGAAAATCAATCGTGTTAAGAACGGCTTCGGTGATGCTCTCGGCGGCAGAATCGGCGGTGAGTTCATAAGATTCGCCGCGAGCCCCCGAGTAATAGCGTACCCCTTCCGGAGCGCTCGTGGGTAACAGGTGATGTTGGCGGTAGCGTTCACGCACGGGGGCAGCCACCTCGCAATGGGCGGCGGTGACCCCTTCTACGGGAAAGAAAGCCCAGCGATTTTCTTGCACCAGTTTTTCGACTTCTTCCCGTTGCCCGCCGATCACACAATCTTGGGGCGTATTGATAATCAACAAGTAAACATACCTTCGATTCTGAAGGGCTTGTCGAACTTTCTCGGGTGGAGCGGCGACCACACCGGAAAGCCAATCGACCTGCTTTTCTGGGGGAAAATGCCATGCTTGTCGCACGGCGTTGTAGGGGCCAGCGAGATCGCTCACAAATAAGGGGGAGGTGCGAACTCGTTCGTACATTTCGTCTCGGCTGGTCCAAGCTCGTGTGCCAAACATCGAGGCCGACTCGCCAAGGCTGTACCCCAACACGAAACTTGGTTTCACACCGAATTGAAGGAAAATATCACTGGTCAACGTGCCAAGTGTCACTTGAGCAAAGATCAAATCTCTGGGGGTCAAATGATTCAATTCCGTCGCATTCCACACTAAGGAGGAATGATACTGGGAGGCCAGTTTTCGATTTTCCCGCAATTGTTGATGAAGCACTTCGGGGAACAAAATACCCAGCTCTCGCCCCATATCGGGATAATGGTTGCCCGAGCCGGGATAGACAAAGGCCACTCGATTCGACGAGCCAGAAAGTGGAGCGGGAGTGAAGAAAATACCCTCTCGGCTAGCTTGAGCGGGTGAAGTATTGAGATGAGCTTGAGCTTGCTTGATTCGGCTTTGAAGATCGTCAATCGATTGAGCAATGAAGGCGAGGCGAAATGCCCCCCCCCCAGTTTGCTTTTGCCAATTCGCCCAAGCATGGGCCTGTTCTTTTAACCCCGTTCGAGGATCGGTATTCGCTAACAACTCGAGTTGCCTTTGCAGATCAGGGAGATTCGGAGCGGCAAAGGTGAACAACGTCTCGGGGCGGTTTTCCCGTTCGGTATATCGGGGCGGCCGATTTTCCTCCGGCGGTTCCTGCACGATGACTTGAAGTTGGTTCCCCAATGTGTTTCCTGCGACCACTTCGAGGGAACGGTATCCTTCTGCCGTATCATGCAGCCAAAACTCTGGTTTTTGTGCGGGTTTTCGGAGGACCTCATCGCGAAGGGATTCACAGGCTTGAACGAAATTTAACAGCGAACAGGCCGCTCCTGTCTCGGGTTCTTGGGGTTCGCCGACGGATGCTTTCACTTCTGCGAATTGGGCTAAGATGGGATGCCGAAGGGACTGGGCATCGGCCAAGCGTTCGAGAACAACCACAGCACAACCATCGGCTTGACCGGCACTGCGGACATCCGAGGCCAGATCGACGGCGCCGACAATCGCTCGATCGATTTCGTGGCGTGCCAGTGCCTCACAGGCTTGTTTCAAGGCTCGCAGTCCCCCTGCTTGTTCATCCAAAACGGCAAAACACGGTCCCCCAACACCAAGCCAGCGTCCCAAGCGGCTGGCGGCCACACTGGCCAAAGCTCCCATGGTGCGGTCGGCAGTCAGGGGGGGATGTACCGCGTCTTTGAGTGTTTCTGCCACTTCGCCTGCCGCCCAGCGAAGGTGAAAATTCGTGGTATTGGGATCGAGCACGACCCCCACATAAACACCGGTCCGAAGATGATCGACTTGGGAAATTTGCGTCAAGGCCCGATCGGCCGTGAGAAGTAACAGGGCTTGTTGTGGTAGCATTTCTTCCATTTCTTTGGGAGGAATGCGAAATTTCTGCAACGGAAGTTCCAGCTCGTTGAGGTGAGTACCTTGTTGTTGGGCCACTGCCTGAACTGCAAATGAAATCGCAGGGGAAGAAGCAAGCGACACGGGGGGGGGGACAACACTGATCGTCGGATTCGTTCCGATAGTGGGATGAAATTCTTCAATCAACACATGGGCGTTAATCCCACCGAAACCAAAAGCGCTCACGGCGGCCCGACGGTGAGAAACGCTGTCCCACTCCCTTGCTTGTTGCAAAACTTGTAACCGCGAGCCGTGATAATCGAGCCGAGGCGAAGGGGTCTGAAAATTGGCTGTAGGGGGAAGGGTCCGATGTNGGATCGCCAAGATCACTTTGGCCAAGCCGGCCGCTCCCGCCCCCGTGAGTAAATGACCCACCGTCGATTTCACACAACCGATAGTTGCTTGATGATGAGCCGACGCCTCGTGCAAAAGTTGACGCAAAGAGGCAAATTCAACGGCATCGCCCACAGGGGTTCCCGTGGCATGGCATTCAAACAAAGTGATCTGCTCGGGGGACCACTGAGCTTGTTCATACGCCGAGCGCATGGCGCGAAGTTGCCCTTCCGAGGCGGGGAGCAACAGATTGCCTTCGCGATCGTTAGAAAGTCCAATGCCTGCGATCACGGCCAGAATCGAATCTCCCTGTTGAATCGCATCTCTGAGCCGTTTCAGACCAAAGGCACATCCCCCTTCTCCCACGACCAAACCATCGGCCTTGGCATCGAAAGGAGAGCATCGCCCCGAGAGGGACAAGGCCCGCAGTTGTGCAAAGCCCATTTGGGTGTACAAACAATCGGGGCGAGACATGCCCCCTGCGATCATGAAGTCGGCCCGACCCGAGAGCAATTCATCGCAGGCGTATTTGATGGCGTACAGAGAAGAAGCACAGGCGGCATCCAAAGAGTATCCGCCTAGCCCGAATCCCAATGCCCGCGCGAGAAGGGCAGCGGGTAAGCCGGCCGGTTGCCGATTCCAAGGATGTACGGGGCGCAAAGGTTTGGGAAACCAAGTCCCGAAGCGATCACCCAAAATCTGTCGCGCATATTCCGAGGATTTTTCGGTCGGCAAAGCAATGTTGCCGAGGATCACCCCGCAGCGTTGCCGGTCGATCTGACGGGTCTGTGCCGTCAAAAAGGCTGAATTACCAATATGCAATGCGAGGTGAAAAATGGGGTCCAATTCTTCCAAGGGGACATTCCTCAAATCCAGTCCCCGAGTTTCGGCTTGGAAGGGTTTGAGAAAATAGCCACGGGTGGAATAAACCCGATCGGGCATACCCAATCGCGGGTCCTTTGCCTTTTGAGGGGGAATAAGCCAACGCCCCAAGGGAGGCTCACTCGAACAGTCGTTCGCGTTCCGCACATGGTTCCAGAACTCATCTAACGAATTGGCATTGGGGAAAAGCCCCCCCATACTCACAACGGCGACCCGCTCGATCGAACGCATTCCCTCTCCCACATTGGCATAAATTATTGCCAAAAAAGCTATTATCGCTCTGTAAGTCAATTTGACTAGCAAAAGCTCAAAACTCGCCCGAGTTTTCCAAGGTCGATGACCATTTCTAATGCCCCGATGTTTGGAACCGGCAAAGGATCATCGCACGCTCAAGTTTTTCCTGAGCTTTTAGAGGCAGGGATTGGGCTTGTTGTTTTCGATTCTGAGGAAGCTAGATTCCTTCGTGAATTGGCCTGCGGATCGGCAAAATCGCACGCTCGTCACCCCTGCGGACCGGCGAAAACCCTAGGCTCGTTAGGGTCGATCTCTCGATGTCAAAATATTTTCAATTTTTTCGATTTGAGGCGGGCAACAGTCTTTTCTTGTCAACAATAATGATTAAGATCACCATGTTGGGATGTAAAATGGACGATCGAAAAAAACATGGTCAACGAATGACGATCGATTCAATCGACTCAAGATGAGATTTGGCAATTGGAACCGGCAGAGTCCGGAGAGGAATTTGGTGAGATGAACGAGGGTGGAGTACGCGAGATTCGTACTGGAAAATATCTTTATACAGATGAGATCGGAAGCGATGCCTGTGGAATTGGTGGTGTTGCGGCTGCGGATGGTAAACCTTCGCGAGAAGTGGTTGAAAAAACCATGCTCGCCCTGAAAAACTTAGAACATCGTGGCGGGGTTTGTGCCGACGCGGGCGATGGAGCAGGGATCACCCTGCAACTGCCCCTCCGGTTTTTTGTGGCCGAGGCGAAACGGCTCTTTCCTCAGTTTGCACCAAGATTACATCCTCACGTTTCCTTGGCGGTGGGAAGCACCTTTTTCCTCGATCGCAGCCCCGAGAAAATTCAACAAGCGAAACAGATCATTGCCGAGACCCTTTCGGGGGGACCGGTGGAAATTATGGGTTGGCGTGTCGTTCCCACAAATGAGGACATCCTTCCGGAACGGGCCAAACAAACTCGGCCCGGCGCGATTGAACAACTTCTGTTGCTGGTCCATGGTACGATCCTCGAGGCCGAGAAATATCTGTACCATCAACGGTTAGTATTACGTCAATTATTCCAAGAAGCAGGTCTGGAAGTTTATTTCTCCTCGCTGTCCGCTCGCTTGGTCAGCTACAAAGGGTTATTCACCTCCAAGCAACTGTGTGATTTCTATTTGGATTTGTCGAATCCCGCTTTTGAATCGGGGATTGCGATTTTTCACCGCAGATATTCGACCAATACCTATCCGAATTGGATGTTGGCTCAACCCTTCCGCTATTCGGGGCATAACGGGGAAATCAACACGATTCGGACCAATCGTAATGCGGTCGAGGCCTATTCGCGTGGCTTGAAAACGGTGCCCGGAGGCAACCTACTGACGCCGAAACAATCCGACTCGGGGAGCTTGGATGAATGGCTGGAACACCTAATTCTCGATCGGAATTGGAGCTTGTTGCGTGCGGTGCGTCTGAGCGTTCCCCCCGTTTGGGATACCGAAGCCGAATTCTGGGGAAATGATGCGGTCGATATGTTTTCCTATTGCCGACGGGCTTTCGGCTCCTTGTGTGCTTGGGATGGCCCTGCAGGATTAGTTCTGACCGATGGTCGGTATCTCATTGGTGCCGTCGATCGGATGGGGTTACGCCCCGTCCGCTGGTTGGCTGACCAACGGGGATGGCTTTACATCGGCAGCGAGTCGGGCGTTTACGGGGTCGATCCCAAGACGATTGTGGCCAGCGGGCAACTCCAACCGGGGCAGATGATTGCTCTAGATACCCAAACCGGTACCCGATTAGATCATCACCAAACGATGAAAATCGTTGTGGATGAGATGCGTGCCGAGTTCGGCGATCTCCATGAACTGAATCGCCAAGAAATCCTCGTCCCCGAAGGCTTTGACTTTACGACCCAAACGGATGACCAAGTGGAAGCGCTGCTCGATCACCGCACATGGTCGTTGGATCAGGTATTGCAAGCGTTGGGCTGGGACTTCGAGCGAGCCGTTTTCGTCAAAGATATGGCCAAGCTCAAAAAAGAACCGCTCGGCTCGATGGGCTTTGACCGCGTGCTGACGATCTTTTCCCAACATCACCCCACGTTGTTCAAGTACCTGCAACAGACCTTTGCCGAAGTCACGAACCCCCCGATTGACCCCTACCGAGAGGGGGGGGCCATGTCCCTCGTGACCTATCTGGGGCGCCCCGTCGGCTTCCGAGATTCCCAAGAAAAAGATGCTCTGCCCCCCCGACAAATGGAGCTTTCTAGCCCCGTGATTTCGGATGCAGTGATCGAAGAAATTCGCCGTAACGAATTACTCAGCTATACCACAGTCGATGCAACCTTCCCTCTCGAAGGGGGCGCCGCGGCCTTAAATGAAGCCCTGCATCGCATCCGCAGCGAGGCCGAGAAAAAAGTTCGCGAGGGCGATTCGGTGATCTGCATCTCCGACAAAGAAGCCTCGAAGTTGGGTATCGTCCCCATCCCCTCATTGTTGGCTCTCGGTGCCGTTCATACCTATCTGTGCCAACAGGGATTGCGCCATAAATGCTCGCTGGTGGTTCAAGCCGGTGATGTTCAAGAAGGGCACGACATTTGTTGCCTTGTTGCTTTCGGGGCCGATGCCGTTCNCCCGTATTTGATGTTGCGAATCATCAAAAATGGCCTGACCTACAAAGAAGCCGAGACCAAGCAAGAGGTCACCCTCGATGCGAAAGAGTGTCTGGAAAATCTCTTCGCTGCCTTGGAAGATTCGATCAAAAAGATCATCGCCAAAATGGGGATCACCACAATCGAAGGTTATCGGGGGGCCATGCTCTTCGAGGCCGTTGGGTTTGGTCCCGAGTTAATGCAGTTCTTGGGGGATTTCCCATCTCGAATCGGGGGACTCACCTTGGCCGATTTGGTAGAGGATGCCCAATGGCGTGTGAAAGCCGCCGAGAAGATCACTGCCACCATCGGTCGAAATCGGGATTATCTCGCGTTCAATGCCAAGGTGCGCATGGCCCTGCGCGAAGCCGTGAAAGAGGCTCACCCCGAACCCGAAACAGGGGGGGGGGAAATGGCCTACACGGCTCCCCCCCAAGAGATCGACCCCGAAGCCCCGTTGCGCGTTGGTGAGAAATGGGTGCGCTTCACCGATATGGTGAATACCCGCCCCCCAACGGTTTTACGAGACCTCTTCTTGATTCAAAAATCGGAGAATCCCCTGCCTGTCGATCAAGTGATGGACACCTTGGATATTATCGTTCATCATTTCCGCGGTGCCGCCATGAGCCATGGGGCGTTAACTGGGGCATCTCACCAGACCTTGGCCGCTGCCTTTAACGAACTCGGAGGTTACAGTAATTCCGGTGAAGGAGGCGAAGCCCGCCATCGGAACGATGCGCCCGAAAAATGGTGGGGACCCTTCTGGGAAAAAACCATTGCCGAACGCGCAGCTCACCCCGAAATTTATACCCTTGGTGGCGATCTCCGTAAAAGCCGATTCCGCAGCCGAATTCGCCAAGTGGCCAGCGGCCGCTTCGGGGTCGATGCCGAATATCTGATCAATGCCGACGAAATTCAAATCAAAATGGCCCAAGGTGCCAAACCCGGTGAAGGGGGGCAACTCATGGGCAAAAAGGTCACCAAGGAAATCGCCGAAATCCGCTATGGGAAACCCGGTACCGATCTTATTAGCCCCCCCCCTCATCACGATATCTATTCGATCGAAGACCTTGCTCAACTGATTCATGACCTCAAAGCGGTGAAGCCTTCGGTCCCAGTTTCCGTGAAGTTGGTGGCGGTCGAGAACATCGGGACGATTGCCGTGGGGGTCGCTAAAGCCGGTGCCGATATCATCGAAATTGATGGGATCGACGGGGGAACCGGTGCCGCCATGCTCTCTAGCAAGGAACACTCCGGCCTTCCCAGCGAGATGGGACTGGCCGAAGCACATCAAGCCCTTGTGTTAAACGGCCTGAGAAATTCTGTGATTCTTCGCGTGGGGGGGGGGATCAAAAATGGTCACGATGTGATCAAATATGCCCTGTTTGGTGCCGAACAATTTAGCTTCGGCCAAGCCCTGATGGTTTCGGTCGGCTGCATTGTCTGTAAAAGCTGCCATATTCCCAATTGCCCTACCGGTATCACGGGAACCCAAGGCGAATACAAAGGTCACCCCGAGCATACCAAAGCCTATTTGAAGCAAGTGGCCGAAGAAGTTCGGAAATTGCTGGCAGAAATGGGCGCCAAGACCATTCGGGAAATTGTGGGGCGAACCGACCTGCTCAAGCGAAACGATAAAATTCTCGGTCGAGCAGCAAAGCTCAAACTCGATAAATTCTTGCATCCGGAAATGGCGCTCGAGGGTCTCGCGACTCGATTCAAACAAGAAACGAGCTTAACCGGTGTCTGCTCGAATCCTAATGAACGAGAATTGAATAATCGAATTGTGGAAGCCGCCCGAGATGCCATCGAACATGCTCAAAGTCTGGACCTGTTCTACAAAATCCGCAACTCCGATCGCTCGGTTGGGGCAACGATTGCCGGTTTAATTGCCAAGACCTACGGCCGAGAAGGAATGCCTAACCATCGCCGAATTCGCGTTTCCTTCGAGGGAGAAGCCGGTCAAAGTTTTGGCGCTTGGTGCGTTTCGGGCTTGGAACTTTACCTCACCGGTTTTGCTCAAGACGGGGTCGCCAAGGGAATTTCGGGGGGGCATGTGGTGGTCACGCTCGATTACTCGGCCAGTGATTATGGCGGGGCCATTCAAAGCGTGGCCGGCAACAACGTCGGCTATGGAGCCACCGGCGGAAATATATTCCTGAGCGGCTTGGCAGGACATCGCCTTGGCATCCGCAATTCGGGGGCCACCATCGTAGCGGAAGCATCCGGTAAGTACGCCTGTGAATACATGACTCGGGGGAGAGTCGTTATCCTAGGCCCCATCGAAAATGAGGTCGGTTCCGGAATGACGGGGGGCGAATTGATCGTTCTAGACTTTAGCAACGATCTGCCCAAGAAACTTCACTCGAAGAGTGTCACTTGGACGAATTGCACCTACTTCGAGTATGAATGGCTTCATCCGCTTTTGAACGACTTCTATGCCCGAACGAAATCCCCTCGGGTAGAATGGATTCTCAAAAATTGGGTCGAACTCAAACG
Organism: Gemmataceae bacterium; assembly: GCA_026419115.1. Taxonomy (GTDB): domain Bacteria; phylum Planctomycetota; class Planctomycetia; order Gemmatales; family Gemmataceae; genus SKW135. The sequence continues at coordinate 48,882 of JAOAAA010000001.1, forward strand.
CACCAACAAATTCAAGAAGGTCATTCCGCTGGCCGTGGCTCGGAAGATGGAAGACTTTGCTGCCACAGGCACGAATGCCGGTTAAATGGCAGAGCAGCACTAGATCAGCGGCAGAGTCTCTTTCTCCCACAGGAAAAATGTCGCCGCATATTCGCGTTCTACCTCCCAAGATCAGCTCTGCGTGACTTCTCCACCGGCAAGGGGGCGGGAAGCCTCGATGGTTCCCTCGTTGGATTGTCTTCTTAGGGAAACTTCGATGGCTCACCCGTTCGATGGGTCATCGTCGATGAATCCCCTCTCACTTCCAGAGTCGGGGAAACGACATCGCATCCTAATACCTAGCGAGGAGATTTTTAGTTGGACTCCCCCAGTTTGGGAGCATCTGTGATGGGGTTCCATTGAACTGGTGAAATGAGCTTGGGGCGTCGCCATTCGCAAATGGCACATCCTAAAAAGGCCCACCCCAAACCAAAGGCCACCCCTCCGCAAACATCGAGAAAATGATGTACCCCAAGTAAAACGCGAGTAGCAGCAATGCTGAGAATGAACAGGATTCCTAGACCTAATAGGGTGACTCGCAGTTTAAGCGGTTTGCAGTAGACCACCACCAAGAACAAGCACAGGGTCACGATCGCAGTGGTAGCCAAGGCATGCCCGCTCGGAAAGCTATAATCGCCGAGTTGCTGAATCTCCTCGTGAAAGGGACGAGGTCGGGTGAACTGCAATTTCAAATCGCTATGGAGCCGACGGGTCGCAATCTCAAAGGCAAAAAACAGAACCGCCAAAAAATTCTCTTGCTTCCAGAGTAAATAAGCAATCGGAAGTGCCCCTAAAAAATAGAGAAAAGGGGTGGTTCCCAGTTTGGACCAATCCTCGACCGCATCATAAAAACTCGGTCTTTGGAAACACCACTCGAACAGGCGATGGCTCAACCGCTCATCCCAATCGATCAGCCGAGAAGGAGGGGTAATCCCCCATCCAAGCAGACAAAAAACGAGGAAAGAAATCCCCGCAAGAATCAAGAAGCGGATCGTCCAACGAGAAGCATTCATCCGAGATACTCTCCCGGAACGGGAACATGCTTGCGAAAGGCAACACCCGTATCGACATGCTCAAAATTCAGGGATTTTACCACACGCAACCCCGCAGTATCTTGTTCTGGGACTTGAATTTCAACCAACCCCATTTGAATCTCTTGAAGGTATTTGAGCAACTGATGCAACATATATTTCGCGAGACCCTGTTTGCGAAATTCTTGGCGAACTTGTACATCAATTACGCCGGCAGGCATGGTCCCATATTTACTTTGATATTCTCGCATCTCCCAAAATAAACATCGGGCGGCCCAATGACCCGTCTGCCGCGATTGCAGCTGAAACTCAATCGGTTCTAAGGCGCCTAAACAGCATTCCCGATACCATGTCGAAAAACTGTATCCCGGTAAAACTTGGGTTTCATATTTTTTGGCCACCTGACCAAAACGATGATCAACCACATTGATTGGTCCTTGCAAGCGACGTCGGAAGACCAGAACTTGAGTTTCGGGAACGTAGCCCATTTTGGTCAAAAAGGGATGGGCGCCCGGTTCGCTCAACAACATACCGGGCGCATTACTTCCTCCATATAAGCCGACGTAAAAGGGTTTGGCAGGTTTCATTGGCCCTGCGATAATGGTCTTAGCCCCATTGTAGGTAAGATAGGCTTCGGCCCGTCTCAACAGTTCACAGGCGACCCCCCCCCGACGATATTCGGGGCGAACCACAATCGCACAAATGACGCCAAATGTTTTGTCTAGGGCCGTTCCGTCTGCGTTGGGACCAAACCCCGCATGACAAAACCCCGCGATTTGGTCCTTCGTATCGTCCCACGCGACGATGAGACCTTCGGGATCGAAGTAAGGTTTATTCAAGGCATATCGTTCAAACGTGCTCAGGTTCGAGGCAATGGCAGCCCCGCGCGTGATGAAACTTTCGTTCCATGCCAACAGCAGAAAAGGGGGATCTGTATTGCGGAAATGGCGGTAGAGCATTCGGGTTTTTGGCTCCCGCAATGGAGGTCATGCAGAGGGGCATTATCCAACAACATCAATCACGATACAAGAAACATTATCTCGAGAACCCGACTCTAAAGCAAGCTGAACCAACCCCTCCGCACAAGATTGAGGCTCTGGATGAGATAGCATAAACTGCAAAAGCTTATCATCCGAAACCACCCCATGTAACCCGTCGGTGCAGAGTAAGAAGCGATCCCCTGCTTGGATCGGGACCACGGCCACATCGGGGCCATCGCCGACCTCTTTGCTGCCGAGATATTTCCACAAGACGTTTCGGAATTTGTGTTCACGGGCTTCCGCAGCTGAGATCGTTTTTGCTTCAACAAGGGCTTGCGCTAACGAGTGATCGACGGTTAATTGGCTGATCTTCTTGGCTCGAACGAGATAGCCTCGGCTATCCCCGACTCCGGAAACGAACATCTCACCCGCTTTTCTCCACACGGCCAAGACCACAGTGGTCCCCATGTTCTTCATTTCGCGGTCGAGTTGCCCCATTTGGATGATCTCTTCGTTCGCTTGGACAATCGCCCGACGGATCATCACTTTGGTCGCTTCAGAATTCACGGCAGCCGTCAACGATTTTCTCAATTCTCGGGGGATAATATCAACGGCCTTCTTGCTGGCAATTTCGCCGGCAGCTTGCCCCCCCATCCCATCAGCAACCACGCAAACCGTCAAGTCGGGAAATGCCCGATGTTCAATGGCATCTTCATTGTTTTCTCGGTAGTTGCCGAGATGCGTACATTTCCCGATATTTAAAGACAGGGCCATAAACGACTCCCCGCGCGTAGGTGCCACAAAAACCTAACTGATTTCATTTATTTAGTATACAGCTTGGATCGAGGGGCATCAATTTATTGTATCCGCAAGTTCCTTGCTTTACTAACCATTATAATCGTTACAATCGTTCTTTTATGAGCTTTTCCATTGATTTTTTGCCGCTCGCTGCCCGACGAATTTGGTTCGACCGGACACCTTCGCTCGGCCCTGGCGCTCCTGTCTTGTCGGTGAAAAATCAAATCGAAAACCTTCAGCTAAAAGACTGGGCATTTAATCATAGAACGCATGCACAGGCATGTTTGGCAGGTTTTTGGCTATGGTTCGATTTTTTACAAGAATCTCATTCCATTTCTCAAGAAATTTCAGATGCCACAGGAGCCTTTTGGCATGCAATTATGCACCGTCGCGAACCCGATGCTTGGAACAGTAAGTATTGGTTCCGAAAAGTGGGTTCCCACCCCGTTCTCAAAAAGCTCGAATCCGAGGCCCCGAGTCTGGGCTATTCCTACACAACCCCTTTCGATTTCGTTGATTTTGTGGAACGGGTGCGAGATACAGCAACCCCCGAGGAACACCTTGCCCAGAATGTTCAAAAACTTGAATGGTTCTTGTTAATGCGATGGTGTGTCACAGGGGAATGATTCAATTCTTCTTATCGTCGTCGAATTGAAATTCTGGAGCAATAACCCCTGGTGCTTTTCGTTCTCTGGGGATGGGAGTGGCAGGGGAAACCCGTGTGGGGACCGGAGGACGGGACAGGGAATAAAGACGCACAATATTCCAAGCCGCTAACAGAACGGCCACTCCAATCATCCAAGTGGCGCCTTGGGCTTCCACTCGTTCGATCAGCGGTTGGGGCATCCACCATTCTCGGGTGAAGATACCCATAATCACGGTGAGCCAAAAGCCAAGCATGACCCATTGAAAGAGACGGGACTGCATGACAAACTCCGGAACGAGTTTCTAGAAAAGAATCGTCTTAGTTATCGCCCACATAGGGAAGCAAGCCCATAATCCGTGCCCGTTTGATTGCGGAACTGATCGCACGCTGGAAGGGGGCGCAGGTCCCACTACGTTTTCGGGAATGAATTTTCCCTTGAGGACTCATGAGTTTTTTCAGACTCGCCACATCTTTGAAGTCGATGAAAGCAGGTCGGGGACAACCTTCTTTGGTGCAAAAACGGCAGCGTTTTTGACCTTTGCGATTCAGTTTCTTTCGGATCATATTTCTTATGGGTGTCTGGGGTTATTGGGAATCTCAGAGAGACTCCCCAGATCGATTTCTTAATCTCACTCAGATTAAGTCAAGACGTATATGCTAGGAACCCATACCAATACCGTCCAGAGCCTATCGAATAATCCGCTGTACGGGTGTACTCGGTACACCCGACGGAAGCGATGTGTAAGACGGTAACGCAAAAGGTGAAAGGCTCAGGAAAGCGTTGGGATTTAGCGAATGCGGGGCGCGAGTGCTGGCGTTGCAGTATCTGGAACAAAAGTTCTGTGGCAGAGATATTGGCAAAGTCATTTAGCAACAGCCGTTTAGCTCTGCCCAAATAATTTGCCAGAACCTTGTTCTATGTGAACCTAAGGATTGTCCGAAGTGTCCTCTTGTCAAGAAGACAAAACCTCACTACATTAAATTTAAGTTTGATCTCGGACGCATAGCTCAGCTGGCTAGAGTACCAGTATGACACACTGGGGGTCACAGGTTCAAGTCCTGTTGCGTCCACTTAAAAACTCGGGATATCCCGAGTTTTTTTATGCCCCTTCACCTTACTCTTTCTCCCTCATGAAAATGGAAAATGGTGTGAATGGAGAATTGAGAGCGGAGAGCAAAATGAAGGCGAGACTAACACTCACGTCCTAGGGTTCTCCCGTCAACATGTCAACACGTCAACACGTCAACCGCTAGAGTTAGTGAAGGTCGCTCCCTTGCGGTCGCGGCTCATCGATCGGAAGGGGATGCGTCAACATGTCAACATGTCAACATGAGAATCGAATCGCCAAGTGAGCCGAGGACGCCAGTCCTCGGGTGCTGCACGGAAGGGTTCAACCACGTCAACATGTCAACACGTCAACATGTCAACATTGTCAACACGTCAACATTGTCATCACGTAAACACGTCAACCGCTAGAGCTAGTGAAGGCCACTCCCTTGCGGTCGCGGCTCATCACACAATCATGTCAATCAAGTGAAGGCCGCTCGTTTGCCCTAGCGGTGGCTAGGCGGCACGGGGGACGATTCTGGCAGCAGTCTTGCGAAATTCTCTTTCCCTTTTCAGGAATAATTGTCCAATATCTGGCTCTTAACGACGAAAGACCTTGCAAGGCTGCAAAAAGAATCGATTCAGTTTGGCAGGGATCGCTGAGCGTTACAAATACCAGATATTTCTTCTTTTGTTCTTCGGTCAGAACTTTGAACATTTTCAATCTGCTTTCGATGGCGATCTCAAACTCAGTGGTTCAGCGAGCTAAACCTTATCAACACATGTTGATGCGATGAAGTGTCTCAATGAGTTTTGTTTGATCCCCAGTCAGTTCGATTAGTGCTTGAGTATTCTCTCAAGAAAAAGACTCTGAAAGGCTCCTCAAATCAACGTATCCGGCATATTTTCTCGAATATACTTTACCCAATAGCGTTTTGGTAGTAGGAGCAAAAATGTTTGGTATCGGCACGATTTTGGCGTTGATGATTGTTACTGGGGTGGGGGAACTTCCACAAGGTAAAGTCTCAAAACAATCGTTAGAATATGCACCGGCTCCGGTTGATAATCCCCTTAAGGGTTTAGTCCCCTATCAGGGAGATTATCGTCGGCAGTTTCCACATAGTTTAGAATTCAATTACCTGCCTTATTCTGCTTTGGTGAAAGGTTACGATCAATTCGATTGGACACCGTTAGAGAAATTGTTAGATGATATAGCCTCGCAGGGGCATCAGGCCGTGATTCGTATCTTTTTGGAATACCCGAATAAGAAAGGGGTCATCCCTGAATTTCTCATCCAAGATGGTTTGAAAGTCACGAAATGGCAATACACCGAAACACAACCATTACCTCCCGCTCCTATCGAAACGCCTGATTACGAAGATAAAAATTTGCGTAAGTCCTTCAAATCATTCTTAGCGGCTTTCGGTAAGAAATATGATGGCGACCCACGATTGGGATTCATCACGGCCGGTTTACTCGGTGCTTGGGGTGAGTGGCATACCTATCCTAAGCCGGAATTGTTCGCGAGTAAAGAAGTCCAAAAGGAAGTGATGCAAGGGTACGAATCGGCCTTCAAAATCACTCCCGTTTTGTTGCGATACCCCGCAGGAGAGAAAGATTATCAAAAGGCCAAAAATGCCGATCGACCGTTTGGGTATCATGATGATTCTTTTGCTTGGGCCACTTTACACACCGGCAAAAAAGGTGACGAATGGTTTTATATGACTGCCTTGAAAGCGGCGGGTCCCGAGGCCGAAGCCAAATGGAAAACCCAGCCCATTGGTGGAGAAATTCGTCCCGAGGCGTGGGGCCAAGTGTTTGATGCGAAGCCCGCGCTCAAACAGATTCAGAACTTTCGTCAATGTGTGGAAACAACGCATGTCACTTGGTTGATGGATAGCGGCATGTTTCAGAAGAAACAATCGGCGGAACGAATCAAACGAGCCGAGGAAGAAGTGCGCCGGATGGGCTACGAATTTCATTGCCCTGCCGTTACCATCGGTGAAATTCAAGGGAATGTCGTTTCCGTTCAACTAGAAGTCGAAAACCGAGGAGTGGCCCCTTTCTATTACGATTGGAAAGCAGAATGGGGCTTACTGCAACGGGGCCGAGTGGTGAAAACATGGAAAGGAGAAGGAAGCCTCAAAGGGTTACTTCCCAAAGAACCTGTTCGACAGTGGACCGAAAAACTCGATGTCAAAGGAATCCCCGCAGGTGAGTACATGTTGGCAGTGCGTGTTCCCAACCCACTGAAGACCGGCAAACCCGTTCGCTTTGCTAATGCCACCCAAGATCGGGATGCGGAAGGTTGGCTCTCGTTGGGATCGTTGACCCTACGCTAAATCATCTCGGTTCGTGCTGTTTTTCTGATGTCCCGAAGGGGTTAAATAGCTCAACGATGAGGAAGAAAGAGAAACATCATTCTTAAGATGCCGTTTTTCTGAATTGAGATGAGGTTGATCCGTCAACACAAGTTCCATGTTGGTAAAGAGAAAGTAATTCGACTCGTTTGTTCCAAAAGTTTTCTCTTGCATTTTCTCCTCACAATTGTGTATGATAGTGGAAGGACGAGTTATGGATAACTCACGCAATTCCCATTCGATACCGCAGGGAGGCGGTCGGCTATGGACCAACCAATTTCAGTTTCGCAAACCCTACTCAGTGGCATTCATCATCTTCAAGAACTGGGTTGTTTCGACCAAGCGCTTCAACTGGCACGCCGTTTAGTTCGCCTTGACAATCTCCCCGCACAGCATCTGGGCGAGGCTTGGCTACAGATTGCCTACATGCTGCAATACGATGAACCATTGGAGGAAACCATTCATGCTGCACTACAAGCTACACGGTTGATTCCTTATGATTCTCGGGCTTGGAAATGTGCCCTCGAAAATTTGCTGCGGGACCCTCTCTCCTCAATGAAGTATCTGCGCCGTTGTGCCAAGAAACTTCGCGATCTTCTGCCCGATGAACCGGAAACGTATTTCCTCTATGCTCAGGTTTGTCTTCGTGCCGGCAAAGAACGTCAAGCCCTGCGGTTACTGTTGAAGGTAGGTGAGATGCCTAACCTGTGCCCGAACCTGCTCGTTCGTGTGGCGATTAAATTGGCCGAGTTAGGAAAGCCCCGCCGAGCGCTTCGGTTGATTCGCACCTCTCGGTTCCGTTACCCTGAGAATCTCGAACTGGAAGCCGCTTACTTTACTTGTCGGCAACTCATGGAAGAATCCCGAGAAAGTACGATCCCTTTTCCCGAATCTGAAGTGGCCATGCCATCCGAAACGGTTCAAAGTCTCGAAGAGGGGACGATTCTTCGGCTGGATCGTTCCTTCCAAACTCAAAACCATTTGCGACGCTTTGGTACCCGTCGGTTTTGAGAGACGAGACGGGGCGCTCTCAACAATCATTCATTCGTTTGTGTTGGAAAGCCGAGACGCAGCGCTCTCAACAATCCATCATTTGGCCGCAAGCGCTGCGAGTCCCTTTAGAGTAGGCCCATCGTTTCGGGCAAGCCAAACAGGCGGTTGAAATTCTGAACGGCCACGCCGCTGGCGCCTCGAATGAGATTATCTTCCACCACGAGGACGATAATTTTCCCTTTGACGATGCGAATTGTCAGATCGAGAAAATTCGTATGGGCCACATCTTTTGTGCTCGGAAGATTCTTACGAACTCGCACAAAAGGAGCGTTGGCATAATACTGGGAATAAAGTTCGAGTAAAGCCGATTCGTTCCAGTCTGCCTTAAGTGGGGTGGCATAAATGGTGGAAAAAATGCCACGGTCCATCGGTGCAAGGTGTGGGGAAAAAATCACTTCAACGGGTTGGCCTGCAATATCGGTCAGAACCTGTTCGATTTCGGGTGTGTGGCGATGCTTCCCGATGTTATAAGCCGAGATACTTTCGTTGCACTCGGGAAATAACGTGTTGAGCTTAGGGGTTCGTCCCGCGCCGCTAACTCCAGAAAGACTATTAACGATGATTTCCTTGGGGTGGATGTATCCCCGAGCCAATAACGGTGCTAACCCCAAAATGGCCGTTTGAGGATAGCAGCCGGGGTTGGCGATGAGTCGGGCGGTTGCGATTTTCTCGCCATAAATTTCGGGCAAGCCATACACCGCATGTTTCAGGTTGGCCGTATCGGCATGGGCATGTTCATACCACTGTTGATATTGCTGAGGGTCGCGCAAACGATAGTCTGCACTGAGATCGATCACGCGGATGCCTCGTTCAATAAGGGGTTGCACACAAGCAATCGAAACACCATGTGGCAAACAGCCAAACGCACACTGAATTCCCAACTCCACAAAACGATCCGCCGAGAAGGGTTCGCAATTCAAACGCAGACGACCTAATAACGAGGGGTGCAATTCTTCAATGGCCGGTGTGCCTTCTTTGGTACTGGTGATCAGGCGGATTTCAACCTGAGGATGCCGTAAAAAAATCTTGATTAGCTCGACCGCAGTGTAACCAGAACCCCCAAGAATCGCCACAGGAATCATACTTCTCCCCTCAAAGTCAGAAAAAACGCCTGCAGTTTAGAGGTACATCTTTTTGCGAAGAAATCGACTCCCCCCTAGCCAGAAAAAATTCAAACCGTATCGTTCCAACATCTTAAACATTTTTTCCTCTCCCAATAATTTGGAGGATCAACGATGTCGTTCTTCGTAGGTGAAGGTTTGGTAGGAGAAGGCAACGAGGTTGCTCACATCGATCTCTTGATTGGCTCGAAAGATGGTCCGGTCGGTCATGCGTTCGCTAATGCCTTGGCCACGCAAACGGCAGGGCACACGAGCTTACTAGCTGTGGTCACCCCGAACTTGGTTGCGAAACCCGCTACGGTTATGATCACCAAAGTGACCATCAAAGGGATGCGTCAAGCCGTTCAAATGTTTGGCCCCGCTCAAGCGGCTGTAGCTCGAGCTGTGGTCGATAGCGTGGCCGAAGGGGTCATTCCCAAAGATAAGGCCGATGAATATGTGATCGTTTGCGGCGTCTTTATTCACCCCGCCGCTGCCGATGACAACAAGATTTACCAATATAACTACGAAGCCACGAAGTTGGCTATTAAGTGTGCCATGCGCGGGGAACCGAAGATCGATGCGATCCTTGCCGGTCGCGATCAAAAACACCCCTTCTCGCCTCAGTAATTTCTCTGCAATCTCGGTCAGATTCTTCTCTGTGAAAGGTCAGGAATCCATAGGGAACCAGAAAAAAAGGCCCTCCCAAACCTGACCTTTTCTCTTTTCCTTTATGACTTGCTTCTGCTAAAATAAGGTAGCCTTCCTTGCCCGCCTCAGGTATTTTCTAGGTTTTGCTATGCCAACCTTTTGTCGTCGTTTCCAACCGGTTTTAAATCGCCGCCAGCTGCTCCAAACAACTGCGAACGGCTTTGCATCTTTGGCTTTAATGCATCTGTTGCAGGCGAATAGTTCTGCCGCGGATACCCCCATTGATCCCAAAAACCCCCTAGCGGTGCGCAAGCCCCATTTTCCCGCCAAAGCCAAGCGAATCATCTTCCTGTTCATGCACGGCGGGCCTTCTCAGGTTGATACCTTTGACCCGAAACCCGAATTAACCAAACACAACGGCAAACCGTACCCCGGCCAGAAACCCCGAGTGCAATTTGCCAGCACGGGGAATCTGCTGGCCTCGCCTTGGGAATTCCGACCCGGTGGCGATTCGGGGATTCCTGTTAGCGATTTGTTTCCGAATGTGAGGAAACGGGTCGATGATTTGTGTGTGATTCGCTCGATTCATGCCGATAATAGCGCTCACGGTGGCGCCCTATTGCAGCTTCATACTGGTTCCGATACCTTTGTTCGACCGAGTATTGGCTCGTGGCTTTCCTACGGGTTGGGGACAGAAAACCAAAATCTTCCAGCATTCATTACCATCTGTCCGACGTTAGGACATGGGGGCGTTCAAAATTGGTCGAGTGCCTTTCTGCCGGCCGCCTTCCAAGGTACGCCGATCGGTCATTCTGGCATCAGTGCGAAGGATGCCAAGATCGCCGATACCACCGCGACGACCGAACGTTCTCTGCAAAGAATGCAACTCGATTTACTGCAAGAATTCAATCGGCAACACCTGAAAACACGCGATGCCGATGCCGCCTTGGAAGGACGCATCAACGCCTTTGAGTTGGCCTTCCGCATGCAGAGCGAAGCCCCCGACCTGCTCGATCTTTCCAAGGAAGATGCCAAAACCTTGGCTCTATACGGGATTGATAATCCCACTACCGAGAATTTTGGCCGGATGTGTTTGCTCGCCCGCCGATTCTCCGAGAAAGGGGTTCGCTTTGTCCAAATCTCGCATAGCTACAAATGGGATCAGCACGGCAGCCTCAAAGCCGACCACGCGAAGAACGCTAAAGAGGTTGATCTTCCCATTGCTGGGTTACTGATTGACCTCAAACGACGAGGCCTTTTGAACGAAACCCTCGTCTGGTGGGGGGGGGAATTCGGGCGAACGCCCACGGCTCAAGGGAACGATGGCCGCGATCACAACCCCCACGCTTTCTCGATGTGGCTTGCAGGTGGGGGCGTCAAGGGAGGGACTATCGTTGGGGCGACCGATGACTTTGGATATTACGCTCAAGAGAATAAAGTTCACATGCACGATCTGCATGCCACGATTTTGCATCTGATGGGACTCGATCACGAAAAGCTCACCTATCGGCATGCCGGTCGCGATTTCCGCCTCACCGATGTGAAAGGGCGCGTCGTTAAAGAAGTTTTAGCTTAATCTTCTCTTAGGTATCCGCTTTTACCCTGTTGCTCTCTCAGCTTCCTTGTTGGCGATCCTCTGCGAATTCCCTAAATTGGTTCGATACACAATCTTTCTTTATGGATGCGGTGAACTATGTCTTTCTTTCCCGATGTTTCTGCCATTAAGTACGAAGGGCCCGATTCCAAAAATCCCCTTGCCTTTCGCCATTATAACCCCGAGGAAATGGTCGAAGGCAAATCGATGAAAGATCATTTACGATTTGCTGTCTGTTACTGGCATACCTTCCGCGGGACGGGTTCGGATCCTTTTGGTCCGGGCTGCGCCCTGCGACCTTGGGAAGATGGCACCGATTCTGTGGAGATGGCACTTAAGCGGGTCGATGTCGCCTTTGAATTTATGGAAAAACTGGGCGTGCCGTATTATTGTTTCCACGATCGAGATATTGCCCCCGAAGGAGCCAATCTTCGTGAGACAAATCAAATTCTCGACAAGGTTGTAGCGAAACTCAAGGAAGCCCAAAAACGTACCGGAATCAAACTCCTGTGGGGCACTGCTAATTTGTTCAGCAATCCCCGCTTTGTGCATGGTGCCAGTACTAGTTGCAATGCCGACGTTTTTGCTTATGCCGCTGCTCAGGTGAAAAAGGCCCTCGAAATTACTCAAGAACTGGGGGGAGAAAACTACGTCTTCTGGGGAGGACGCGAAGGCTATATGACTTTGCTCAACACCCATTTGAAACGAGAACTCGATCATTTGGGTCGCTTCCTCCAATTGGCCGTCGATTATAAGAAGAAAATTGGCTTCAAAGGGACCTTCCTCATTGAGCCTAAACCCCACGAGCCGACCAGTCATCAATACGACTTCGATTGTGGGAACTGCATTGCCTTTTTGCGAACCTACGGGCTGGAAAAAGAATTTAAGCTCAACATCGAAACCAACCATGCCACCCTCGCCAAACACACTATGGCCCACGAATTAGCTTATGCCAGTGCTTATGGCATGCTCGGCAGTATCGATGCCAACCGAGGTGACTTACTCTTGGGTTGGGATACCGATCAATTCCCCACCGACCTCTATTTGACTTCACAAATCATGCTGATTGTCCTCAACCAAGGGGGACTCGGGACAGGGGGCTTAAACTTCGATGCCAAAGTTCGTCGGGATAGCTTCGAGCCGATCGATCTTTTCCATGCTCATATCGGTGGAATGGATGCGTTTGCCCAAGGGTTAAAGATTGCCGCTGCAATTCGCAAGGATGGCCTTTTCGATGAGTTCATCAAAAATCGCTACAGCTCGTGGGATCGGGGCATTGGCAGCGAAATCGAGTCGGGCAAGGCCGATTTCGAGTCCCTTGAAAAATACATGCTGGAAAAAGGGGACGCCGAGAAGAACGTTTCGGGTCGGCAAGAATATCTGGAAAACGTGTTCAATCGCTATTTCCGATAAAGGGAAATCGATTTTTGTTGTCCCCAATCTGGAATTCAGACTGCCGAGCCTGTGTGCAACAAACGCGACAACTCCCTACAGCCTTTTAGCAGTAAGAGCGTTCCAGCAAGTTGCGCGCTCCATTCCAACGCAGGTTGTGCCGCTTTTGTGAATCAAGGATTCCGAGCCTGAAAAGCTCCCGTCCATTCCAAAGGCAAATCTGTCAACAAAGCTCGGGCCTGTTCTTTTTTCCCCGCAAACCAAAGTTGATAAGCATATACCAAGGTCACATCTCGATCGGTCTTAAATTCCTGATGAACTTGGGCGAGGCCCTGTAGATGCAACTCAAACTCCTTTTCGTTCTTGTACTGGGATCGGGGCGAGGCACCTGAATCAAGCCAATTGGGGCGAAGCTGGAGACCCTGACGGATTGCCTCAGCCGATTCACGATATTTACCCAAGGCCATGTAAGCCTGTGCCAAGTGAAATAACGGAGCCGCCTGCTTGGGGTTCTGCTCGATCGCTTTCCGAAAGCGTTCCACCGCTCGGCCATATTGACCTTTCTGAAAAGCCTCTTGCCCCATTTCCAATAGCCGATCTTGCTCCGTTTGGCTGGGGTCCTTTTCAGGGATCATGGCCACGACGGGGACGACAGGTAATTCAACCACGGGGATATTCGCTGCCGGTTCCAACTTCGGAAAGGCCGGTTTCGAGACAATCACTTCGGGTTCTCTCGGCTTGGTGTTCGGACGAATCACAATGAAGCGTTGTTCATCGAATTCGGGGGCTGGCTCAATCGGCCGACGAGCCAAGGGAGCTGGTTCAAATGGTTTGTCTCCATTAAGTTCTCGTAGGGGTTGTTCCCGTTGAGCCAAAGGGGCTAACCCCGCAGGAACCAACACTCCAGGCGGTGCCCAAACCGGTAATCCCAATGGGTCCCAAGCCCACGGACCGAACCACGCAGGAGCATTCCATACTGGTCCTGCCCAAAATGGACCCACCAACGGGGCCGGACCCCACCATGCTCGATTGATCCAACCGGCTCCCCAAGGATCACTCCACACGATATTTTTTTGCACGATCGCCGGCCCCACCACAACAGGATTGACGAAGCCAAATGGTGCCAATCCCGAATGGGCATAGACCGATAAGCCCCCGACGCGGAGGGAAAATCCAAAGCCTGCCGGTGCCGCGAAGGCCGGTCCGCAAATCGTGTTTCGGACAAAGATTTGAGCCTGAGCTTTCTCGACCATGAGAAACATCAAGCTGCCAACGAGTAACAGGGTTCGCATAAAAAATCCTCTTCTGCGATTATGATCGATTGGGCCGACATTTGCAAGAGCCTGTTCCATGAAACCTCTGCTGATCTGTTACAAACTGACAAACAAGCCACCAATCACGATGAGATTTTGTTTATTGTTTTCGATTACGCCGATTATCTGCGGTAGCCTGTCCGAGGTTTTTGTAAGTTGCGATCTGACAAACCTGAGAATAAATGATTCAAACCGTCTTGACTGAAAAATACGCATTTTCACCAAATGATGAGATATTCTCTAAAACACACGGGCTTTTCAATATATGTCGGTGGGGGGGCTTGTTGTCACCGGCAGCTTTTCTGATAGTTTAATATACGTTACATTTTAGCCCCTTTTCGGAGACTTTACATGTCTCTTCCTAAATCCTCACCCGATCCGAATACCTCGGTTGATCCAAACCGCACTCTCGATCAACCGACATTACCCAGCCAATCCAAGTTAATCGATATTTCTCAGCCGATACCACCGAGCCAAACCCAGATGCTCGATATTTCTCAGCCGATACCACCGAGCCAAACCCAGATGCTCGATATTTCTAAGCCGGAACACCGGACTGCTGTCACTCAGACCAATTTACCGAAACCGCCTCCCGAGATTCCCACCATTCCCGGTTACCGCATCACCGCCGAGATCGCTCGGGGGGGAATGGGCTGCGTTTATGCCGGTTTCGATCTCTCACTCGATCGCGAAGTAGCCATTAAAACTTTGCTCCCGAATGCCAATGCCGAGCGGTTCGTGACCGAAGCCAAGATCACCGCTCGCTTGCCGCACCCCAACATTCCGCCCGTTCATGCCTTGGGAAGTGTCGAGGGCACACCGTGGCTGGCGATGAAACTAGTGCATGGGCGGACTTTGGCCGAATTACTCAAACAACGCCATCATCCTAAAGACGATCTCCCTCGTTTTCTGCTTATCTTCGAGCAGATCGCTCAAGCGGTTGGCTTTGCTCATAGTCGTGGCATCATCCACCGCGACCTCAAGCCGATGAACGTGATGGTCGGCGAATTCGGTGAAGTCCAAGTGATGGACTGGGGGCTGGCGAAAGAACTTCCGAGCCGCGACCGCCAAGAAACGGAATCTCCCTCACCCCTTCCCCCCTCTCCCGCTGGGAGAGGGGAAGTGGGGATTCACGCCCTCAGAAACAACGTTGATGTGAACCCCTCTCCCGCTGGGAGAGGGGAAGGGGGTGAGGGAGCCGAGCACACCGCAGCAGGAACGGTCATGGGGACGCCGGGTTACATGGCTCCGGAACAGGCGCGGGGGCAAATCGTTGATGCTCGTGCTGATGTGTTTGCCTTGGGTTCGGTGCTGGCGGCGATTCTGACGGGTCGGCCGGCATTCGTGGGGGATACCGTACGCGAAACGATCGCGAAGGCAGCTCAGGCGGACCTCGCCGAAGTTCGGGAGCGATTGGCCTACTGCGGGGCGGATGCCGAGTTGCTTGCGGTGGCGTTCCGTTGCTTGTCCGCGAATCCCGAGGAACGATATGCCGATGGCCGCGAAGTGGCCTCAGCGATTGCGGCGTACCGAGCCGATGTCGAAGCACGCTTACGGCAAGCCGAGACGGAAAAGGCTCAGTCCGAGACGCGAGCGGTGGAGCAAGCCAAGCGTCGGCGTGTGGTGCAGTGGGCGGCTGGGGGGATCGCCGTGGTTCTGTTGGCCGGCTTGGGGATCAGCTTATGGCAGATGAAACGTGCCAACGCCGAACGCGACGCCAAAGAAATCGCTCGGCAGGCTGAAGCCGAGGCCGCCGAAAATGAACGACTCGCGAATCAGAAGGAGCAAGCTGCCCGAGTGGCTGCGGAAAAGCGGTTGAAACAAGTTGGACAGGGTGTCGAGTTAATCGCAAAAATTTTAAGAGAAATCAACCCAAACAGCGAAGATCCAAGTCAACCGGCTTTGTACGATCGACTCCGAATTCGTGCCTTGGAAGCGGCTCGCAGCCTCGATGAAGATGCAGTCGCCGATTCATCAGCCACCGCGAGGTTACGAGTTATCCTTGGGCAAACTTTGCTATCATTGGGAGAAACGAGTGCTGCCATCGAGCAACTCGAAAAAGCCGAACAAGCTCGCATCACCTTGGCTAACGACACAAATGATGAATTCATGGCTGTTGGGGCGCTCAATGCTGCTGAGCAACTTGGCCGAGCTTACGCCATAGCGGGTCGATATCCCGAGGCGATTGCACGCTTGACCTTGGTCGTCGAGGCAAAACGCAAATCGCTTGGCCCAGATGATCCGCTCACACACAAAGCCATGACGGAACTGGGCCATGCTGCATTAGCCAACGGAATGACCAAGGATGCCGTGACTCTCTTCGAGCATGTCTACCAATCCAAGCTAGGAACCAAAGAAACGGATTCTGTGAATCTTTCGATGGCGGCGATCAACCTTGCCTCTGCGAGACTTATCGCGGGCGATGTCACAAACACGACGCAGCTGCTCGAAGAGTCACGACAAAAGTTCGAAGCGAAACTTGGTTCCGAACATGTGCAAACGCTGCAAATCCTCATGGGGCTAGGTCGATGCTATCATCGAGAACGCCGGTTTGCGGAAGCAATCGCTCTGTTTGAAAAAGTCCTCGAGGTACGCAAGGCAAAACTCGGTGAGGATCACCCTGAGACATTGATGACCATGGCGGACTTGGCGCAAAGTTATGATTCGGCGGGACGAAAGAAGGAGGCCGTCGAACTTGGGGAACAAGTCGTCGCTCGGCGAACGGTGAAACTTGGCTCGGAACATGTTGATACCCTTAATTCAAAAAGCAATTTAGCAACGACCTATCAACGGCTGGGAAGATACGCGGATTCAGCAAAGCTTGATGAGGAGGTGCTGGCTGTTCGCCAAAAGAAACTGGGGGCAAATCATCCGGATACCCTCTTGTCCATCAACAATCTAGCCACAGCCTTGAGTCAGTTAAAACGGTATGAAGAGTCAATTAGACTTTACGAGGAAGCGTACCCACGCATGGTGAAGGAAATGGGGGCGGATCATCCCCATGCTATGCAAATGCTGCACAACTTGGCAGACCTTCAACTTGAAGCAGGCCAACTCGAGCAGGCCATCGTGACTTTGGAGAAGGTACGAGAAGCTCGAATTGGCAAATTGGGTATTGATTCCCTTGATACCGCTCACACGAGCTTCAGTCTCGCCAAAGCACTCCATCAGAAGAAAAAATATCTTCAGGCGGTGGAACTTGCAGAGCAGGTCTATGAAGTCAGAAGAAAAACATTGGGCGACACTCACGGGAGTACGCTCACAGCACTCGCCAAGATTGCTTCGATTCGATTCGACATGGGAGATTCAGCTCAAGCCGTGAAATTGTACGAACAAGTGCGATTGGCATTAGATAAGACCAAACCGACTGATCCAACACTCTTCACCGTAATCCACAACTTGGGGGTAGGCTATTACGAATTAGGTAAGATCGCGAGATCTGTCGAGTTGCTCGAAAAAGCTGTGGAGCTGCGACGCCAAGCCTATGGAGCTGAGCATCCTGACACACTGGATAGCGTCTGTGCCTTGGGGGCGGTCTATCGGGCAGCGAACTTGCCGCAAAAATCTGTTGATCTACTCGAACCCGCACTCAGTCAGCTTCGCAAATCACTCGGCGAGGATCATCCCTCGACTCTGACTGCGGCGAATAATCTGGCGGGTGCCTACCGTAACCTAGGTAAACTTCCACAGGCACTAGAACTTTTTCAATCCGTTTATGAACGTCGAGCAAAAATCCTTAGCCCCGAGAATCATCAAACTTTGATCACGCTCAACAATCTGGCCCTGACCTACCAAGAATCTGGGAAACTCAAAGAAGCGATCGAGGCATTCGAGAAGTGCCGTAAAGGTCTTATCAAATCGTTGCCTGCGGATCACAACGAGGTTCTGAATACTTCAGTGAATTTGGCCATTGCGCTCAAGAAATCTGGCAAACCAACGGAAGCTCTTCGCTTATTAGAAGAGATTGCTTTGCTTGTGGAGAAACGGCGATATACACCCCCAAGCACAACGACCATAATTGGCACTCTCATCAAAACGGCCGAGGAACAAGAACAATATGCTCGAGCAGAAGTATGGCGCAAAAAGTGGATTACTTACGGAAAATCATTGCCTGATGCCAACCCGTCGGCGCTGGCGATCGAGTTGTTCAACTTGGCGGAGTGTCAAGGCAATCAAGATAAATGGAGCGAGGCCGAAACCACTTATCGCGAGGCCGCGGAACTCGTGGTTCGGATCGACCCTGATTTATGGACAAACTGGCTCATCAAGGCTCGCATTGGTGAAACCCTGTTGGAACAAAAGAAGTATACCGATGCGGAAAAACTTCTACTCGAGGGATATGAAGGGTTGAAAAAACGTGAAGCCAAGATTCCCAAGTCGCAGGATCATCATCTGCCAGAAACCGCCAAGGCCCTGATCAAACTTTACAAAGCCATGGAGAAGCCAGATGAAGTCAAAAAGTGGATCGAAATTCGCAATAAATATCCTTTTAAAACATTCTAGCGAAATTGAGAACGATTCCTTCAGGGTGAGTTGCTTTGAGTTTCCTTTTCTTCGTTCTCGAAAGCGATATAATTCCTTTTTCGATAGTGAACAAGGATTTTCATTCAAATGACCTTTTCCGTGAATCAAGGTTCGACTTGGTCCTCACTACAGGGGCTGGTAGTTCTTGGTTCCACGGGATCGATCGGTACCAATACGCTGGATGTGGTCCGTAACCTTAAGGATCGATTTCAGGTCGTTGGTTTGTCGGCCGGTTCCAAATGGGAAATGCTGTTTGCTCAAGCGGTGGAATTTCAACCTCAATGGGTTCATTTGGCAGACCCGAAGGCGTTGGAACAGGCGGACCTTTCGCTTCTCCCCGCAGGGGTCGAATTGGTGCGAAACCTTGATGAATTACACCGCCGGATTCAAGCTCCCGAAGTGAATATCGTTTTGGCGGCTATCGTCGGGGCGGCGGGGCTAGAAACCACATGGACCGCTCTCGAAGCGGGTAAAAAAATCGCGCTGGCTAACAAAGAAACGTTGGTGGTGGGGGGGCCTTTGGTTATGCGGCTAGCCCAAAGCCGTGGCGGGCAAATTCTACCGGTCGATAGTGAACATAGTGCGGTTTTCCAAGCGATTCAAAATCATCGCAGTGCGGTCGAAAAGGTGGTGTTGACGGGGAGCGGGGGGCCTTTTCGGGGACGCACCCGCGAGCAGCTTCAACAAGTGACGGTCGAACAAGCCTTGAATCATCCGACTTGGAAAATGGGGCCGAAAATCACGGTCGATTCTGCCACTTTGATGAACAAGGCCTTAGAAGTGATCGAGGCCCGTTGGTTGTTCGGGTTGGAACCAAAGCAAATTGATGTGGTGATTCATCCCGAATCGTTGGTGCATTCGTTCGTAGAATTTGTGGATGGCTCGATTTTGGCGCAAATTTCGCCCCCCGATATGCGATTACCTATCCAGTATGCGTTGACATATCCGGAACGATTAGCGGGACCTGCCCGAAAATTGGCTTGGTCGCAGCTGGGGGATTTTCATTTTGTTCGACCCGATGCGGAAACCTTTCCGGCCTTGAGATTAGGCTTCGAGGTGGCCCAACACGGGGGAACTTCTGGTGCGGTCCTCAATGCCGCGAACGAAAAAGCCGTAGAATTATTCCTGAATGGAGAATTGCCATTCTTGGCAATCGCAGAAGTGTGTCAAAAAGTATTGGCCCATCACAACTACAACCCCAATCCGGGATTGGCCGAGTTGTGGCAACAGGATCGTTGGGCACGTGAGGAGGTTTTGCGTTGGACCCGAATGAACAAAAAGTAACTCAGAATCATACCGAAACGAAAGCGGACGCCCCGAAAACGGAAGACCCCAAATCGTTTAAGGATTGGCTGAT
Source organism: Gemmataceae bacterium (assembly GCA_026419115.1). Classification (GTDB taxonomy): domain Bacteria; phylum Planctomycetota; class Planctomycetia; order Gemmatales; family Gemmataceae; genus SKW135. The sequence goes on from JAOAAA010000001.1 coordinate 68,768, forward strand.
CTCGAATCGCAACCCCATCATTGCCCTTCTTTTGGCGATTGGTTTCATTATCTATCGCAAACTGGACCCACTCGATATTGCTAAGGTGGTCTTCGGTCTGGGGTTGGTCGTTTTCATTCATGAACTGGGACACTTCTTGGCCGCCAAGTGGTGTGATGTTCACGTCAAAACCTTCTCAATCGGGTTTGGGAAACCTTTACCGTTGCCGTTTTGCAAGTTCAAATATGGAGAAACCACATACAAAATCGGCTGGATTCCCTTGGGGGGGTTTGTCCATATGGTCGGCGAAAATGAGGGAGAGAATGAAGATGACGACGAAGATGATCCTCGTTCGCTGACCAAGAAGACGGTTTGGCAACGGATGTTGATCATTTCGGCCGGCGTCATCATGAACCTGATTCTTGGTTCGATCTGTTTTATCGTGGCCTATTCGCATGGGGTCGAAGAAATGCCCGCGATCGTGGGAGGCTCGTCACCCGGAGGGGCAGCTTGGGAAGCAGGCCTTCCTAGCGATATTCGCATTGTCGAAATTGATGGTGTGAAGGACCCCTCTTTCGATGATATTAAGCCCCGCGTGATTAGCGCTGCCAAAGATACGGCTATCCCGTTCAAGTACATCGATCGGAATGGCACCGTGAGCGAAATGAATATTGTCCCCAAACGCGATGAAGGAATGCTTTATCCGCTAGTGGGGATTGGGCCGGTCAATCAACTAACCTTGGAAAAGAAAGGTAAAAATATCCCCATTCGTCCGTTCCGTCCGAATTCCCCCGCTGCCGAAGCTAAGGCCACGGATGGAAAAGGTTTTCAACCGCTGGATCGAATCATTGCATGTACGGACCCGAATAAAAACCACGAAGTGACCGAATTACCGCCTGATCCGTGGGACCCACAAAGTGGGAAACTCGATTATGTGGCGTTTCTCGATCGCATTTGGGCTTTACGGGGCCAACCGCTGACCGTTCGCGTGCAAAGCACCGATGGCAGCACACGAGAAATGACCCTGAAACCAGCGTATCATTCGGTCATTCCGGGGCTACATTTGCGAATGGGCAAAATCATGTCGATCCGCAAGGGTTCCTCAGCCGAATCGGCCAAGCCGCTTGAGGAGGGCAAACCGATTGGGCTTCAGACGGCCAAAAAAGAGGAACCCGACAGTGGGGATCAAATTGTGGCCGCAGAAGTCACCATGAAAGATGGCAAAAAAATGCGTTGGACTACCCAGCTAGGCAAAGAGAAAGATTCGGTCCAAGAAGAGCGTTTGGACCCGTTCCGCTTACCTTTTGATCTCGATAATTGGGCGCGGGAAGTGACCGATCGTACCGTGATTTTGAGCATCCTGCGACAAGGAGGATTGACCCCTTCCGTCGTGAAATATCAACTCGAATACGATCCTAAATGGCCTCAAAATCGCGAGACTACCTATCCCTACATGCCGATTAGTGGCTTGGGTATCGCTTATTCCATTCAAGCGATTGTGGACGATGTGGATGCCAGTTCCGTTGCCGAAAAGGCAGGCTTTCAAAAGGATGATATTCTGACTTCCGTCGTTTATACCGACTACGATTTGAATGATAATCCGAAGGAAAGCCCCCCCCGAAAATTTGAGGAATCACGCGGAACCTTGTTGTATTCATTGCTTCAAGATACACCCATTAAAGATTATACCTTTACGGTGAAACGATTCGATAAATCGAAAAACGAAACGGTTGAACTGCCCATCAAGGTCAGTGCTGTGCCAGCCGATGGCATCCAAAGCAACGTCCGAGTTTGGCCGTCCCATGATCTGGGTTTCCATTTCAAAAGTGATACCCGATTGCACAAAGCCGAGGGGATTCTCGATGCTCTCGGTCTGGGGATTCACCGGACCAAGCGGATGATTATCATGATTTACCAGACGTTGTACGCGACCTTGTTCCGACAAATCTCGGTCAAAACCATCAGCGGTCCTTTGACAATTGCCAACGTCTCGTACAAGATCGCCGGAGAGGATATTTGGGCCTTTTTGATCTTCATCGGTCTGATTAACGTGAACCTAGCCGTGGTTAACTTCTTACCGATTCCCGTACTGGACGGCGGACATATGGTCTTTTTGATTTACGAAAAGATTTTCGGAGTTCCCCCGCCGAATCGGGTGGTAGTCATTGCTAGCATTATCGGCCTAGTGATGATTATTAGCCTGATGCTTTTCTCGGTGAGTATGGACATTTGGAATATGTGGATTAAATAGAGGGTAGGCGAATTCGTCAGAATTCTGTCTTTCCTTGTTATCCCTGACCCCCTCGATAAGACTATGAACCCTCTCCTCTCTCGTCGCTCGGTATTAGGAACTGGTCTCGCATTGGGGCTTGGTGCCGGCGATCTTTTCGCTCAGAAGCTACCCGCTGTGGCGGTGGCCCCTTTTGAGGTCGAATTGACCCCACCAGAGAAGACCCCTTCTTGTCGGGTGCCCGAACTGATCATCAAGTTCGAGCATCCCTTGATGGCAAAAGGAGTTCTTTTCCAAGAGAACAACAAGAAGGAAAAGTATGTGATCGTGGCCATCGATTGGCTGGGAGTATGCAACAGTTCGTATGCGAAGATGCAAACGGAGGTAGCCCAAGCAATTGGTACCAAGGCCGAGAATGTGGCCATTCAATTTGTGCATCAACACACTGCACCTATGTTCGATCGGGATGCCCAAAATCTGCTCGATCAAGTTAAAGCCAACGTCAGAATGTCGAATGACGAGTATCTGGATAAGGCCGCAGGGATTCTTGCCAAAACGGTGGCGGCAGCAGCGGAGAAGTTGGTTCCGTTGACTCACTACGGAACTTCGTGGGCCGTGGCCGATCGTTTAGCTTCTTCACGGCGGATTCTGCTGCCCGATGGCCGCCTTTTCTCCCGAATGAGTTCCACAAAGAATAATCCCGAAGCCCGCAAAATGCCCGAGGGAAAAATTGATCCCTTTGTGCGAACCGTTAGTTTGTGGAGCCACGAAAACCCAGTGGCCTATTTGCATTATTACGCTTCGCACCCCATGAGCTACTATGGGGATGGCCGCGCGAGTTACGATGTGCCAGGCCTCGCGCGAACCCAATTAGAAAAGGACACCAAGGTTCCACAAATTTACTTCACCGGCTGTGGTGCGGATGTGGCCTTTGGCAAATACAACGATGGCCTACCGGAACGTCGAGCAGAATTGGCCGATCGGCTTTACGATGCTCTCAAACGATCGATCGATAGTAAACCTACATTGACACCCGTTTCGGAATTGTCTTGGGCCACGATCGAGCTGCCTTTCTCTCGTCGAGAGGATGCCGAATTTAGTGAACAAACCCATCGGAAACGGATTGCCGACGAAAAGCTCAACGGCACCTTGCGGGCCAAATCGGCAATGCTGTTGGCTTATCACGAACGTCTCAAGCAAGGTCAGCAGCCCTTCTTAGCCAGTGTGCTGGCCTTAGGACAAGCACGTTTGTTCAATCTCCCCAGTGAAATTTTTGTGGAATACCAGCTCTACTTGCAGTCCCAATTTCCTTCGGAATTTGTCGCAGTGGCTGCCTATGGAGATTGTGCCGTGTGGTATGTTCCGGACGATCCCGCTTACATGGCCAAGGGAGGCTACGAACAAACGTGGGCCTTTTCCCAACCATGTGAAGCGAAACTCAAAGCCGCGTTGAAGAAGTTGGGAGAAAAGGTCGCTGTCAAATCTTGATCCGTTCGGAAAAGCCTCTTGAACTGAAGTTGCACAAGCCCTTACGAGCAGACTAGCTCAAGAGGGCTTATTTGGAAAGAGGAAGCACCCAGATATTTCGATACTGCACGGGATGACCATGATCTTGTAGCAGAATCGGCCCCGGTTTGCTGGGATCGCCGCCAAGACCGGCAGTCGTATTATCGCTGGTCAATTTCACCTTATCATGAATCTTGACCCCGTTATGGTAAACGGTCATCGTTCCCGCTTCCACTTTTTTACCATCCTTGAAAACGGGGGCTGTGAATTCGATGTCGTAACTTTGCCAAACGGTCGGCGCTTTACAGGCATTTTTAGCGGGTTTGGCGATCCCGTAGATGGCACCGCAATCATTCGGTCCGCTGTCGAGACCGTAGCTATCAAGCACTTGGACTTCGTATCGCCCTTGCACATAGACGCCGCTATTCCCTCGACCTTGCCCTTTACCTGAAGGCTCGTAGGGGACTCGGAATTCCACGTGCAGCTTGAAGGAACCATCGAATTTTTCTTTCGAGATGATGTCTCCCCCTTTTTCTACTTGCATGGCGCCATCGACAATCTTCCAATGGGCTTTTTCTTTCCCATCGCGCTTGGTCCAACCGTCAAGCGATTTTCCATCGAATAAAACGATCGCTCCCTTGGGAGCTTCCGTCGGTTTGACATCCTCTTTATCAGCAGGGTTCAGGAACTTGAAATCGGCAGGCAGCGGTGCATAAGGTTCCGCAGCGAGAGTGAGACCTGTCAGCAAGAACAACAGGCCGAAACTTCGTTTCATGGTGAGAGACTCCCAATTGGTTTTTCGGTCTCCGTCATTAAACAAGAAGACCAAATAAGGCCAAGAGGGAAAAATTGTCTCTATGAATTCCGTGTGAACCTCTTGCCCATAATCTAGGGAATATCGATGCTAAACACTATCTCGTTTCGGAGTATGTTTATGCAGAGAATGTTAGGTTTGGTGTTGGCGGTGCTGGTTTCGAGTTTGACCCTCTCGGCAGAAGAACCACTGACGAAAATTGCCTTTGGTTCCTGCGCCCAACAAGAAAATCCCCTGCCGATTTTTGCCAAAATCGCTGCCCAAAAACCGCAATTGTATTTGGCCCTCGGCGATAACATCTATGCCGATACGGTTGATCTCGAAGTGATGAAGGCCAAATACAAAAAACTCGCAGATAACGAAGGCTGGCAACAATTGGTGAAAACCTGCCCGATCCTAGCCACTTGGGACGATCACGATATGGGCAAAAACGATGCCGGTGCCGATTACCCCAAACGGGAAGAATCACAGCAAATTTTCTGCGACTTTTTCAAAATCCCTGCCGATTCACCCATCCGCAAGCAGAAAGGGGTTTATTCTTCCAAAATTTTCGGACCCGAAGGGAAACGAGTTCAGGTGATCCTTTTAGATACCCGTTATCACCGCTCCGAAATGAAACGAGGCAAACGCGAACCGGGGATGACCTATACCCCTTACATTCCAAATCTGGACCCGAAGGCGACCGTTCTCGGCGAAGAGCAATGGAAATGGCTAGAAGGTGAATTGAAAAAACCGGCGGAACTGCGCCTGTTGTGTTCGAGCATCCAAGTTGTCGCGGAAGATCATGGCTTCGAGAAATGGATGAATTTCCCACTAGAACGAGAACGATTGTACAAATTGTTGAAGGAGACCAAAGCGAACGGAGTCATCATCCTCAGTGGAGATCGTCATCTGGCCGAAATCAGCTGCCAAACCGATGCAATCGATTATCCGTTGTTTGATGTGACCTCTTCGGGATTGAATCAGGCCGATAAGAAATGGCGTCCCGCCGAGAAGAATAAACATCGGGTCGGGATCATGACTCATGGGGATAATTTCGGGATCATTCAGATCGATTGGTCTACACCTAGCCCGAAAGTCTCCATGCAAATTCGTGATGTCGAGGGAGAAATCACCCTGCGCGAAACCATCCCTTTGACTCTTCTCCAACCCGGATCGCTGGTGGCAAAAAAAGAACCGAAAGACCCTAAAAGCGAATTCAAACCTCGGGAAGGGGCCATTTCACCGGCAGAAGCTCTCACCAAAAAAGGGGAAAAAGTCGTGGTCGAGTTTCGGGTGTTATCAACGGGTATGACCAAAGACGGCAGTCGGATGTTTTTGAACTCCGAAAAGAATTTTCGGGATAAAGAAAACCTGACGATTGTCCTCACGAAAGATGCCCGCAAGGGTATTTGGGAAAAAGCGACCGGTGATACTTTTTTGAACAAACCGATCAAAGTGACCGGAACCGTCAGCGAATTTAACGGTTCATTACAAATCGAGATCAAAGACGAGAAAATGATCGAGATCATTGAAGAAAAGAAATAGTTGACCTAACCTATTTCATCGAGATGATTTACAACAAGGGCTAAAAGGTGATTTGAGGAATCACCAATAAAAGAAAAGGAATTCTGCTTTGGCCCGAGAGCATTTCTCAGAGGTTTCTCAAGATTGGGAACTCTTTTTTCTCGAAACTCGTCCTAAAATAATAACTTGAACTTCCCCACACCCATTTCACATGGGTGAATAGACACGCCTTCTGGAGACGAAATCCATGACACCGCATCGAAAAACGAGCCGATGCTACTTCTGGATTGGGGCCTGCCTCACCGCATTGGCCTTCACGAGCTTGTCGGCACAAGCGCAATCCACTCCCAATCTGCCGGAGCAATCGAAAATCATCAATGAGGAATTGGCTAAATCGTGGGAAGCTGCCTCGCTGAAACCCTCGAAAAAAGCAGATGACTATGTGTTCATCCGTCGAGCCTTTATCGATATTATTGGCCGAATTCCCACTCCGGAAGAGGTCCGAGATTTTGCCGAATACGACAAGTCCCCCGATAAGCGCGTGAAATTAATCAAGCGTTTGCTTTACGCCAAGGACTATAAACCCAAAGGACCCAACGGGGGAGAAATTCGCCGTGACCCGAAAGACCCCAAAACCGCATTAACCTTTAACTATGCGGCGGAATATGCCCAAAACTTTGCCGACGTTTGGAATGTTTGGTTGCTCACTCGTTCTCAAGCTCATGAAGCCTTCCGCGAACAAACCGCCTTGTGGTTGGAAGATCAATTCTCCATGAATACCCCTTACGATAAATTCGTGACGGAATTAATCACGGCGAAAGGTAAATCGAACGAGAATGGGGCGGTTAATTTCACTGCGGTTCACCTCGGCGAGTTGAATCCTCGTGATAAACGTATCACGGATGGGCGTTTTGAAGCTGTCCCAATCACCGCCCGCGTCAGCCGATTGTTCCTCGGTATCCAAATCAACTGTATTCAATGTCACGACCACCCCTTCAACCCCGAGTGGAAACAAGAAAACTTCTGGGGAATGAATGCGTTCTATCGTCAAGTTCAACTCGATGTGCGCGACCCTGCCAACCCCAATAACGTCGGTGCCACCGAATACCCCAACTTCCTGCGACCCAACATGAACCGGAAGAAAGACAAGGTCGAAATGGCCAAGGTCGTGACAGTGACCGACGACACGAGCTTAAATCCTTCGACCCGTGTCTTCTACGAAAACCGCCGTATGGTCATTCTGACCAGCAAACCGGCCTTCCTACCGGACTTGGCTGATCTAGAAAAAGATGCTTCGGTGCCCCGAAAAGGTTACCCCAACGATGGGAAGAAGACCCGTCGGGAAGTTTTGGCAGAATACATTGTCAAACACGATAACTTTGCACGGGCGGCCGTCAATCGTTACTGGTCCCACTTCTTCGGTCGGGGTATGAATGAACTGCCTGCACCGGATGATTTCGGGGGCCATAACAAAATCATCCACAAAGATTTGTTGGATAAACTCGCTGCTGCCTTTGCGAGCGGCTCCCAACCTTATGACATCAAGAAACTGATCGAGTGGATCTGCTGCTCGGACGCTTATTCGCTTAGTTATCAAGCGAACGGGTTACCTGAAGGAAAAGGGGGTAATAGCAAGGCCGATGCTGATGCCTACTTCACCCGTATGCCATTGAAGTCGATGTCTCCGGAAACCTTGTTTGAATCTCTTGAAACGGCCACCCGTATGGATCAGGCTACTAACAAAGATGCCAAACGCGAGAAGAAAGATCGATGGATGAATCTGCTCATCCGCAACTTCGGTGACGACGAAGGCAACGAAGCCACCTTCAACGGAACCATCATTCAAGCTCTGTTGATGATGAACGGCCGCGATCTCGACGAAGAAGTTCGTCGTAGCGATAGCACCGTAGTGAAATTGATGGATCGATACCTGCCCACTAGTGGCGGACCGAAAGGCCCCATCAATGTCACCCCCGATGCTCCTTGGAAAGTGATCGAAGACCTGTATCTCGCCACGGTGAGCCGAAAACCCAGCCGAACTATCATGATTCAGGTTCCGAGACTCGATCCGAAAGGCATGCCTATGAAAGACAGCAAAGGGAATGTGCTCACCGCACCGGTGACCGAAGAGGCCTTTATTAAATCTCGGCTTGATAATCTGATCAAGAGTGGAGCCAAGCGAGATGACCTGAAAGCCTTCTACGAAGATATTTTCTGGTCGCTGCTCAACACCAACGAGTTTATCTTGAATCACTAAGATTTCCTCGATCCCCTCTCATTTGGCCTTGGCTTGATTCTGTCGCCCTCTTGTCAATCCCAAATCAATAAGTTCTCTCATTTTCCCTTGAGCCTGTTTGGTCATTGCCGTTATAATTGCTGAATTATTTCGCTTTCTCCGATCCTGTTATTAACCTGAGATGTCTACCTTTATACCTCGCACCCTTTCTCCTCAGTTCGAGGAGCTTCCTCTCATGGATGATGAGAAATCATTGCTACGCGGATGTCTGGAAACTCCATGGGATAAGGCACCATTTCTAGTCTACGCCGATTGGATTGAGGAACACAACGAAACGGAAAGAGCCAACTACCTTCGTAGCGCACTGGAAACAGAGAAGGTCAAAAAAATCACCCAGATCCCAAACGCTGTTTTGGACTGGTTCGCAAAAATTGTTCCCACCACACCAGAGTCGTGGCTTTTTTTTCGTGGTTTCCCGTCGCATTTCAAGATCAACCATTTTCGGAACGTGGACATTTCCTCTCCAACGGGGCGTTGGCACACGCTCCCTTGGGATTGGTGTTTCTCATTTCGTGCCACACATCGCCTAAATTTTGAGGCGGTCGCCAAACTGGTGAATCATCCTCGGATGTTGAATCTGACTCGCTTCGAGGCCACGAGGCATTTTGATTCGAATCAACTTCGAGCTTTTGCGAGAGGCCCATTTTTTTATAACCTGACCCGATTGGACCTTTCGGAAAATCGCTTCTCGGCAGACACATTGGCTGCGATTTTGAACAACCCCACATTGATCAACCTGACTCATCTTTCGTTAAACGCTTGTTTCTTGGTACGGGATCATGCTCTGCTTTTGCCTTCGACTTCCTGTTGGAAGGGGCTGGAGGCCTTGTCCCTTTGTCATAATCATCTCGATAGCTTTGCGATTTATCATCTGGTAACTCATTCCCAAGCTGGGAATTTGCGGATTCTTGACTTGACCGGAAATAACGTCATGGAGGTAGGTGCCTTAATGTTGAGCACCAATCCTTTCTTTTCTCAATTACAATCTCTGGATTTGAGCAGGACCAATATCTCACCTGAAGGGCTGATCGCTTTAGCCAACAGTCCCAACCTCAGCCAGTTGACCCACTTAAACATCTCCTTTAATCCAATTAACAATCAAGTCCTCATCGCCTTGTCAGAAAGTCCCTACCTCAGTCAGCTAAAATATCTGAATGTTCTTACCACCTCGGGAAGTTTAGAAAAAGGGGCCGTGGCTTTAGCTCATAGCTCGCAATTGAAAAATCTGAGGAAATTGGAAATCAATCGTCGGCTCATTGGGAAAAAAGGGCGGGAGGCACTGATCGAGAAGAAACTTCTTCGCCGGTCGAAACGCGATCCAGAATGATTTGTGGCTAGGGTACTTGTTCATGGGTTGAGTTCAATTCCGCGACTCTAGAGAATGCCGGTGTTGAGTTACGCAAACTGTAGAAGACTTGTTTGTGGGTTGAGTGAATTTCCGAGTCCGGAACAAATGTTCTCAGATTTATCTAAATATCGTAGTACAAGTGGAACTCATAGGGATGCGGGCGGATTCTCACGGCCTCGGCCTCGTGAGTTCGTTTGTAGCGGCACCAAGTTTCAATCACATCGGGCGTGAACACGTCCCCTTGTAATAAAAATTCATGCTTTCGTTCCAAATGATCCAAAGCCTCTTCCAACGAGATGGGAGTACTGGGAACTTTGGCGAGTTCTTCGGCCCCCAGATCATAAATATCTTTATCCAACGGATCGCCCGGATGAATCTTGTTCTTGATGCCATCCACCATGGCCATGACCATTCCCGCAAAAGTCAAATAGGGATTGGCCGAAGCATCGGGCAGGCGATACTCGATCCGTTTTGATTCCGGCCGAGGCTTAGCGACCGGAATCCGTATAGCCGCCGAGCGATTTCGTTGACTGTAGGCGAGGTTAATCGGCGAATCGAAGCCCGGAACCAATCGCTTGTAGCTATTCGTGGTGGGATTCGTAAAAGCACACAGAGCGGGGGCATGGCGCAATAATCCCCCGATGGCGTACAAAGCTAATTCCGAAAGACCTGAGTAGCGGGGACCACTTGGCGAACGAGACCCTGCAAAAAGATTCTCACCCCCTTTCCACAGAGAGACGTTCAGGTTCATGGCGCTGCCGTGATCGTTAAATATCGGTTTCGGCATAAAGGTAGCGGTTTTCCCGTGCATCCGAGCCACATTTTTAACGATGTATTTGTACTTCAGCACATTATCTGCCATGCAAACCAATTCTTCATGACGAATCTGCACTACACCTTGGCCACCCGTTGCGGCTTCGTGCCGATGCGACTCCACTTTGAGGCCGCAAGCGACCATATGCCGCATCATCTCGCTGCGTAAATCGTGCGAGGCATCCGAAGGGGGGCAAGGAAAATAGCCTTCGGTGTAGCGGAGTTTATGACCTAGGTTCGGCTTTTCCTTTCGACCGGTGTTCCAAGCCCCTTCGTTGCTTTCGACTTCGTAAAAGGCATGGTTTGCGGCTTGCTCATAGCGCACATTATCAAAGACAAAAAATTGCACCTCGGGGCCAAAAAAGGCAGTATCGGCTATCCCAGTCGAACGCATATAGTTGACTGCTTTGCGAGCGACATTACGGGGGTCTCGGGAATAATCCTCATGCGTTAACGGATCATGGATGTTGCAAAGTAAGGTGAGGGTGACATCTCGACAAAACGGGTCGATGAATGCGGTATCGGGCACCGGTTTGACCAACATATCCGATTCATTGATGGCCTTCCAACCGCGAATGCCCGAACCGTTGAAACCTAAGCCTTCTTCAAAGGTCATCTCGGTCAGATTTTCGGCGGGGATCGTGAAGTGCTGCCATTGGCCCGGAAAATCCATGAATCGCAGATCGACCGCCTGAACGTCTTTTTCTCGAATGAATGCCAAAATCTCGCGTGGAGTCATAGGGTAGAAGCAAGCCAGTTCGGGTGAGGTGAATTTAGTTTAGAAGATTTGATGAAACCGAGGATAGCAGAAATTATTACCCAAGGGAAGTCGCCTCCCTTCAGCGAGTTTCAGAGCTAAGTAAATCAGCCAAGGCTTCGGGGAGAGTCGGGAAGCGGAAATCAAAGCCCGTTTCATGTGCTTTTTGCGGTATTACGCGGACGCCGTGTGTGGCCAGTTCGGCTTTCTCTCCCATTACACATTTCACCAAAAAAGGTGGGAACCGAAATGAACATGGTCGATGCAACTGTTTCGCTAAGGTCTGGCAGAAACCCCAGTGTGTGACCGGATGCGGTGCGGTGATATTCACCGGTCCACTGAGGGCGGGATTCTCTCTGATCCAATCAAATAATCTTACGAGGTCTTGAATGTGAATCCAACTGATCCACTGCTGACCGGTGCCAATCACTCCCCCGAGATAATATCGAAAGGGACGGGAAACGATCGGCAAAAATCCCTCGCTGCGATCCAACACAATGCCGATCCGAGTCTGGACAACTCGAATTCCGCTCAATCGTTCTGGTTGGGTAGCGTTTTCCCAATCGAGGGCAACCTGTGCCAAAAAGCCCGAGCCGGCCTTATCTCCCTCGATAAATTCGGTCGAATTTGCTTCGTAGTTGCCGTAGTAGCCAATGCCCGATGCCGAAAGCCAAACCTTCACTTGCGAGGGGGTTTCTGCCAAAGTTTTGGCAATCAGGGCGGTACTTTGCACTCGGCTTTGACGAATTTGTTCCTTTTGCTTGGGCGTCCAACTTTTCTTGACGATCGATTCGCCAGCTAGCGATACGACCACCTCACATTCACGCAAACGGGTCAGCCAATCCCCTTCCTGACAGGGGTCACCCCGAAGAAGCCCTTCTTCTGGAAGAACACCTTGCTTTGGTTGCGAGCGAGATAAAATCCAAACGGTGTGGCCTTGTTTCCGCCAAAAATGGGTCAAAGCTCGACCGATCATTCCCGTTCCACCGGTGATAAATATCTGGGCCATGTCAATCTCGAAGTTTTTTCTGTGTCAGTTCGAGGAAGACTTTCTCAAGGGTTGGGGAATCGATCTGAAGCGATTCGGGTTCTAGCGAGTGTTGCTGGAGAATATGCCAAATCTTTTGGACCAACTCCGAAGGGGAATTTCCTTCAAAAATCAAGGTGGCTCCCTCATGAATCGCACCGGTTGTTTGAGCGATCTGTTGAAGCAAGGAAGGTGAAACATTTTGCTTAAGGGTCACGGTCACGCGGGTTTTATGAAGTGCCAACAACCCCTGAAGGGAATCACGGGCAATGATCTCCCCTCGATCGATGATGGCCACGGTTTGGCACAGGGTCTCGATCTCCTCCATGTAGTGACTGGTGTAGACGATGGTCATTCCCGAATCACGCAGGGCATTGACTTGCTCGAAGATGTGGTTACGCGATTGCGGATCGACGCCGGTGGTGGGTTCATCGAGGAAAAGAAGTTCGGGTTCATGGATCACTGCGACAGCGAGATTCAAGCGTCGTTTCATCCCCCCCGAGAAATGGGCGACTTTATCCTTAGCCCGACCGTTCAACTCGGCCAAGTCGAGCATCGCCTGAATTCGGTGTTTAAGATGCGAACCTTTCAAGCCATAGAGTTGCCCGAAAAACGACAAATTTTCCGCAGCGCTCAAATCTTCGTACAAAGCTAAATCTTGGGGGGCCAGCCCGATCTTTTTCTTGTGCTCCGGCGAACGAGGATCGAAAGGCTCGCCCTGAAGAAAAATTTCCCCTTGAGTGGGTTCATCAATGCCGGATAGGATTCGAGCCAAGGTCGATTTTCCTGCTCCGTTGGGGCCGAGCAGGCCGAAAAAATCGCCCCGTTCAATAGAAAAGGTCACACCGCGCACCGCCTCGCGTGTGCCATACGTCTTGGTGAGATTGCGCACTTGCAGAATCGGATTCATCTTGTCTATTTATGAATCGAGAAAGAAATTGACCTTTGGGGAAAATGTTTTCTCGATGCCTTTTTGCGGATCGGCTTTGAGGCTCAGGGAAAGTGCTTGGCCGATGCTTTTCGCGAATCGTCATGGCGGCTCATGGATCATTTGCAAGGAAATAGGAATGCCAACCTTTAACGATGCTCGTATTCGCAAGCTCAACGAAAACCCGCGAAATCTCAAGGGAGACTATGTTCTATATTGGATGCAAATTTCGCGGAGGTTCGATCGGAATCATTCACTTGATTTTGCCTTGCATTTGGCCAAACAACTGAATAAGCCCCTTGCCATCTACGAGGGTCTGCGGATCGATTATCCTTGGTCCTGTGCAAGGCATCATCAATTCTTTTTGGAAGGGATGCGGGATAACTATCGGAAGGCCAAGGAAATTGGAATCAACTATTGGCCTTATGTCGAAACCCCCGAAAGGCCGGCACGGGGACTCGTCCGCCAATTGGCTCAAAAGGCCTGTATCGTCGTTACCGATGATTACCCGACTTTTGTGGTTCCTAGCCAGATTGCTGCCTTGCAAAAACAAATCGAGGTGGCTTTCTTTGCAGTCGATAGTAACTGCTTTGTGCCGCTGAATCTCCTTGGGGCGGCGGTTAGTGCGGCGGCTCATCTTCGACCGAGAATCCATAAACTCTTTGCGGAAGCATGGCAGCATCGGGCGGCAAGCGAACCGGATTTTTCGCCGGCCGTTCGGACTCGACTTGAGCCACCGTTTCCCTTGTGGAACGCGGAACAATCGATCCCCCAATTTCTCACAACTTTGAAATTGGCCTACGATGTTCCTGCACCAAAGGGAGTCGAGGGTGGCTCGAACGCAGGTCGGGATATTCTGAACGAATTTATCGAAACGAAGTTGAACCGCTATGCGGAGGAACGAAACCATCCCGCTCATCCGCGAAAGGTCGCTGCCAGCCGTTTAAGCCCCTATCTGCGGCATGGACATATTTCGATTCAAGAAGTGATCGAGCGAGCCTTGAACTCGCAAGGAGAATGGACCCCTGACAAACTCAATCTCAATCAGCGTGGGAAACGGGAAGGCTTCTTCGTAAAAAATGCCAACGTCAATAGCTTCCTCGATGAAGCGATTGTCTGGCGTGATGTCGGCTATCACTATCATTACCGCCGAAACGAACAACATGGGCCTTGTCGCGTGGAATTTCATGAAGTCGATGGCGAAAAAATTCCCAGCTACTACGATCTGCAAAGCACGCTTCCGGCATGGGCCTATAAATCGTTGCAGGATCACACTGCTGATGAACGGGAGTATACCTACACCCTGCAGGAACTCGAAAATGCTCAAACACATGACCCGCTCTGGAATGCCGCTCAAAAAGAGTTGGTCGTCACGGGACGGATTCACAATTATTTGCGCATGCTGTGGGGGAAAAAAGTTTTGGAATGGACCGATCACCCCCTCAAAGCCTATCGGATTCTAGAACATTTGAATAACAAGTATGCGATCGATGGACGCGATCCCAATTCTTATACCGGAATTTTATGGTGTTTTGGTTTATTCGATCGTCCTTGGTTCGAGCGAAAAATTTTTGGCGTCATTAGGTATATGTCCAGTGACAGCACCGCGAAAAAGTACGATCTCGACGATTATTACAAGTACATCCAATCCATTTTAAGGTAAGTCTTTCGAGAGAACGGAAAATCTTTGGTGTCATTCACCTAGAGTAGAGCGACCATCACTCATGTTTATCGATTGCCATACGGAACGTGGCCAACAGTGATGTTTGTCGGTATCAAGAGCGGCCACGAATTTTGATTCGTCGATACGAACAGAGGCATTCATCATTCAGACGACCCAAAATATCGATGTTCCAACCTGAAGGAAATAAACGCAAAGGAAAACTCCTTGCTCTTTCATTTCAGGGTCGTTAGCACTATCTTGAAGGTTTCTAGTTTTTATGAGGGGGTTTATCATGGCTGTTAATCTTCCACCGCAGTATCACGATGCCGAAGCCGAATACAAAAAAGCTCAAACTCCTGAAGCGAAATTAGTGGCGTTGCGCAAAATGTGGGTGATCCTGCCGAAGCACAAGGCTAGTGAGAAAGTGCAATCGCAACTGAAGACCAAAATTAGCGAACTAACCGACGAAATCGAAGTCGCCCAATCGACTGTAAAAAAATCCCCCACAAGTATCAAGATACCTCGACAAGGGGCCGGTCAGATCGTTTTAGTAGGAAGTCCCAATAGTGGTCGCAGTAGCCTGCTGCGAAAACTCACCAAAGCCACCCCCGAAGTGGCCTTGTACCCGTTCACCACTCGCGAACCGGTACCGGGCATGATGGATTTTGAGGATGTTCGCGTTCAATTGATCGAACTACCGCCAATCACGGCTGACTTCTACGAAAATTACGTTACCGATTTCACTCGAGGGGCCGATGGAGTCGCACTGGTCGTGGATATGGGGGACGATGACGGCCCGTTTGCCGCAGAAGTCGTAATCGATCAACTTAAGAAACGTCGTCGCATTCTGGTGGATCAACTTCCCGAAGTCGATGAGGACCCGTCGGTTTATCACATCAAAACCGTTGTGGTCGCCAATAAAATGGATGTCGAAGGGGCTAAAGAGCGACTCGAAATTTTCAAAGAGATGATGGGGAATCGGTTCCGGATTATCGAAGTTTCTGCCGAAACCGGTCAAGGTTTGGATCAATTGAAGGCCGAACTGTATCGGTTATTAGGTGTGATCCGCATCTATAGCAAATTACCGGGCAAACCCGCCGATATGACCGCCCCGTTTACGATTCCCATCGGAGGCACCGTGTTGGATTTTGCAGAAAAAGTACATAGCGAACTTGCAGAGAATCTCAAATCGGCCAAGGTTTGGGGCAGCGCACGATTCGATGGCATGTCGGTGACCAAAGATCATGTTTTGCAAGATAAAGACATCGTTGAGCTAAGCTGAGTCTAGTCAAATCGAGTTGAGTTATCTTCAGTCGAATTGAGTTGAACTGAGTTGATGAAGATTTGATGGAGATTGGGAATTCTCATGCATCTAACATAATTTCGGCCCATCATAATGTATTAGGGGAACAAAATTTGGGTCAAAATCTCGGAAACTCCTGAAGTTAGAATTGACGAAATTCGCTTTTCGAGAAATGATTGATAAAGAACGTGTTCATCAACCTAGAGAAGACATGGCGAAAGTGATTCAACAAGCCGGTGTGTTGGCAATCCTCGAAGGAAAAGTATGTTTGATCACCTCGAACCGAGGCCGTTGGATCATCCCGAAAGGTTGGATTGACCCCGGATTCACTCCCGAGGAAGCGGCCCTTCAGGAAGCATGGGAAGAGGCCGGTTTACGGGGCACCGTTCGCGAAGAACCCATCGGGTTTTATCGATATGAAAAGTACGATGCCCGCTACCAAGTCACTGTTTTCTTAATGGAGAACCCCGAAATCCTCTCAGAATGGCCCGAAAAAAAATCGCGGCAAAGGGTTTGGCTGGATCCGCAAGAGGCCATTCATCGGGTCGAGGAGAAACAACTCAAGACTCTTATTTCCACCTTGTTTGCTCCTGTCGAATAGATTCTTGAAAGACTCAGCCGATCCGAAATTGCTCCTTTTTAACTTTTCCTAATCTCATTAGTCAGGTTTTTCCTTCACTAACGTCTCTGATTTAGCTAGAATTTCATTCTTCCAGAATAACTCGGAGTGCGAGGAACAACATGAAAAAACTACTAGGTCTCGTCGGTTTTTTAATGGGTTTGAGTGCCGTTGTTCAAGCGGCAGAAAACCCTCCTATCCCCAATGGCAATTTCTTCTTAAAGGTATCCGTTGCTCCCGGTGCGGAGCAAACTTTACTGCTGATTAATATCGAATCGAAAGCTGGGAAAGCGTTTGTCACGGTGTTAGATGGTGGACCCGCTAAGGGCGATCCTTTGGTTGCAGAATCGGTTGTCAAAGGCAAAGTTCTGCGGATCGACTTCAAAACCAAAACTCCGATCTACAATTTTGAAGGGGTGTTGGATCCCAAAGCCGAGACCTTATTGGGTACCATCGCGAACGATCGGGTCATGAATCGGGCTCGCTTGGTGAAAACCGAGAACGATAAAATCGATCCCAAAGACAGATTTTCGCAATCCGAGATTCCAGAGATTCTCAAGGATATTAATCTGATTGAACTCCGTTCTCGCCAAGCGCAAGCCAAATTGGTCCGAGAAAAGGACGAGGAAACAAGAAAACAACTTCGGGAAGAAATTGAAGGCTTCAAAAAAGACCTTGCTCGGAACTTACCAGAATTGAAAAAGTGGATCGAAAAGAATCCTGAAAATCATGCTACCATCGATTGTGCGTTGCTGCTGATTCGTTCGATCGGATTGACCGACCCCAAGGAAGCCGATGTCAAAGCCACGATCGAAACTTTGAATAAGGCCGCTGCCCGATATGGCCCCCGTCAGGAAGCCGACATTAAAATTTCTGCTGTCGAAGCGTTAGTAGCACAAAAAGGTTTAGAAGCCATCTCGCTGACCTTGGCCGAAGAGGTGGTGAAGACAATTCAAGATTCCGATCCCGCGAGCAAGAAACTTCGTATCTACAAACTTCTCAAGAGCGCTCAGGAAGCCAACAAGAAAACCGAAGACGCTAAAAAGACCGACGAACTGATCGCCGCTGCTGAGAAAGGTTTGGATGAAGAATATCTCAAAACCGTGCCTCCTTTCAAACCCGAAGTGTACGCAGGTCGGAAGAATAAATCGGCGAACAAGGTTGTAGTGATGGAACTATTCACGGGCGCTCAATGCCCGCCGTGTGTGGCCGCCGATGTGGGTTTCGACGCACTTATCAAAACCTATAAAACTTCGGAATTGATCCTTCTTCAATATCATCTGCACATTCCCGGACCCGATCCTTTGACGAATTCTTATTCCGAATCGCGAATGGCCTATTACCGAAAATTATTCCCTGGTAAGGTCGGGGGGACCCCTTCGACCTTGTTCAATGGCGATGCTCAGGCAGGGGGGGGCGGTGGTATGGCCAACGCCGAAGCCAAGTACAAACAATATCGGATGATTATTGATCCGATGTTGGAAGACACGGTGGAAGCGAAAATCACAGGCTCGGTCAAAGTCGAGGGGGACAAAATCTCGGCTTCGGTCGAGGTGAGCGGAGCCAAAGGGGACAACGTGAAAGTTCATTTAATGCTGGTCGAAGATAACATCCGATATGTGGGTGGCAACGGCCTTCGCTTCCATCATCATGTGGTTCGTGCTCCCATCGGCGAAGCTGTTGATGTCAAGGATGGGGCCTTGAAACACACTGCCACGGTTGACCTTTTAAAAGTGAAGGAAAGTCAAAAGAAATACTGGGAAGAATTTGAAAATGGTGGTAGAACTTTCCCGAATTCAGACCGTCCGTTGGAATTAAAAGGTCTGAAAGTGGTTGCGTTGGTCCAGAATGAAAAGACGGGTGAAATTCTCACGGCCACGCAAATGGATGTGAAATAACTTCCTCGGGTCCTTTCCAAAAACTTTGAGGATGACTCATCTTGCCTCAATCAGCATCTTTGTGTTAAACTAGGTGAATGGATTCAACTGTCGCAGGGAAGCGGCTGGCCACAGGAGCCATTGCTAATTGGTGTGCGTTTGCCGCCAATCTTTTGGTTGCCTTTTTTCTGGCTCCGTTTCTCATTCATAAACTCGGTGATGCTCAATATGGCCTGTGGATATTTATCGAATCGCTGCTGGCCTATTTGACCCTATTCGATTTGGGCTTGGCTGCCAGTCTCGTTCGTTTCTTGGCCCGATACGAGGCACAGGGCGAAATCACCCTCCGCAATCGCCTTTTGAACACTGCCTTGGCCTTTTATGCCGGACTCGGGGGAGGGGCTTTTCTCATCGGGGCATTGGAGATTCCTTGGTTTACCCTCCGTGTGACCCATCAGGAACCGTTGCCCCAAAACGAGATGATTTTCTTTGGGATACTCATGGCTTGTAACCTTGGGTTAACGCTTCCTTTAAGTGTATTTCCTTCCATTCTCGATGGTCTGGGTCGATTCGGTTTGAAAAGCATCGTTCGGATTGTGGTTTTGACTCTCAAAACGCTTGCCATCCTTATCTGTATGGAAACTCAGCCGAGCCTTTTGGGGTTAGGTATCATTCTGTTCTGTGCTAATTTGTTAGAACATGCGATCATAGCGGGTGTCTGTAGCGTTTTGCTTCGCGATCTCAAATTCTCCCGAGCGTTGATTCATCGGGAAACATTTCAACAGATTAAAGGTTACAGCCTGAACGCCTTTGTTTTGATGCTGGCCGGTCGCGCTTCGGTCCAAACGGGGCCGATTTTAGTGGGGCTTTTCCTTTCGGCTCCGGAGGTGACCTTTTTTGGGATCGCTTGGCGATTGAGTGAATTTGCCAAAGCATTACCCCGTTCGGCAACCAATACACTTACCACGGCATTTAGTCGTTTCGATGCTCAACGAAACTTGGCCGAGTCGCAACGATTATTTCTCAATGCGAGCCGTTTGGCCTTGTGGGTGATTTTGCCGATTCAGCTGGGACTCTTTTTTCAGGGACCGAGTTTTTTAGAAACATGGTTAGGTTCTCCGACCCATGCTCAGCAGGTTTATCCGAGTTTGGTTATCCTCAGTAGTGTGCTGACCTTGCTGATCGCGCAATCGGTGGCAGCCCGTGTCTTGTATGGTGCAGGTCAGTTGCGTTGGTTTGCCCGCTGGGCCTGTGTTGAAGCAATAATCAATCTAACTTTGGGGATCGTTTTGGCGCCACGATATGGAATCAAAGGGGTCGCATGGGGAATGATTATCCCTAATCTTTTCATGAATGTTTGGGTGATTCGAGAAGCGATTCGTCTGCTTGGTATCCCTTTACAGAAATATCTATTGTCTACTCTGATGCCCGTTCTTTGCGGTGCGAGTCTCCTCTGTGGTGCATGGCTTTTGCTCGGCGCTCCTTCGGTGGGCTGGCAGAACTTGATTCTCAATGGGGTACAGGCATTGCTACCGTATGTGCTCTTCGTATTCATTTGGGAACGGTGGCTTCAACCCATCCGCCAACGAATCGCTGAAACGAAAATCCCTTCTCCCGAGTGGGTTTCCCTTCGTTAATTCCCTAAGAATGAAGTATGGCACGACGATGGAAATGGTTCCTTGTTTTGATTCTTCTGGGAATTCTCGTGGTTCAGGCCACGATCTTTTATTGGTATCCCAAAAAAGAAAGTCGAACGATTCCGCGTGATCCCCCACCGGTAGAGTGGTTTGCTGCTTATGTAGAGGCCTGTCAAAAACACGGTGGATTGCCCGATGAAAAAAGCATTTGCGAGGGTTTATGGTGGAATCTCAACCATAGCTCGGCCCATTTGAGCGAAAACGATAAAAAACGGTTATCGCAGTTATCTCCCTTTTGCACGCAACAGGAACTTTTAGAGATCGATCTGGTTCGGGGGTTGGTCAAAAACCTTACGAAAGAAGGGGTCATTTGGCCTTATGCTTTCGTGAATGAGGATCAACGGGATCGCCTGATGCTTTACCTTCGTCAAGATAAGCCTACCTCAGATTCCGTCATCGAGGCCCGAAGGAAACTCCACGAAATCAACGGGCTTTTCCGCGAACTTCAACAGGAATTTCAAACAGCCACACTTCCTGAAAAGGCTCCTTTGTTGCGTTGGGTTGCTCAGGCTGGGTCTTCCGAATTCCCCCCCCGTCAACCGACCACTGGACCTTTAATTCCGGCGTTTGATTCGATCGAAGCCGAGATTTTGCTGGATATGATTCGCTTTTGGAATCTTCCCCAAGCTCAGGAGGTTTTTTCCTCGCAACAGTACCCCTTGTTGTACGATGGACAACAAATTCTTGTCCCCCCCACACGCTTGCAAAAGTATAAAGATCAACTCAGCCAACAAATCGCGGCGGAGCAAAAGGCCCATCCGGAAATGGCCCCTCTCTATCGAAAATTGCGAAACTACATTCAGGCTTGTAGTGCGGTCTCGCTTCAGTAAGTTGGCCGATGTGTCTGACGTCCTTACATCAAACCTCGTGGCAGGTTTATCGTGCGGTCCCGCTTCAGAAACTTAGCGAACCGATCGATTCGGTTTCCTACAATCCCTGAGATGACTTTTTGGGGGTGATTTATGCGATTGGGACTTCTTCTTGCGTTTGTTTTATTGCCGCTCACGTTAGCCGCTCAAGAGAAAAAACCTTTAACTCCTGAGCAGGCGAAGGAGGCCTTCCGAAAACAACTCGAGCGCCCCAAAGTTCCTTTGGATGCACGCCAAGAAAAAGACCCCCAAGAGGTTGGGAATTTCCGGATCGAACTGGTCAGCATCGCCAGCGAGAAAAAAGTGGATGGGACCATCGAACGAGTTCCTTTGCGAATGGTGCAGCTCAAAGAGCCGCGAAAATCTCCCCGTCCGGTGATGATTCTCCTTCATGGAACGGGGGGCAATAAAGAGGGCATGGAGAGTTGGCTGGAAGAATTTGCTTCACTGGGCTTCCTTGCAGTGGCGATCGATGCCCGTTACCATGGCGCCCGTGTGCCCGAGGCCAAAGGAGCCGAAGCCTATGTGAAAGCGATCATCAAGGCATGGCAAACGCCGGCCGGTCAAGCGCAGGAACATCCCTTTTATTACGACACGGTTTGGGACCTGTGGCGAGTGCTCGATTATCTCGAAAAACGCCCCGATGTCGATGCGAAAAGAATCGGCATGTTGGGAATCAGCATGGGGGGAATTCAAACCTATTTGGCTGCTGCGGTTGATGATCGGGTCGCGGTGGCCCTTCCATTGATCGCGGTACAATCTTTCAAATGGAGCTTAGAGAATGATCAATGGGCGGGCCGAGCCAACACCATCAAAGCGGCACATGAAGCCGCCGCCAAGGACCTTGGCGAAGATCGTGTGAATCAAAAGGTCTGCCGTGCCCTTTGGAATAAAATAATTCCGGGCATTCTAGACGATTTTGATTGTCCGAATCTTCTTCCTTTGTTCGTCGGTCGTCCCCTGTTTATCGCCAATGGAGAACTCGATCCAAACTGTCCGATCGAAGGGGCCAAACTGGCCATGGATGCCGCGACAAAGGCCTACAAAAATGCTCGATGTGAAGAGAAATTAGTGATTCGCATTAATAAAGGGATCGCTCACAAGGTGACGGATGAGGATCGGAAACAGGCAGTGGCCTTTGCCCAAAAATGGCTCCTCAAAGCCGACGAATAAAGTCCATCATGTGTCAGAAAAATGTGACTCGAAGTATTTTTGGGCAATCGCTTTGATCTCCTCTTCGCTGAGGATTTCCGATTTGAAAACCTGCAAAATAGTATCGGGATTAGAAATATGGCAAGTCATTAGGCAAAGAAAAATTTCGAGTTGGCGATGAGGACAAGTTTCCTTTGGAATCAACTTGGTAAAGATCATAACCAAGCGAAGCAAATTCCGCCAATTGGGTATTGGAAAATTCTCATGATGTACCTCGTGATCCTGATTCACCATGCGAGAAGAACACACGTCTGTCACGCGAATTGTGAGCTTGGGAAGGACTATTTCAATCTTATCGTGGCTTGAGAGATTTTGTTCAAGCGAGGACCATTTTATCGGGCGATTTGGTTTGAACGAGGGCAGTTCTTTCGTGGGATTAATCCAAACCTCTCCTTCGATACCCTCGATCTGGACTTTCTTCGATTCAGAAGTTAATTCGGTTTCAGGGATGTTAATCACTCGTCGAGTTTTTTGATCGTAAAAACGGACCATACCCTGCATGACGTTGATCCTCTGGATGAATTTGGTTTTCTCTCTTCAAACCGAGAGAAATCACATTCACTGTGACATAGGTTTTACAAGGAAACATTGGCATTCATGACAGAAAATCCATCGATTTTGGAGAAATTAGCTGAGCCTGACAAGGGCAGCGTGGGAGGGAAGAAATAGCGTCCCTATGCAAGTTGGAAAGCAATTCAAATATCTCCCAAGTCCGAGGAAAGCAGTAGAATCGATACTGCGACTGATCGCGCTAAGGTGTCGAGAACCATGAAATAAGCATTTCATTTCTTCAGGCGTTTCAAGGCTTCCTTGGCTTTTTCGTTGCCTTGTTCGGATGCTTGGCGATAAAGTTTAATCGCTTCGGCCTCATCTTTAGTGACACCAAGCCCTTGTTCATAAAGGACGCCTAAAGTGAACTGAGCTTCGGGTATTTTTTGATCGGCCGCCTTGCGGAGCCATTTGGCCGCCTCTTTGAAATCTTTTGTGACTCCTAGCCCATTCGCGTAGGCGACCCCGAGCATATATTGGGCTAGGCCAAAGTTCTCCTCGGCCGCACGACGATTCCACATAGCAGCGCGGGCAGGGTTTTTCTCGATTCCGAAGCCGAATTGATAATTCAACGCCAATTGATATTGGGCCGGCACATGATTCCGATTGGCCGCTGCCAGCAAAAGTTCGTTGGCCTTTTTCAGGTCTTTTTCGACCTCGACCCCTTTTAGATATAGGATCGCCAGATCAAAAGCAGCGTTATTGTTGGCTTGGTTCGCAGCGGAATTCAGATGCTTTATCGCTGTGGGAATATCTTTGTTCACTCCAAGACCCAGAGCATACATCCGACCGATTTCGTACTCGGCTTCGACCGACTTCAATTCCACGGCCTTTTGAAATAGGTTCAGGGCTTCTTTCTCGTTTTTTTCGACCCCTCCCGTACCGCTGAGATAGTACTTTCCCAAACTTACTAACGAAGGAGCATAATTCTGCTTGGCCCCTTTGGCAAACCACTGCGCTGCCTGTTTGGCATCGTATTCCACATGTTTCCCCGTCGAGTAAAATAATCCCAACAGTTGCACCGCTTCGGGATAGTCTTGCTCGGCCGATTTTTTGAGCCATTGAATCGCCTCCTTTTCGACCTTTTCGTTGCCCTTGCCGGCTACGCTCAGACCGGCAAGTAGTTGGGTTGCGAATTTGTATTGGCTGACTTTGTCCCCTTTCTCGGCCTCTTGCTGAATTTTCGTCAGATCGGTCACCGTCTGGGGATACAGTTCGTCCCTCAGGGTCAAGAAAAGGATTAAAATGCAGAGAAACCCAAGGGGGAGGGATATTTTCATAATAGGCCTCTAAAAAACGGAGTCATCGAAGATTCAACCATTTAATAAAAGGTATACAAACGATTGATAAGGGGATTACAAGGGAAACGGAATGGACCACCACGGTTTGCAGTTCCCTACGCACCGCTCATAGCTCTAGAAAGAGAGACGGAACCTTAGAACCAGAACCACTCGGGTTATCGGTGTGGAAAGCCCCCCTCTTGTCAACACTTGAGCAATTTTTCTATAATTACCTATTCGTTACAGTAAGAGGGTCAATTCGGAGGGTGTGGCTTGTGGATGCCACGATCGATCTTAAAGCATTAATGGTAGAGCGTGAAGACTGTGATGCCGGTACCGTCTCGAAACTTCGGGAAGGTCTGGCACAAGGGGGAAATCAGTTTAAGTCGCTCAAAGATGCGAACGAACAACTGATCAAAAAATTAGAAACGGCGCCGCCTGCCCTTGCCAAAAAACTTCACCTCAAAATTGGAATCACGAGCTATTTCTTGGGGTACATGGAAAAGGCTATCGAGCATTTAAGGCATGTGGAAGCCCCCTTGGGATATTTTTATCTGGGGCGAGCCTTGGCAAACCGTGCCCATTATGATGAAGCCCTCAAGGCATTTGATCTGGCCGAAAAATCGGGTTACTCCGCTCCACAAGTGCAGTTACAACGTGCGGGAATTTATCGTCAACGAGGAGAATTGTCCACTGCCCGAGAATCCCTGAAGAAATTGGAAGACCTCAGTAGTTACTCGGCAGAATTCCACTTTCAAAAAGCGGGTTTACTCGAAGCCGAAGGGGATCGAGCTGGGGCCGTCAAAGCCCTAGAACGGGCCGTAGAATTGGATCAGGGTCATACCGGTGCGTTGTTCCGCTTGGCTTATTTCAACGATCAGGCAGGGAACGATAATGAGGCCATTAGCCTTTATGAACGTTGCCTAAAATATCCCCCCGTTCCGAAGGGAGTGCTCAATAATCTCGGGATTCTTTACGAGGACAACGAACGTTACGACAAAGCCTCGGAGTGTTTCGATCGCCTGTTGAAAGCCGATCCCACTGATGAACGCGCGCGGCTCTTCCTAAAAGATGCTAAAGCAAGCCAAACCCAATTCTATAGCCCCGATGACGAAACCCGCGATATTCAACTTCAACAAGTAATGTCGATCTCCGTGTCCGATTTTGAACTTTCGGTCCGAAGCCGAAATTGCTTGAAGAAAATGGGGATACGCACCCTTGGGGATTTGACTCGTATCTCGGAACAGGCCTTGCTCGCTAGCAAAAATTTTGGGGAAACATCTCTCGAAGAGATTCGCAAAATGATGAAGGATAATGGCCTTTCAATCGGGCAATCTCTGCAAGGGGGGGGGGCTTCCAGCTCGGGCTATGAACAGCGCTACCGACCTGCCCAAACGCTCTCTCCTGAAGAGCAAGCAAAGCTCAATCGTTCCGTGAGCGAGTTGAACCTGTCGGTCCGGTCCCGAAAATGTATGAGCCGCTTGGGGATTCACACTATCGGGGAACTCATTTCCCGAAGTGAAGAGGAACTCCTAGATGCCAAAAACTTCGGTGTAACCTCATTGAATGAGGTAAAAGATAAGTTGGCGCAACTGGGGCTACGCTTGCGGGGAGATTGAGAACAAATCTTGCGTCTGAATCCCTTATAAGATAGGCTTCGTCTGTATTTTTCTTGCTCAATGACGAAGCCTGCCCTAAACCCCCTATCAGGCAGGCTTTGTCGTTGACTTGGTGCCTTCCCATGAACGATGCCTGTTTCATGATGAAGGTATCTCAAAATTCACAACGAATTTATCGCCCCTGAGATTATTCTTAACGCCCCTGAGATTATTTTTTGTTTCCTGCTTGAGTTAAGTATGCTCTTAAAATGCTTTCTGATGCTGCTTATTCCCTGAATCATTTGATTTTCCCGTATCAATGAATCTTCCCGAATCATTCTCGATGAAATTCAACATCCAGCAAACTCGATGAAATTCAGCATCCAGCAAACAGAAGGTCGAGCCCGACGCGGGCAATTGATTTTGACGCATGGGGTTGTGGAAACCCCGATTTTTATGCCTGTCGGCACGCAAGCCACCGTCAAAGGTCTCACGCCGCAGATGGTCCGCGATGTGGGCGCCCAAATCATCTTGAGTAATACCTATCACTTAGCACTGCGACCGGGTGACGAGATTATCGCTGAGCAGGGGGGATTGCACCGATTCATGGGATGGGATCGACCGATTCTCACCGATTCGGGAGGCTATCAGGTCTTTTCCTTGGCCGATATTCGCAATATCAACGATCAAGGTGTCCGGTTTCGATCGCATATTGATGGCACGATCCTCGATTTGACCCCCGAAAGGGCCGTGAAAATTCAAGAGAATTTGGGTTCAGACATTGCCATGGTCTTGGACGAATGCCCACCGGCCGATGCCAGTGATCAGACCCGTCGTGAGGCCGTCCGCCGCTCGATTCTTTGGGCAGAACGCTGTCGGCAGGCTCATACGCGGAATGATCAAGTTCAATTCGCGATTACCCAAGGGGGACTGGACGTAGGGCTAAGAAAAGAATGTGCGGCGGCCTTGGTAGCGATGGATTTTCCGGGCTATGCGTTAGGGGGCTTTAGCGTCGGTGAATCTCCCGAGGCCATGCACGCGGTGCTACCGGAGTGTGCTGATACTTTACCTCCGGAAAAACCCCGCTATTTAATGGGGGTCGGCCGCCCAGAAGATTTATTGGTCGGCATTGCCTCGGGAATTGATATGTTTGATTGTGTGATGCCGACTCGTAACGGTAGAAATGCGACGGCGTTTACCAATTCGGGCATGTTACACTTGAGAAATGCCATTCACAAGCGAGATTCGCAGCCCCTCGAGTCCAGTTGCCCTTGCTATTGTTGCGCGAACTTCAGCCGAGCGTACCTGCATCATCTTTTCCGCAGTAAAGAGATGCTAGGGCCAATTCTGCTAAGTTTGCATAATATCTCTTATTATCTTCGATTGATGGAGGGCGCCCGAAAGGCCTTGGAACAGGGGCGGTTTGCCCAGTTTCATCAAGAACGTCTTGCCCGATGGCAGTCGAATACGTAAGATGCCGTTTTTGAATTTGCTGAGAACATCGTTTTTTAGGTGTCTAACATGAATTTTGGCCTAGCCCTTTTCGCACAAGCCCAGCCAGAGGGTCAACCCAGTTGGAGCGGATATGTTCCGTTCATCCTCATGGGGGTGGTCATGTTCTTGTTTTTGCGGATGATGTCCAAGCAGAAACGAGAACAACAAAATCTATTAAGCCGGCTCAAGAAAAATGATAAAGTAGTGACCTCCGGCGGAATTATTGGCGTGGTGATGGCCATTAAAGAGGGTGAGGATGAAGTGACCCTTCGTGTGGATGATACCTCGGGAACCCGAATCCGAGTGTTGAAAAGTTCGATTGTGAAGGTGACCCCTGCGGAAGACGAATCCTCCCAAGCCAGCTAGCTCGAAAATCAAAGTTAATTTCGGTGCTCCTGTATCAGCAGGATTCACTGTGTCATAGGTGTGAGAAATGCAACGTAATTTTCGGACACGGACGATCATTTGTTTGATCCCCATCCTGATAGCGATCTATCTGGTCGGGAACGCCTTTTGGAAATACCAACAAGGCCTAGGCGGGTTTAAGCTCGGTACCGACTTGGCGGGGGGGACCATCCTCGTTTACGAAGTGGATCAGGAGCTTTCCCGTATCTCGGGCATCACCGAAGGAGGACGAGCCAAGGCCGATAATATCTTGGCGGAATCTCTCAAACGTCGGATTGATCCCAGTGACATTCGGAACGTGGTCATCCGTCCCTTGGGTGATACCCGTGTTGAGATTATCCTGCCGACAGGAACCATTGGCAAAGATAACTCGAAGTTGACTGCCTCCGATGTCGATGAGATTAAGGAATTGGTCAAACAAGTTGGTTCTCTCGAATTCCGAATCCTTGCCAACAACTTGGATGATAGCGAAGGCATTAACGATGCGATCGACTTCATCAAAAATCCTGCCAACAAAGACCTTCTCGCCAAAAATGCTCTCGAAGGACGTCCGCCCGAATTTCGTAGCTCGCGACCCTATTTGGTCAAAGCCAACGGAAGCACTGCTGTAGAAGTCCGCTATGAATGGGTGGAAGTGGGGATTCATTATCGTGCGGAACATCAACTGAGTACCGCACAAAATCGGGATGCCATCGAGGCCGAAGCTCAGAACCAACCCATCGAGGGCAAAGGGACTGCAGCATGGCGCGAATTCGCGAAAGCCCGTCGGGATAACAATGGCATCCTGAATTTTGGGGGTGGCGTTTTTTACTCCCGCAAGGCAGAGAGTTCTGACAAACAATTGAACGAGAAAAAGGTCTACGAATACTTTGCTCTCACTCGGGTTTCGCCGGAAGATTCCGTCAAGGTGGGCGGAGCGATCAGTGTCGATGCCTATCCTTCGCAAGGGGATGGTGGTTCGCCGGCCGTGGGATTTTCTTTCAATCGTCGTGGGGCCGATCAGTTCAGCATTGTGACCGGTCGAAATACCCCCTCCAGCGATGGCTTCCGTCGTCAATTAGCCATTTTGCTTGATGGCCGATTGATTTCGCATCCCACGGTGAACAGCCGGATTGGCGGCTCGGGGATTATCACAGGGGGCTTCACGCAACGAGATGTGGATCAGTTCGTGAACCTGTTGCGTTCTGGTGCCTTGCCTGCCACTTTGAAACCCCAACCCGTGAGCGAAAACACAATCGGGCCGACCCTCGGGGCCGATACCATCCGTAGCGGAACCATTGCCATTGTTCTGGCATTCTTTGCCGTGCTGGCCTTTATGTGCTTCTACTATCGCTTCGCAGGCTTAGTGGCGACGATTGCCTTGTTAGCCAACCTGATTCTCACCATCGGCTTTATGGTCGGTGTCAATGCGACCTTCACTCTGCCCGGATTGGCGGGGATTGTGTTGACCCTAGGGATGGCGGTCGATGCCAACGTGCTGATTTATGAACGGCTTCGTGAAGAGCGTGATCGAGGCCAAAACCTCATCACGGCACTTCGTAACGGCTACGATCGGGCTTTACCGACCATTATCGATACTCACCTTTCCAGTATCTTCACTGCCATTGTGCTTTATGCCGTGGGTAATGACCAATTGAAAGGCTTCGGGGTTTCTCTTACCGTCGGCCTAGTGATCTCGCTGTTCACCTCCTTGTACATGACTCGTTTAATCTTCGAGTACTGGCAAGCCAAAGGATGGTTGAAAGAATTGCGAATGCTACGACTGTTCAGCCGCCCCAATATCAACTTCATGAAGATTCGCAACCAAATGTTTGCCCTTACGGGAATCATCACTCTGATGGGCTTGGCCCTGTTCTTGGCTCGGGGCCGTAGCGGGTTGAACGTCGACTTCATCGGTGGTACGGTTTACGGTGGACAATTGAAAGAAGCTGTGACCATCGAAGAATTGCGGAAGAAACTCAGCGACGAATCTCAAGCCCAGAAGTTAGACCTGAAGAGTGTTGAAGAGGTCGGCGAAAAGCAAAATGAATTCGTCCTGACTTATGCGAACATGAACCCCATCACGGTCAGCCTTGCCAACGTCCCCGCAGGGGGAACCAAGCAAGCCCGTGAGGAGGAGATTAAACGGCGGGCCTCGAAACTGGTGGATTGGTCCGTTGAACAGGAATTCCGTGGCGATAACCTCAGTACCACGAGCCGCTATTTCACGATCCGGACCACCGAACGCGAACCCGAACTGGTTCGTGCGATGATTACGGCTTTGTTCGGCGATCAGCTCGAAACCACCAAAATGACCTACGAAAAACTCCCGAATAAGTGGGTGCTGAAATTTGATCCTCCCGCGAGCCTTTCCACCGCGCGAACGGTTCTCGAACGAGAGTTCCGTCAGGTGCTCAGTAATGATGTGGTGGCAGCCGATGCCTTCAGTCTGGTTCGACCTCAGGATGTTGAACCAGACCAAGATGGTCGCTACAGCCAGCTCGACTTATTCATTAACAAAAACTCCGAGAATGCCCCCTACGTTGCAGATAACGCAGTGGACCTCGTCCTGAAACAGACCAGTAATAACTTTAGTGCCACCCCTCAAGCAGAACGCTTAGAAACGTTCGACGGGACCTTGGCCAGCGAAACTCGGAACCGTGCCTTCTGGGCCATTTTGGCGAGCTGGATGGCCATCCTGTTGTATCTGTGGTTCCGTTTCGGGAACTGGACCTTCGGGGCCGCGGCGGTGGTGTGCCTCATTCACGACCTGTGCTTCACACTCGGAGCGATCGCCGTTTGCCACTACTTGTACGATGTTCCCATTCTCGGCCCATGGTTGGGACTGAAAGATTTCAAGATTGACCTTCCTGCCGTGGCCGCGTTGCTGACTTTGGTGGGTTACTCGGTCAACGATACCATCGTGGTGTTCGATCGAATTAAGGAAGTCCGTGGTAAGGCGGAAATCCTCACTCCCGAGATGATTAACCAAAGCGTGAATCAGACCTTGTCGCGAACGATTCTCGCTTCGTTAACTACCTTCTTGGTTGTGTTCGTACTTTATGCCTTTGGGGGGGAAGGGGTCCACCTATTCGCCTTCGTGATGGTCGTCGGAGTGATTGTCGGTACCTACTCTTCAATCTATATTGCCAGCCCGTTGCTGCTAATGCTTGGGGAAGGTCGTCCGCATAGCCCCTTGACCGGTGGTGGTGCAAATCCTGCTAAACCCGTGACGCAAAACGCCTAATTTTTTCGATCACCTTTCCCTTTCATCTATCATGCCCTCAGAGCTTCGATCACTGGTGGCCCTTTCATTGATTTCAGGGATCGGCCCTCGTCTCACTCAAGCACTTTTGGATCGTTTTGGTTCTTACGAGAAAGCCCTTTTGGCCCAAGAAGATGAGTTGCTCTCGATCCCTCATTTGGGAGAGAAAACAGCGAAGGCCTTTGCTCAGGCGATGTCCTCAAGCGAACCCGACGAGGAAATTCGTCTGGCCGAACAACTTGGTGTCAAATTGTTAATGCTTAGCGAACCGGCTTATCCTCCTGCACTCAGGACGATCCCCAATCCGCCTCACCTACTTTACAAGAAGGGGGAATTAGAAACCTTCAACAGCAATGCGGTGGGGATTGTGGGTTCGCGGAATTGTACCTCTTACGGGAAAAGGATGGCCGAAAAAATCGCCTCGGGATTAGCACGGGCGGGCTGGCTGGTGGTTTCGGGATTAGCCTTAGGGATCGATGCCGCAGCTCATCGCGGTGCCCTCGAAGCGGGAGGGAAAACGGTTGGGGTTTTAGCGAATGGGCTGGCGAGTATTTATCCTCCGGAACATAAACAACTGGGAGAAGACGTTTGTGCTTCGGGGTGTTTGGTTTCAGAATCGCCATTGAAACAATCCCCTCAGAAAGGAACATTTCACACCCGCAATCGGATAATCTCGGGCTTAACTCGGGCCACCGTTGTCATCGAAGCCAACGAAAAAAGCGGGGCCTTGATTACGGTCAAACATGCCCTTGAGCAAGGCCGAGAAGTCTTTGCCGTACCCGGAAATGCCGACAGTTACCATAGCGGGGGATGCCTTCGTCTCATTCGGGAAGGTGCTCGATTGATTCGCGATGTGAACGATCTGCTCGAAGACCTTCAAGGCATTCCCATGCCCGAGACGCCGGCTCGTCTCACGCAACAGGAACTCTTCACCGAAACGCCTTACTCGGGGGAACCTCCCGCCGAAGCGGCATCTCAAAAGCCGATTTCTTCTTCGGGGCTATCCGAACCGGTCGGACTGACGCCGGACCTCCTAAAGATTTGGCAATTTCTCACGGAAGCCAAACATGCTGACTTCATTGCTCGAGAGTTGGAGATACCCATCAATCAATTGACGAGCCAGCTCATGATGTTGGAAATGAAAAAGCTGATTCGTCGGCTTCCCGGTAACCTCTATGAACGAAGATAATCGTGAGGCAATCGGGTATATGAGATTATGAAGAATAATCGCACCACCTCCCACGGGGTAGGGTATTCTCCACTTGCTGAACTTGTCTGGCCGTGTAGGATAGTTACAATCCTTCGTTAAGCGAAAATGGACGAATGGGGTAGATTGGGTGGTTTGTCTAATGTCATCAAAAAGTAAAGGCTAACCAGAAACTAAGTCGGATAACAACACCTTAGTTCTGGAAATCTACGCCCTCGGATGAAAAATCATTCCCCTTCCCCTGAAATCTATTTTATATTATCGTTGATGAAACGTGCTGGTCTGGTGGGGACTAGCCGACTGTTTTTTCTTCGTGGGCCTAGTGCGATGCCTGCTCCTGCAACTCCAGACGATCTGTTGAAACTCATCCGCAAAAGCGGGATGATTGATGAACCCCGACTCGAAGCCTATTTAGAAAAACTCCGTCAGACCGGTGCTGTCCCCTCGGATACTCGCAAGTTGGCAGGGGCCATGGTTCGGGATGGGCTTTTGACCTATTTCCAAGCCGAGCAATTCATGCTGGGCAAATGGCGTGGCTTTACGATCGGGAAATATAAACTGCTCGAACGGATCGGCTTCGGCGGAATGGGGCAAGTTTTCCTTTGCGAGCATATGTACATGCGCCGAAGAGTAGCTATCAAGGTGTTGCCCCCTGCGAAGGCCGAAGAACCTGCTGCCTTGGGGCGATTCTATCGGGAAGCTCGGGCTGCGGCCGCTTTAGATCATCCCAACATTGTTCGCACACATGATATTGATCAAGATGGCAATCTCCATTTCTTGGTGATGGAATATGTTGATGGTTCCAGCCTGTTGGAGATCGTCAAAAAGAAAGGGCCAATGGACCCGAATCGTGCAGCTCATTACATTTGGCAATCGGCTCAGGGGCTGGATCATGCGGTTCGCGTGGGGGTCGTTCACCGTGATATTAAACCCGGTAACATTTTGATTGATCGCTACGGGATCGCCAAAATTCTCGATATGGGGTTGGCCCGTTTTTATCACAGCGATGACGACATGCTCACCAAGAAATACGATGAAAAATCGGTTCTTGGTACGGCCGACTATGTGGCTCCGGAACAAACCGTGAACAGTCACGATGTGGATGTTCGGGCCGATATTTATTCGCTGGGGGCGACCCTATATTTCCTTCTCGCTGGGCATCCCCCTTTCCCAGATGGGACGATCTCACAAAAACTCATTGCCCATCAAACCAAGAATCCGGTTCCGATTCGCACCCTGCGCCCCGATGTGTCTCCGGAATTAGCAGCCGTTCTTGAAAAGATGATGGCCAAGGATTTGAAGGCCCGCTTCCAATCTCCTGCAGAACTTTACGAAGCGCTGTTGCCTTTGGTCCAAACTCCGATTGGCCCCCCCCCTGAAGATGAAATGCCCCTGCTTAGTCCGGCGGCTCGGGAAGGGGGCGCTATGGGAGGAATGTCTGGCTCGATGTCGGGAAGTTTTCGACAAGACTCGGCGATTCTTCGGGCCGAATTATTGCAGCGTTCCGGTCGAATGGTCATCCCCGCTATGACAAAGGTTGAGGGGGGGGGCGGTGGCAGCCAAACGTCGATGCCTAAACCGAGTGGTTCTTCGGCATCGATGACCCCACCGTTTTTTGAGCAACCTCGGGCCCAATCTCTTTTGGGTTCAGCGGTTCTTCCGCCGGCTCCGAATCCCACTCGCCCAATGACGGAAACTGCCAAACTAGGCGATACGGTGCAGACAGCCCCTCGGCCTGCCACGACGGTTCCCAGCCCGCAACAATTTGCTCTACCCGGACGCAGACCTTCCGAACCATTGAATGAGCCGAATCGACCCAATCCCATTCGCTCTGAAAACCCACCTCGGGAATCAGCAGCAGCGATGACCCCCGTCAATCAATCGATGAATCCGGCAAAAAATCACCATGTCACGCGGATCATCATCGAGGCCATTCTGTTATTTGGCCTTGGTCTCGCAGCCTAGTTCATTTATCGCGTGGCCACCTTGAACAATTAGAGCAAGCTCAAGATGGCTAGATCGCCCAGAAACTCACTCGGAGCATCCAGATAAAAAGAACACTACTGAATTAAGTCACTGCTGGACTTTCCCCAGAATCGCTCTAGGTAGGAATTTGTTTGGCCAATTCTTGCAGTTCGTCCGTTCGTTCGAGATCGGTCACCCATTGCTCGGGGAAACTGGCCAACCCGCAGCGACAACCGACCATCGCCCCCACGAGCGTGGCGATGCTATCGCTATCCCCCGGCGAATTGGCGGCTTCAAGGATGGCGCGAACGGGATCGTTGGGGTGGCGACAAAAAATATAGACCGCAGCGGCGATGGCTTCATGAGCGGCCCAACCTTCAAGCCGTGTGAGTGTCACACGAGGTGAAACCCCCGTCCGCGCTTCATGGATGGCCGTGGCGATCATCGCGGCCGTCTTGGCACAGTACCGACAGGCTGCCGCCACCATTTCGGAGACCACAAAATCGACTTCTTTTTTCTGACGAATCAAAGCCATGCCAATCGCCATGGCCGCACACGATGCCAAAGCAATTGGGTCTCGATGCGTTAACTTGGAATGTTCCACTGCCCAATGTTCGGCCTTTTCGAGGTCGTTCGCAAAGACTAATCCAAAAGGATACGCTCTCATCACCGAGCCACAGCCACCGGAAGTTGCTCCCCCCGCTTGATTCCACGGCACGCCTTGTTCCAACTTGAGACAACCACTAATACACGCATTTCCGGGCGCGCGGTGACCCCCTTTGGGATTCCGATACCATTGAACGAATCCCGAGGCCATTTCCGTCATGGTCTTATCGAGATCGTCTGTTCCATTCACTAATGTTTGTAAGACGATTTCCGCCATCTGGGTATCGTCGGTGAAAGGGGCAAAGGTAGTGCCATCCTCTTGTTCTTGATACAGCTCGTAGCCCTGAACACCTTGAGGCCCATAACGCTCAAAAATCGCCTCAAAGGAAGTAAGAAACTCGGTAGGGTGACCCATCGCATCACCTATCGCAGCTCCGAGGACGGCCCCCAAGTTCATTTCCTGCACCGTTAGATTGGCTCGCTCAGTCGCTGTGACGATTCTCGATTCAGCAAGGGGCGAGGAGAGACTCTGCTCATCGAATAGATCCGTTGATTCCTCGATCAATTCCTCGGAAGAGAGTTCTTCTTCAGTAGGTTCAAGGGAATTGAGATTGGCAGAATCTGCCTCTGAAAACGGAAGTTCCCCATCAGGGGTTCGAGGAGCAAGGTCATCGGGAGGATGATTGTTTTTTTCCCGTACAATATCGTCGGAGAATAAGGAGCCTTGATGAAAATCGTCAGGCATAAACAACCTACTGAATCGAAAGAAGAAGTTAACCTATCTTCTCAAACTTTCCATGTCATTTCAAGGTCGGAAATCGAAATGTCTGATCCGCTTCACCAATCATTCCAAACAACCACTTTCCCATTTTCCGAGATAGCCGATGTTCTGAGCCTCCGATATTTCTGATCTTCTGGAATTCACGCACCGGAATTTTCCCTTCAAATGTAGTCGAGATCGGTTATAATGGGGCAGCTCCCGATTCAGTTGGTTAGCTGTTCATGCAGTTATCCATTAACAAGGATGTTTGTGAATGATCTCCCTTCAACTCGAAAAACTCAATCCGCGACTTTGTCCTGCTGTTGTTTTGACGGCTCGTCTGGATCAGGGGATCTTGACCGTCGAAGGAACTGAAGCAACGGATAATATCGTCATTAGTCAATCGGGAAGCTGGATTCTGGCTGCGGGGCGAAGGTTCAATGCGAATGCGGTTTCCCATATTGTCGTGACCGCCTTGGGGGGAAACGATCGCATTGTGATTGATACTTCGGTGCAGAAAAACACGACGATTTATGGCGGCTTCGGCGATGATACCATTTATGGAGGGAATTTGAACGATACCATTTACGGGGGCTTCGGCAACGATGTGATCTACGGTCGCGGCGGTAACGATGTGATCTACGGCGGAGCCGGCAACGATCGGCTCGATGGTGGAACGGGGAGCAACCGAATTTTTCAGGGCAGTCCCACACCGACTTTGGGCAATTCGACGATCGAGAACGAAATTATCGCCTTGGTCAATCGCGAAAGGCAACTGCGCGGATTGGCGCCCTTGCGGGTGAATCCCTCGTTGAACTATGCTGCCGATCTTCACTCGTTGGATATGGCCCGATTGTCTCCCATGTTGGGACCTTACAATGCTCACCAACACAATCTGTACGGTACCTATCAACCATTGGTCAGCGATCGATTAGAGGCAGCCGGCTACATGGAGTTTACTCGTTCCATCACTTGGGGCGAGAATATCGCTTTTGGTTATCGCGATGCCGTTTCGGTGATGAACGCCTGGATGGCCTCGGCAGGACATCGAGCCAATATCCTGAACGCGAACTTCACCGAAATCGGTGTGAGTGTTCGAGCCGATTCCTCGGGCCGACTCTTCTTCACCCAAAACTTTGGCGGAAGGGCGTAATCCTCTTTGGGTTCAAGCAGCATCTTGGTTGGGCCAAGCAGCATTTTGTTGGGGTTCAAGCAGCATTTTGTTGGGGTTCAAGCAGCATCTCGGTTGAGCAGTATGGATCCTGTCTCTTATACACATCTCC